>JBAQJL010000116.1:0-54184 GCA_049300295.1 Xanthobacteraceae bacterium
GCCGGTCATGATGCCGGCAGGCTGATGCCCGATGCCGCCCGGGAGCGGGTTACAAATCCGCCCGCGGGCACCGCACTCGCCCCGTCCCAAGGAGTGTCCTCGCGAAGAACGTCCCTTCGAAAGGCGAGATGGGTTTCTTTTAGTTCGGCGGGCGGGGTGAATCCAATAAATTCAAACGACCCCTGTCATCTCTTTGATCTGACAGCGAATCATTTCGCACTGTTTGTTTGATTCGCAGCGCGGCAAATATGGCATTGCCGCCATGATTCGCGCTTTTTCGGCTAAGGCTCGGAAAGCATAGACGTTTTCAATACCATCCTACGCACTTGTTTGATTTGTGCAGATGGACCGTCATTCTGAGGTGGCCGCGACGGCCCTCGCAGGATGCGGTCCGGACGCCCTGGCCGTCGCCCTTCGAGGCTCGCTCCGCCCGAAGGGTAACGGGAATGAGTCCGAAGGGTAGGCTGAGCCCAGGAATTTAATGCAGCGTCACCGTAATACCATGTTCATGCCTTCGCGGCGATCGGCGGCGTTCCGCATTTGCTCGTGCCAGACAATACCAAGACCGCTGTGATCAAGGCCTGTCTCTACGATCCCGAGGTCAACCGGACCTACGCGGAAATGGCGATGCACTACGACACCGCCATTTTGCCAGCGAGGCCGCGACGTCCGCGGGATAAAGCAAAGGTCGAGCAGGCCGTGCTCATCGTTGAGCGATGGCTTCTCGGGCGGCTAACCTCGGTGCGTTGGAGGTTCCTTTTCTTTCCCTGCACAATGTACGTTCTGGTTACCGCGATAATGACAGGGCCATGCCGCAACAATCGATTTTTATGCTGTCCAATGTAGTAGATATTGAAGCGTACATTGAGCAGGTCGAAAATTCCTTGCATAGACGCCTGTTGACAAAAATTGACTTGCTTACAGCGGAGGCAGGAACTGCACTCGGTGCGCTTCGATTAATGGGAATTACCGAGGCTTCGCTGTTTCCCGGATTGGACGGTATTTGCAAAGAATTGCCGGATCGGTTTTTTACCTAGTCGGGACGGCACGCGGGCCGACAGGCCCGGCGGCAGGGGACGGGTCTGAGGGGAGATGCCCTTTACCACAACTTGGCTGCTCGCTATGCTTATGCCGTCCCGGAATTCTCCGGGGCGGGGGGAAACTCTCGGTTGGGGAGCTAAACCGATGGCAATTGAACAAGTCCTTGCAGTGATAGCCGCGACCGTGGTGCCGCAAACGGGTGCCGTATCTCCTGCCGACTTAGCTGTGGCACCGCTCGTTCAGAATGTTATCGTACCTGACTATGACTTCGTAGCTCAGCAACGCTTGTCCGGCAAAGAGATAAAAGTTGCAGCCTTTACTATGAATAGTCAGCAGACCTACGACTTCCAAGGGCATCCGAATGACGCCAGGGCCGATAATAACGACTAAGCGACGTGGGGCTTTTTATACCCACAACGTCAACTGACGGGACATGCGATGTTCTCGTTGGTCTATTCAAAGATGCCGACGTTCCAATCTTTCGTTGGAACGTCGACCTTTGGGAGCATTACGAAATAAGAATTGAGAATGATAAATGTGAATTTGTTGACCCTGCGGGCCGATCAGTCGATCTTTATAGTGACGATGTATTTTTGCTCTGGCGAAAGCCCTTCGTGGACCTTGCTATCGACCCCGAACAAAGATTGTCATCTGAGAATTTAAAATTTGGAAGGTCCGAACTTCGTCAAATCCTATTGTTGATTGACGCCATTTTTAGAGTGCGCCAGCGGACAGTTTTTATTGAGCCTTATGCTGATCGTAGGCTGCCGAAGCTCTTGCAGTTAAAAATAGCCTCTGCGTTCTTCGATGTTCCGTCTTATGCGTTTTCAGTACGTGAGAACTTCTTAGACGATCCCATCATTATTAAGCCCCTCGGAGACCCTCAAGTTGGACGAAAGGTTTTTTACACAACCACGACTTTATCGTCTTCTCTGCTGCGCCCCTTTCCATGGTTTTCGCAGCAAGCGATTTTAGGGGGGGCAGACATTACTTGTGTTTATCTGGATGGCGACGTTAACTTTTTTCAATGCGAATTCATTCGCAACCAAGCTAGTGTTGATTGGAGAAGGGAAATCGGGTCAGAAACTCAATCTTTGTGGAACCCTGTTTGTCTAGGAAATGAGATTGATGAATTGACCAAAAGATTGATGAGAAAATTTGATCTAGCATTTGGCAGGTTGGATTTCATCAAGGATGGAGAAAAGTTGTATTTTTTGGAGTGCAATTCGAATGGCCAGTTTGGATGGCTGGATAGTTCCGAGTTGCGACTTCATCGGAGATTTGCAGCACTCGTAATCGAACGTTGCCGACAGCTAAAGTGTGAAGCCGCAACCTGATAAAATCCACCGATTACGTCAGGGTGACCGGCGATCATCACGCTCCCGTGCGGCATCACTCGCCGACAAATGACCCCGCGCGCGCCGCGCTCGATTGAGCGTTGGCGACGTGACGGCGGACTCTGAAAGGCCGCCCTCGTCGAAGCCGAACGGACACTTCGTCGAACATCCGTCCCTGAAAACGGGGGCACAAGAAAAACCCCACGGAGCCATAGCTCGGCGCTCATCGGGGCGTTTTTCCTTTTCGAGCTAGTCACTTACTCCCGCAACGCCCGGAACATTAACACGGGTTGTCGCGGCAACCGATACAGTAATGCGGACATGCCACATTCGACGCTGCTGTTGCGAATTGGCCCGGCCACAATTTCAAGCTCCGAAAGGGCATCCTGCCGATACGCGATTTGACCTAGGCAGCAGCTTGCAGGGAGGAAATTATTTGCAAAGTGGTGTAAGTACGGTGCCGCTACAGCCAAAGAGGACTCGAGCCACCTAAGCGATTTGGGCCGAGTATACGGGTGCGAGTACGATGGATTTCCGCATTTGAAATTCCTAATATATCTCAATAACTTGGCTCTCTGGCGTGAGTCCTCTCCTGGCACCAGCCTTCGCTCGCGAAGCGAGTGAAGGTTGCCGCGCCGAAGCGCAGCGAAGGCGGGCTGAGCGAACTGTTGCGAACTACGAGTTACAGTGACAGTGCATTCAATTTGCACTCGCGTACGGAAATCGCAATCCTTGTTTGAAAGGCGGCTTGTTACCCCTTCGGCTAAGCCGCCCTACACGCCGACCGGTTGCCCCGATTTCAGCGGCCATTCGGCATTGCCTTATGTGCACTTAAAGTTTTATTGTAAGTATCTTACAACCGCCACTGAAATCCGCTACCATCATCCCGCCTTGCCGGCCGCTTGCGGATAAAGCGGCGCAGCTTACGGGGTCATCACATGATCAATGGTCGCATCGCCCTATGGCTCGGTCTGCTCGCAGCTCTTCTCCTCGCCGATGGCGCTAACGCGGCGCCTCCCAGCAACGCCTGCAGCGGCGGGGCCGGCTGCGCCGGCTCGAGCTGTCCGTCCTCTATAACTTCCGCGCAGGCGGCGGCGCCGGTCGACGCCTGCCCGGCGCATGGCGAGAACCAGAACGCGGTCGACATCTTTTCCTGGAACGAATTCATCGCCTTCAACTGGCCGGCCACGCAGACCTGCATGCCCGACACCACCAAGTCGATCCTCAACATCAAGCTCCTCAATCAGGGGCCGGTCGTCTGGCAGACGCAGATGTCGTCCGACGACGTCTTCGTCGCATCCGGACAGAGCCCGGCGGCGTGGTGCAACGGCAAATCGCTCGCGGCTTTGTTCGCCAAACAGCCGATCGATCTGTTGCGCACGGCGCAGACGGCGGCGCCGCCGCAAAGCCTGGAGCATCTTGCGAGCGTCATCTCCCCGCCGACCGATGTCACAGCCGTCGGCGGCGTGGTGACGGATCAGTCCGGCCGCTGGCTGCGTTATCAGCGGCTGATGAACCAGGGCGAATATACCGCGATCCTCAGCAACAATTGGTACAAGCTCAGCGTGCTCAACTCGATCAAGACGCTGACGCTGCCGACCGGCTCGATCGAATTCAAATCGGCATGGAAAATCCTCAACGGCAGCGAAATTAAAAGCGGCCGCTACTACACGACGCAGGCCATCGTCTACAACACGCCGGACGGCGCCAAGAGCCCCGGTCACAATCCGGTGACGCTCGGGCTGGTCGGACTGCACATCATTCACAAGACGCCGTCGCAGGGCGGCTTCTTCTGGTCCTCCTTCGAGCAGGTCGATAACGACACCGTGTTCATCGATCCGCTCAAGGGTGGGCCGTACAACAAGCAAACCGCTCGGAAGCCCTATACCGAGCTCAACCCCAACGGCACGCCGGCCAACGCGCCGGTGCAGATCAAGCGCAACAACAAGATCGCCGCCAACCCGGCGCTCAATGCCTATTATCAGAAGCTGCTGGCCGGGTCGGTGTTTGCGCATTATCGCCTGGTCTCGACGCAGTGGCAGACCGGCGGCGCGCCGCAAGGCACGCCGGCGAACGTCGCCAATATCGTGATCGAAACTTATGTGCAGGACGCCACCGCGAAGGCCGGCGTGGCGAGCGCCTTGCCGGCCAGCTTCTTTCCGCCGGCCAAGCCGGGGCTTCCCGCCTTCGGTCCGACGCCGCCGAGCGGCTGCCTCGGCTGCCACCTCAATGCGACCGCGGCGAACGGCACGACGCTGACCGACCACAGCTTTTTGTTTTTGGAGGCGAAGTAGGGGGCGTAGCCCTGCGGCTGAATTTGCCGCGAGGCGATAGGGCGGGTGACGGCGTTTTGCGCCTAACTCGGCCTTTGTCCGGTCGCATCTCGTGCTATACATGTATAGCAAACTGGAAAGGCCCGACATGCTCGCCCTTCGCTTACCGCCTGAAATAGAGGAGCGGCTCGACGCGCTCGCCAAGAAAACCGGCCGCAGCAAGAGCTATTACGCGCGCGAGGCGATCCTGCGACAAATCGAGGATATCGAGGATTACTACCTGGCGCGCCGGCGGCTTGGACGTGGCGGGCCGCGTGTGACGCTCGAAAGCCTGGAGCGCGACCTCAAGAAGCGCGCTAAGAGCTGATGGCTGCGCCCGCGTGGCGCGTCGAGTTCGATCGCGCCGCCGCGCGCGATCTGCGCAAGCTCGGCATGGACGCTGAACGGCGCGTGCTGCGCTATTTGCGCGAGCGTATCGCCGGTAGTGACGATCCGCGTCGTCTCGGCCAAGCGCTGACCGGCGACCGCAAGGGGCTTTGGCGTTATCGGGTAGGCGATTATCGTATCGTGGCCGCGATCGAGGATGATCGGTTCGTGGTGCTGGTGGTGGCCGTCGGCCATCGGCGCGAGGTTTATCGCTGAATAAGCGTTACTCGGATGCGCCTTGCCCTACAGCACGGCGCGAGCGATCAGATCGGCGCTGGCGGCGAGGATCGATTTGTGCAGGCCGGCGCTGCTGATTTCCGTAACGCGTTTGGCGGGAAGAAATCGGGTCATCTCATCCAGGAAGGCCTTTTCGGTGGCGGTCTTCGTCAGTTCTTGCTGCCGTTGCTTTGCCTTGGTGCCGACGTTCGGTGTGCCGTAATCGGCAAACTTATTGGCGACCATGTCTCTGTCGATCTCGGCGTCCAGCTTGTTGGTCAGAAACCAGACATCCCAGACATCGCGGTATTTGAGAGCTTGTCTCGCTGTCAGCACTACGGCCTTGTCGGCCAGGATTTCGTTGGCGCTTTCCACGGTGAGGATAACGTCCTCCATCTGGACAAGCCCCGGAGCGGTCTTTGCCACGTTCGGTCCACCATCGTAGGAGGGCACGTTAGCGAATTCGATTTTGACGCGCGACTTCGGCGCGTGCCGCGATGCCGCGATCGGCACACTGATCTGCCATGCAGCGACCTTTGCGGCGTTGCCTTTAATGGCTAAGGGGAATGGCGGCTGTTTGAGGAGGATTTCATCGGGATTGATGTCGAACGCACGATGCAATGTGGTTTTTGTCGTTTCGAGCGCACTGCCGACAAGCTTCTCAAATTCGATGGCGTCGACATAAGAGCCTGCCTTGCCGCAGACGAAGTCGAGGTCCTCGCTGTATCGCTCGCCCCCATAACAAAGACGCAGCGCCGTGCCGCCCTGAAACACGACATGGCGGAGCACTCCGGCTTCGGAGAGCGCGGACAGCAAATGGAGGTGGATGGTTTCCTTGATGAGGTTTTGCTCCATCTCGCCGGGGATGCCGCGCTTGAACATAAAGTCCGCGATGGCGCTTTTGATGCTGTTGGCTCTGCCGTTCATGATGTCTCCTCGGCAATCGCTTCGGCCAAGATCTCGGCGTCGATCAGACCCGCATTCCTGCCGACGCGGCGGAGGTCGCGCGCCGATCTTGCTACTGTCGCCTCGACCAATCCGTCATCGCGGGTGTGTACGTCTGTCCCGGACGCGATATCCCGATCCGTGTGGGTAAATTCAATGGCGCCCCACGGTGTATCGAACCGGCCGGGAGAACCCGTCGTCATGCAAGTCAGAACCGTGGGCAGTTGGGAGATCGCACCGGCTTCCGATAGCTTGGATTCGAGGCTGACATAACTGATCTCACGCGGGCGCAGGAACCGGATGAGGCCTTCCCGGACATCGCTAGGCATCGAGCGCGCGCGCGCATTCACATAAACGCCACGCGCGGCCCTCGTGAGCACGCCTTGATCGGCCAAGCGCTTCATCATCAGTTTGAGATAGTTCGGCGCGGGATTACCGAAAAGCGCGGCGAACGTTGCTGGGGTGAAGGCCCAAACACCCTTGCGGTCCGCTTCGTCGAGCCTACTCATGAGGTCGCGCCGCTTCATAAGCCAGATAATAGTTATCAAAATAGATAACTTCAATATGGGATATAACTAGGGTTGCGGTCCCGCATGTCGCTTCGCTCATGCGGGCTACGGTTTGCCGTCATTCCGGGGCCGAGCGAAGCTCGGAGCCCGGAATCCATATTCGCAGACCTGTGGTTATGGATTCCGGACTTGCCGCTGCGCGGCAATCCGGAATGACGGGTCACCCCGTCTCCTTGCCGACGTCGTAGTCGTACAGCCAGCCGACCTGGAACGCGGTGTTGTCGCCTTTTTTGCGGCCGCCGCCGAAGCGTTCGCGCAGCGCGAATTTGACGTTGCGCTTGAGCTGCGCCCAGCGCGAGGCGAGGTGGTTTTCCTTGGCGCGGGCGCGCGAGCCGAGCACCGCGCCCTTGGCGCGCGGGGCGCGCAGGCGCTCGTAATCCTGCAGCGCCGCGTCGAGATCGCCGGGCTGTTTGGCAATCATGGCGGCGAGCACGACGCCGTCCTCCATCGCCATCGCGGCGCCTTGGCCCAAATAGGGCAGCATGGCGTGCGCGGAATCGCCGAGCAACGTGGCGCGGCCTTTGTTCCAGTGCAGGAGCGGATCGCGATCGTACAGCGCCCATTTGTACCAGCGCGTGCTGCACGGAAAGACGCGCCGCAGATCGGTGTGCCAGGCCGCATAGGTCGTGACCGGCTCCGACACGTCGCATTCGCGCGTCCAGGATTCCTCGGTCCAGCCGTCGCTGTCGAAATGGGCGACGATGTTGAGGAGTTCGCCGCGCCGGACGGGATAGTGCACCACATGGCCGTGCGGCCCCATCCACATCGTGCCGTCGGCGATATTAATGTCGCGCGGCACCGCGTCGGCCGCCGCCATGCCGCGCCAACAGATGCAGCCGGTAAAGCGCGGCACATCGGCGCCGAACAGGCTGTTGCGCACCACCGAGTGAATGCCATCGGCGCCGACCACGATGTCGGCCTCGATCTCGCTGCCGTCGGCAAAGCGCGCTACGGCGTTCTTGGCGCGGCTCTCGACCGACACGGCGCGCATGCCGGTGCGGATATCAGTCGTCTTGAGCGCGCCGGCGAGGATCGCCAGCAGGTCGGCGCGGTGCAGCGCCAGATTGGGCGCGCCGAATTTTTCTTTGAAGTCGCTGCGCCGCGTGCGTGAAATGTAGCGGCCACTGTCCCAGGAGCGGATGTTGAGAAAGTTGGTGTCGCAGGCCACCGCGTTGACCTGGTCCTCGACGCCGAGCGCGCGCAGCGCCTTGACGGCGTTGGGTGTGGTGTTCAGCCCGGCGCCGATCTCGCTCAAATTCGGCGTCTGTTCGCACACGATGGTCTCGGCGCCGCGATGCTCCAGCGCCAGCGCCGCGGCGAGCCCGCCGATCCCGCCTCCCACGATGGCAACGCGCGGTGCGCGTGGCATCAGGCATCCTCCACATTCGGGAGCGCAGTATGGATTGCGGGGCCAAGCCCGGCAATGACGAGGCAGGGGCGTTCAGGCGCCGCGCCAGAAGAAGTAAGCGGTTAGCCCGGCGCCCAGCACGATGACGAAGCCCTTGATCAGCCGCTGGTCGAGGCGCTGCGCCCAGTGCGCGCCCATGTAGGAGCCGGCGATCGAGCCAATCAGCATCGGCGCGGTCTGCCGCCAACGCACCACATCGGCGACGATGAACGCGACGATGGCGGCGATGCCCATGATGCCGACCAGCGCCATCTTCAGCCCGTTCATCGCATTGATATCGCGCATGCCGAACAGCGTGAAGGCGGCGAGCATGAGGAAACCGATGCCGCCGCCGAAATAGCCGCCGTAGATCGCAATGATGAAAAGCCAGAACAGCGCGCCGCGCGGACCGGACTGCAGGCGCCGGATCGTCTCGAGCGGCGCGAAATTGCCGGCCGCGAAGATGAGCGTGGCGAACAGAATGAGCCACGGCACGAGCGCGGAGAAAACGGTCGGCGGCGTGTAGAGCAGCAGCAAAGCCCCGATCAGCCCGCCGATCAGGCTCAGAACGATAAAGCCGCGCACGCTGAATTCGGTGATGGCGAGAATGTTGCGCCGGTACGCCCACGCGCCGGCGAATGTGCCGGGAAACAGCGCGACGACGCTCGACGCATTGGCGTCGATCGGGTTGAGCCCGGCAAACAGCAGCGCCGGAAACGTAATGAGCGTCCCGCCGCCGGCGAGTGAATTCAGCACCCCGCCGGCGAAGGCGGCGATAAAGAGAATGAGCGTGGTCATCGGTGTGACGGGGCGAAAGCTGCGAACTGCCGCGGAAGGCTGGTTACCGCAGCCATGACCGTGTTGCGATTCCAAGTCAAATCCCGTGGGGTCGCCGCGATGGCGCGAATTGGCTGGCTTATTGGCTGGCTCGCGGGGCTTCGCGCGTCAGCTCCAAGCTTTAAGCAAGCCCGGGACAATTTCCGGAATGTCTCCGATGAGTGAGCCCGTCGAGCAAACGGTCCAGAAAGCAGCGCTCGTACGCGTGGAACGGTCCGCGAGGCGCTCGGCGATTGACGGCCATGCGCCGCCGCCGCCGGCCTGCTTGTACCGCCGCCGAGGCTGTCGCAAGCTTGTGGCGTGACGCAGGAATCCAAGCAGGAAACGCAAACGCAAGTCGCGATCGTGGGGGGCGGGCCGGTCGGTCTGGTGCTCGCGCTGTTTCTCGATTTTCACGGCGCCAAATGCACGATCTTCAATACCGAGCCGGAAAGCCGTTGGCACCCAAAGGGCAACGGCCAGAACGCCCGTACCATGGAGCTTTACCGCCGTCTCGGCTTTTCCGATGAGGTGCGCCGCCTCGGCCTGCCGGGCAATCATCCGTTCGATCAGGCCTATTTCACCCGGCTGTCGTCACACGAAATCTATCGTTTCCCGATGCCGAGCCGCGACGAGCGGATCGCCATGCGGGTGCAGATGCCGGTCACCGATCAGCTGCCGGAACCGATGTTTCACGTCAATCAGATGTATGTCGAGCGCTATCTGCTCGAGCGCGTACGCCAGTCGCCGAACATCGACGTTCGCTTCGGCTGGCAGATCGACTGGTTCACGCAGAACGAGGAGGGTGTGCGGCTGCACGCGCGCAAGACCGACGGCGCGGATGAAATCATCTGCAATGCTCAGTATGCGGCCGCGTGCGACGGCGGCAACGGCTTCATCCGAAAGACACTGGGCATCGCCTATGAGGGCGACGTGCAGAAGAAGGACGCCTATTGGGCCGGCCAGTTCTTCTCCATCTACATGCGCATCCCGGAGCTTTATCCGAGATTCGTCGGTCATCGCCGCGGCTGGATGTATTGGGCGATCAATCCCGACCCGCACACGCGCGGCGTCATCTTCTCGCTCAATGGCGCCGATGAGTTCATGATGCTGATCAAGCCGGAGCGCGGCCACAGCGGCGTCGACACCGCAAAGGTGGCCGATTGGCTCAAGCGGACGATCGGCGCCGATATCGCGATCGAGATACTGGCCTATCATCCGTGGAATGCCGGCCAGGCGCTGGTCGCCGAACGCTATCGCGCCGGCCGCATCTTCATTGCCGGCGATGCCGCGCATCTGTTTACGCCGACCGGCGGCTTCGGCATGAATACCGGCATCGACGACAGCTCAAACCTGGCATGGAAACTTGCCGCGGTGCTCCACGGCTGGGGCGGACCGCGTTTGCTCGACTCCTACGAAGCCGAACGCAAGCCGATCGGCCGTCGCAACACCGGCGCATCGCGCCAATATGCCTCGCGCATGCATGACGCCGTCGTGCCGGACAATATCGAGGCTGAAGGTCCCGCGGGGGACGCCGCGCGCGCCGAGGCGGCGACAATGACCTACGTGCGCTACAATCATTTCAACCGCGCCGAGGACGTGGACGCGGTCGGCGTGCAGATCGGCGGCCGTTACGACGGCTCTCCCGTCATCGTTACGGATGGCACGCCGCCGCCGGATGTTTTCCCGGAAACCTACGACGAGTACGTGCCGAGCGGGCTTCCCGGCGGCCGCGCGCCGCATCTTTGGCTCGACGATCGCCGCGTGATGGGCAGTTCGCTGTTCGATCGATTCGGCCGTGGTTTTACGTTGCTGCGTTTCGATTCCAACGCAGCCGATACAGCGCCGCTCGAGCGCGCCGCGGCGGCGCGCGGCATTCCACTTAAAATCCTAGATGTGGCGCAGCCGGCGGGTCGCAGACTTTACGGTCGCAATCTTGCGCTCATACGTCCCGACCAATACATCGCCTGGCGCGGCGACCGTTTGCCCGACGATGTGGATGCTTTGCTGATCTGCGTCACCGGGTTCTGATCCGCTTTACGCGGCGTATGAGGTTTCTCTATGGACTTCAAAGTCAATGCATTCGCTGCGTTAGTACTCCTTATCGGGCCATCAGCCGTTGACGCCAAGGACACTAATGTTCCCGTTCAATATTCCGCCGCTGAGTATCTGAAAAACTTTGCGCTGAGCGTTTGCATATCGCATGGCTATCAATCCGAGGAAGTGGTGAAGGACAGTTCCGCTGTCGCCGGCGGTTACTTTCAACGCGGCAGCCTCCCTATCGAGGCTTATGAAGAAGCCGAAGCGCTTGCCAAAGGATTTTTGTCGAAAGAATATGTGGGCATGCACGGGGGAAAATTTACATTGATGAAATGTATCGACGTCTTCAACAGCAAAGAGCTTGAGTGGCTGATACAAAAATATAGCAAAAAATGATGCAGGCCGGCTGCTGCCGTATATATTGCCTTGTCGCCAGAAGAAGTATTTTGTGGAAATCGGGTGCGATATGTCGTGTTTGAATCGGGACAGTTATGGAGGTTGTGAAATGAAGCTGCTTGTCGGTCTGGCTCTATTGACCGCCGCATTTGTTCACCCCGCGCACGCCACGGACCTGGACTGCGTCAGCACGACATTCAATCTGCTTTCGCCGAACGACAAAGTGTGCCTGAGCGTGTTTGAGGATCCGCAAGTGGCCGGCGTCGTGTGCCACATTTCGCAGGCGAGGAAAGGCGGCTGGGGCCAGCCTCTGGGCCTCAACGAAGACCCGTCTAATTTTTCATTGTCGTGTCGGCAGATCGGTCCGATCAATGTCGATATGTCGAAGCTGCCCGACAAGACAGAGGTGTTCAGTCAGAAAACCAGCATCTTTTTCAAGACGACCCGGATCTATCGCGTCCTGGACAAGCCGCACCACACGCTCATCTACCTCGCGATCAGCACCAAGATCGTCAATGGCTCGCCGGCGAACGCGCTCAGCACCGTGCCGATCATGCCGTGGCCGCACTGACGCTGACACTGGCGCGGGGCCGACGTTCGCGGCCCGCTGTCGCTACTTTGAGATCGCGTCCGCCGTCTTCGCAATCAGCGCCTTGGGCGTCGCGTAAGCAGTTGCCAGGAGCTTGTCGATCGCTTGAGCTGGCACGAAATCGACATCGAGCTTGATCCGTTGCGCCTCGGCTTTGAATTGCGGATTCTGCGTCGTGCGTTCGAACGCAGCGACCAGCGCCGCTTTGCGGTCGGCGGGAATGTCCGGCGGCGCCGCGAATGGCCGTGACATCGCGAGCGTCGTGACGATGAGTTTTATGATCTGCTGCTGCTCTTGATTCTGCGCGACATCCGCAAGGGTCGGTACGTTGGGCAAATCCGGGCTCTTGCGGAGCCCGATCTGGACAATGACGTTGATCTTGCCGTCCCTGATATAGTCCGGGTGGACACTCACGACCGTTCCCCAGGAAATACCGCAGACGCCATCGAGCTCGCCGCGCTCGACGGCAAGGAATATGTCGTTGGTGCCGCGGTATCCGCTGACCAGCTTTACCTTGGCGCCGAAAATATTCTTCACAAATCGGGCGTAGATATCCGGCTCCGCTCCGGCGCCTTCGCCGCCGAGCGACGACGGCTTCGTCAGAAGGTCCTGCCAGGTCTTGATCGGCGACGACCGCGACGTGAAACAGACGATAACGTCCTGCGCGACGCTGCCAAGCCAGGTGAATTTTCTGCTGTCGAAATTGGCGCCGCTCAGCAGCGGCGCGAGCGGCAGCGTCCGGGAAAATGTTCCGACAACGGAGCCGTCTTTCGGAGCGATAGAATACAGATAATCGACAGCTCGCAGGCTTCCGGCGCCGGCCATGTTCTCGGGAACGACCGTCGGCTTGCCGGGCAGATATTTTCCCATGTAGCGGCTGACGAGCCGGCCATAGAGGTCGTAACCGCCGCCGACGCCGAAGCCGATGATCATCGAGAGCGAGTGGCCTTTGTAGAAACCTTCGACGTCATCGGCGCGAGATGACGCGCCGGTGCTGACGAGTAGCGCCATGCCCGCAATGAGCATGGCTGCGATGATCGAGGCCATGTGGAAAGCGTTCTGGCGGCGAGCCGCGATGCCACCTTCGCTGCGTGTCACCACCATGGTCGCGTCGCTATTTCTTCGGCTTGCACGGTCCGAACTGGAGCGCCTTGCACTCGTCTTTGACATTAGGAATCGTCTCCAGCACCTTCTCGTGCAGCTTGCCGTCGGGGCCTTTGACGACTTCATCCAGGTACTCGTTCATGACGATGTCGCGGGTCTGCGGATCGATCATGATCGGGCCCTGCGGACTTGTGTATGTCCAGCCGAGCAACGACTTTACCGCGGCGTCGCCGTCCATCTTGCCCTTGGTAGCCTGTACGGCGTGAGCGATCGCCGCCATGGCATCCCAGGCGCCGACCGCGAAGAAATCAGTCGACGCGTCGGCGCCGTACGCCTTCTTCCAGGCGGCGACGAACGCCTTGTTCTGCGGGTTGTCGAGATCGGCGTTGTAATGGTGCATGGTGATCAGCCCGACCGCGGCGTCGCCCATGCCCTGCAGCTTGGTGTCCTGGACAATGTCGCCGGGGCCGATCAGCTTGATGCCGGCGGCCCGCATGCCGAGCGCGCCGTAGGTCTTGACCACCGCGGTGGCATGGTCGCCGGCCGGCACAAACACGAACAGCACGTCCGGATGCTCGTTCTTGGCGCGCTGGAAGAACGGCGTGAAGTCGGGGACCTGGCCCGGTCCGCCGGCCGGAATAGCGTCGAGTACCTTGCCGCCATTCTGCTCGAAGGCGAGCTTGAAAGCGTCCAGGCTGTCCTTGCCGGGCGGATAGTCCGTGTAGGCGACCACGGCGGTCTTGGCGTGCAAGGTCTTGGCGGTCGCGATGCCCAGCGCATAGCTCGAATGCCACAGCGTGAACGAGGTGCGCACGTAATAGGGCGACAGGTTGGTGATGAACGAAGTCCCGGCATTCATGATGACGCCGAGCTTTTTGCCGGCGGTGACGATTGGCGCGGAAGCGATCGCGTCGGGCGAATAGCTCCAGCCGGCCAGCACGTCGACTTTGTTCTGGGTCAGCAATTCCTGGGCGGCGACCTTGGCCTCGGCGCCGTTCGGCGCCTTGGAGTCGCGCTTGATGAGGATGATCTTGTAGGGGCTTATCTGCGCGGCGTTCAGTTTCAGATAAAGCTCGGCGGCGCGGTCCATCTGCTGCCCCAGCTCGGCGCCGACCCCGGTATACGGCAGGATCAGACCGAGCTTGACCTCTTGCGCCGCGGCGGCGCCGGCCGAGATGGCCAATGCGGCAACGGCCGCGATGATTCGCTTAAACATCAGGAGTTCTCCCAGAAGTTACGATTGTCGCATTGCGTGAGCGCTTGGTCGTGCCAGCGTCCCGATAGCCGAGCCTTTCGTCAAGGCTAGCGATCCCATTCGATCCCGGCAATCTTCGAAGTCGCGATCCAAAGGCGTTGGGCGGCTTGGTCGTCATCGGCTTGGAGAGCGGGCAACACCTGCCGGCATTTTTCGAAATAGCGCCCGGAAATGGCCGCAACGTCCGGCGATGAAGCAAGATAGACGATCGTGCGCGCCCCCGTCTCGGCCGAGACCCCGAGCAGAAGCTTCATGGCGCCAAATATCGGGGCGACCAGTCCTCCGCTCGAATTGCCAAAACGACTGGCTACAAGGCCGGGATGCAGGGCATTTGCCGTAACGCCTGTCCCAGTGAGGCGATGG
Organism: Xanthobacteraceae bacterium; assembly: GCA_049300295.1. Lineage (GTDB taxonomy): Bacteria > Pseudomonadota > Alphaproteobacteria > Rhizobiales > Xanthobacteraceae > BOG-931. Next base: position 14,758 of record JBAQJL010000116.1, read on the forward strand.
GCAAGTTCGCGCGTGAACAGGATGTTGCACAGCTTTGAGCGTTCGTAGGCATAGACACCGCTGTAGCCGTGCTCAAATTGTAGATCGTCGAAATCCAGGTGTGCCCGCCGGTGCATGGCGGAGCTTGTGTTGATGACGCGCGCGGGAGCTGAGGATAGCAATTGTTGCCGCAAACCATGCGTAAGCGCGAAGTATGAGACATGGTTCAATGCAAACGTGCGTTCGAGCCCATCCTCCGTGGTTTGGCGATAGCTGAACAGCGCTCCGGCATTGTTGATCAGCACGTCGACACGCGGCTCTACCGCCGCGATCTCTGCCGCGACGCGCTTCGTATCGGCAACGCGGGACAGATCGGCATAGTGCACAGTGTGGCTCGCGTTCGGGTTGATCCTCCGCAGTTTCGCGATCGTCGTTGCGCCGCGGGCTTCGCTGCGGGCCACCACGATTACGCGCGCGCCTGACGCCGCCAGGGCTTCCGCCGCTGCCTGACCAATTCCGGAAGTCGCTCCGGTAATGACGCAGGTTTTTCCTTCCATGCTCATCGTCGGCGTGCTCGCTGCGGCCGGTCGTTCGAGGCGATGATATTCGCTGACCTCGCCAAACTGTGTTTTCCCCAAACGTGCCGCTCTGCTGCCGTCCGCATTGCCATCGGCTGGCCAATTGTGATGAATTAATGTAATTCCACTGGATCGCGGTCGAATGGGGCGGTTCGCCCTGCGGGCAAAATATGGATACCAGCGACTATGCTCGCGTCCTGATGCCCGCCATCCCAAGGCAGGCTTTCGCGCCAAACCCCCGCAAGCTCATGGTCTGCGGAATACATCTTGCGATTGTCGTCGCGGGGTGGGTAGCCTTCCGTTTCGTTGCGCATTTCTACTGGCCGCTGATTTCGCTGGCGATTGGCTCGAGTCTCTCCTGCGTTGCGCTCATCGCGCACGATGTCAGTCATCGTAATGTCGTGCGCGGAAAATTCGTCCTGTATCCCACTGAACTGGTGCTTTGGGGCCTTCTGTGCGTGCCGGCTACGGTATGGAAGCGGGTCCACACCTACCATCATGTCGTGACCAATTCCGTGGACGATCCGGAGCGCCGATTTCTGGCATCAGAGGCCTCGCTTGCAACGACAGTCTACGGAACGCTGTTTTATCCGAATCGAGGCCTGAAATATAATCCGCTCTGTTTCCTGTATTTCGCAATTGCAAATATACGCAATACCGTCGCTGCGTTCTATTCCAATCGTTTCAAACCAAAGTTGGTTCCGTCAAAGCCGAACTACACGCTTTCCGACAAGTCGAAGGTCATATTGGAGATCGCCGTTATCGTCGCGATTCAGTTTTCGATCGCGAAAATTGCCGGGCATGGAGGATACATCGCTGCGAGTTTAATTCCGTTGTTCCTCGTCAGCGTCGTCACATCGGCTTATTTTATTTCCTCCCATGCGCTCCGGCCTCTTCGCGACGACGGCGACGCGCTGGCGAGCTCGACGTCGCTCATTCTTCCTCGGTTCATCGACAAGCTTCATGTCAATCAATCATATCATTCCGAGCACCACCTGTTTCCCAATATGAACCCCGACTATTATCCGCTCGTTGGCGCCCTGCTGCAAAAGCATTTTCCGGATGCGTATCACCGCATCCCGGTGTCTGCTGTCTGGTCGCAGATATGGGAGCTTCCGCTGTTTATTGCGCCGCCAATGCGGCTCGAGTCGTCGGCAGAGGCGTCGGATCGTTCGGCTGTTTGAGCTTCAGTTCCAGGCTGGCGGCGCGCGGCGAGACGGATCGCCTTTCGTTTGTCCAGCCAAGCTGCGTGCAACGGCAACGCCGCTAGTTGCTTTTGAGGCGCTGTGCGGTCTCAGCAGCCACGGCGGGACGGCCCGCGCGATGCGCGTCCTCGCGCAGCACGCGCACATAGTCCGCCGTCGTCACGTCTTCGTAGCGTGGGGGATTGTCCGGCCCCCGACAGGTCTCGAGGCAGCGAACCACGGTGGTTGAGTCCGGATAAACAAAGAACGCGGCCGAGATGCGCGGAGCGTTGCCGACATGCAGCGCACGATGCAGCGTCGAATTGTAAAGGTCGTTGGTCCAACGCTGCAAAACATTGCCGACGTTGACGACGAACGTGCCCTGCTTCGGCGTCGCGTCGATCCAATCGCCGGCCGAATTGCGCGCCTGCAACCCGCCGCTCTCGTCTTGCAGCAGCACCGTGAAGGCCGAATAGTCCGCGTGCGGCGAAAAGCTCCACTGTGTGGCCTTGAGCTTGGCCGGATCGACCGGCGGATAAAAATTCATCGTCAGCGCCATGTCGGGGCGCCCGTAAAGCGCGTCGAAATAGTCCTCGGGCAGATCGAGGCTCAACGCAAAGGCGCGGTTGAGCGCCTCCGTCACGCGCTCAAGGCGGGCGACATAATTCTTCAGCGTGGGTTCGAAGCGCGGCAGTAGATCGCGGGAGGGCCATAGCGTCCTGCCGGTCCTGGAATCCGGACGCGTCCGCTCGCCGGGTCTGAGTTCGCGCGTCAGCGAATATCTTTCCTTGATGTCGACGACCTTGTCGCGGTTCTTTTCCGGATCCAGTCCGCCGGTGCGCACGAAGCCCGGCGAGTCGACATCGGGCGACAGCACTGTCATTTTCTGTTCGAGCGGCAGGGCGAAGAAACCCAAGCCCTGGGCGAGGACAGCGTTGAGTCCGGCTGCCGTGAAGCCGTGCCCCGTCACATAGAAGAAGCCGATGTCGATGCAGGCGGCGCGGACCGCGCGCGCGGTGCGCGTCCGGTCCTCGGATGCACTTCCGTCCATGAACGGCGCAAGATCGATGATCGGAAGATCGGAGACCGCGACACGTTGCGGATCGCGCGACAGCGCGCGGCTGTCGTAATCGGCATAAGCGCCACGCTGGTCGGTTTGAATGGCGGAAACCATCGCGTCTTTTCCCTTCTCGCGCGCTGCCGGTTCGGCCGGCACTGTGTTGCCACTCGGCCCGCGAGCCTATGCGGGCTGGGGGGTCGCCACGACTCGATTGTAGTGCGTGGCCTCTGCCGGGTGAAGAACCATAGGGTAGAATTGTGCCAGCGGTGGGTCGCTGCAGCACATTGACCAATGCGACTGGAGCTAGGGCACGCGGCGAATGATACTTTCAAGCGCTGCGAGCCCGTCGGTTAGCGCGGCTGGTCCGGGTTGGAGAATAAGCGCAGACTTGATTTCAAAAAGCTTTCGGTTCTGGACAGCTGGAATGGCGTCGAAACCTGGTCGGGCCGCGACACTCTCTTTCCTGAATTTCTTGCCGCACCAGGACCCGATGATGATGTCAGGTGCGCGGTCGACTACCGCGTCGGGCGTGATGATGCGGTCCTTGGCGGATTTGCAGTCGGCAAGCTCCGGAAAGATATCGGCGCCGCCGGCGACGGCGATCAGTTCGGAGACCCAGGCGATGCCGGAAATCATGGGTTCGTCCCATTCCTCGAAATATACCTTTGGGCGCGCGCTATATTCGGCATTTCGCTGTCGCACGTTTTCAAGGTTGGATGCGAGCCTGGCCGCCAGCGCGTCGGCCCGGTCTGCTGCGCCAACGAGCGCGCCGAGCGTTCGGATCATGCAAAGAATGCCGCCGACTGTGCGCTGATTGAAGGCATGGACGGCTACGCCCGCGCGGATGAGGGCTGCGACGATTTCCGCCTGCAGGTCGGAAAACGTCAGGACCAGATCAGGCTCCAGCGCCAAGATCTTAGGTATGTCGGCTGAGATGAAAGCCGAGACGCGCGGCTTCTCCTTGCGCGCCTGCGGCGGCCGGACTGTATAGCCGGAAATGCCGACAATGCGGTGCTGCTCGCCCAACAGGTAGAGCGTCTCGGTGGTCTCCTCGGTCAGGCAGACGATCCGCTCCGGCGGATGCATTATTCAGGCTGCAGTCGGTGCGATGCCAGTCGAGCGCCCGGATGCCAAGCCGATCCGCGCGCCGGCAAATTGCAGAAGCAGAAGTCCGGCCAACGCCAGGGCATTCACCTTCAGTATGTAGAGTACAACCAACAGGCCGAAGGCTCCGGCATCGGAAGGAAGTACGGCGGTCGCCGCGAAGAGGGTGCCTTCATAGGCCGCGAACGCTGCCGCGAATGCCGCGAGTACCGTGAGCGCCCGACCGAAGGGTCGCAGCGTGGCGCCAACCGCAGCGGCAACCGCCGTAGCAACGATGGCGCCAGCAAAAATGGCAATGCCCCAGCAGACGCTGTCCCAAGTCTGCGGGTAGTGCAGCAAGCCATAGCCAACGGCTTGGTTCGCGGCCCAAGTGATGCCTGTGACCACGAAGGCATCGCGCCGGTTCATGTGGAGTGCAGCCACCGTCGCAAGCGCCGCGAATGGCGCGGCGCAAGCAAACACGAGGCTGCTGACGATGGTGACGACTGTCAGGATCGCGATCCAACCGGCGCGGCGTGCTGCGTGAGTGTCAGAGGCGGGCGTTTGCATTTCTGCTATCCGGCGTGCTGCTGTCGCTTGTCCCTTAGTGTAGCTCCGGTCTCGCTTCAAGCGAAAGCCTCACATTGCTGCAGCGGCCTGCCGCCGGTCGAAATCAGCCCACACGCCGTTTTCGCCATCCCAAGTTCCGCGGCTCGCTCCCTTGGAATATTCGGTGGCGCGCTGCTCGAAGAAATTTGCGTGTTCGACGCCGTCGAGGATTTCGACATGCCGGATGCGCATGACGTCTGCGGCGCTAAGCATCGCGCCTTCGCAGAAGGTATGTGTCCATGATCCATCCCTTCCGTGCCTTGGCCTCGACTCGCGTCTTTTCGATATCGTTCATGAGCTCGCGGAGATTCCCGGCTACCAGAATCTCGTCCTCGGTACCGATATAGGCCCCCCAATAAATGTCGATATTGGATTCATCGATCGCCTTGAACGAACAGTCCGCGTCGAGCATCACAATCACGTCGTCGATGTTGTTTGGCAGGCCTTCAACGATCTTGCGGCCCGTCGTGATGTGAACAGAACGTCCAATCCGATTGAGGGTAGTTTTGTGTTTCGCGGCTAACGCTTGAATAGCGCTGATGCCCGGAATGACTTCATACTCGAACGTGACGCTCCCTCTTTGAATGATGTTGTCAATAATTCGCAAGGTGCTGTCATAGAGCGACGGGTCGCCCCACACCAAAAAGGCGCCGCATTCGTCTTCGCAAAGCTCCTCTCCGATCAACTGCTCGTAAATATCCGCTCGCTGCTCGTGCCATGCACGCACCGCTGGCTCGTAGGACGAAGGCCTGCGATCTCGTGGTGCATCAGTCGTCTCAACAGTTCTGTACGACTTGTCCCTGATGTATCGCTCGCAAATGTCTTTTCGCAGACGGACGAGTTCTTCTTTTTCTTGTCCCTTGTCGATGATGAAAAACACATCGACTTCATTGAGCGCGTTAATGGCCTGTACCGTGACATAATCGAGGTTGCCCACACCGATGCCGATAACGAAGACCTTCCTCATGGTTCATACCCCGTCCGTGGTGCTCGATCGCTCGCCACTACCGCATTAGCCGAGCTGAATTGTCGGCGCCAGCGACTGTGATTATTTAGTCACATCGCGGCGGAATCCAGTGCAAGGCCCGGCGAGTCCAGTTCGAGCGGTTGCCCCGTGCGGAACTTCCTGCCTATTCTCTTCACGACGGTTCCCCTCGGGGATCAAAAGGGAACGCGGTGCGGGCACTCCTGCTCAACGCCGCGGCTGCCCCCGCAACTGTGAGCGGCGAATCTTCCGTCACTAGCCACTGGGATTGGTACCCGGGAAGGCGACGGCAGGTGAGGACCCGCAAGCCAGGAGACCTGCCGTCAGTCGTAAGTCACGCGCGTGCGCGTCTCGGGCGGGGTGTCCAGGCGTCGACAGGGAGTCCGGTTGTTTTGCAGTCCGCGAACAAAGGGCGAAAGCGGAATGTGGAGCAGCCAAAAGCCGCGGTGACGGGTTTCTTTCGCCTTCGAGGCGTTATGTCGTGTCTGTCAACAACCGCGGCCGCCGGAGCGGCCGGCTATCTGGATTCGGCTATCTTCTTACCTCTTCATCTGTTCTGGCGATCGGCGCGCAGCTAACAATCGGCGCCGCTGCCGCTCAAACGGCGCCGCCGAGCGGGCAACCGATCAGCAGCCAGAGCAAGCTGCCGCAGATCAGTGTGAGGGGACGGCTGCCAAAGCAGCCCAAAACCGCTCGCAAGCGCGGCCGGCCGACCCCCTCGGCGCCTCCCATACGCAGCGCCAGCACGAGCCAGCCGTCATCAACAACTTCGGTCGCGAGTCCGCTCAACGGCAATGCGACTGCCACGAGTGCGAGCCGATTGGGCTTGAGCGTGCGCGAGACGCCGGCAACGGTCGAGGTGGTCAATCAGGCCACCATGCAGGAGCAAGGCTACCGCACCAGCGCCGAGATCGCTAAAGGCGCCGTGGGCGTTCTGGATATCGACTCGTCGGGCGCACCCGCCGGCTTTTCGATGCGCGGCTTCACGTTCGGCCAAGTCAACGTTCTGTACAACGGAATTTCCATCGGCCAATCGAGCGACACGACCCGCCTGATGGACACGGGCGGTCTCGCCCAGGTCGAGTTCCTCAAAGGCCCGTCGGCGCTGATGTCGGGAATGAATGCAATCGGCGGCTCGGTCAACTACGTCAACAACCAGCCGACCGCGGGGCCAATCCGCAACGAGCTTGACCTGTCGGTGGATTCGCTTGGCACGTTCCGTTCGCATTACGGCTCGGGCGGCACCACCGGCGTGCCGGGGCTCGATTATCGGTTTGACGCGGTCGGATCGAGCATCAACAGCTTCATTGACGGCGATTGGCGCGACCTGACGGATCTCGCCACGCAGTTCAATTATCACGTCAATAATAATTTCATGGTCTTCGCGGCCATCGATTACAAGAAGGATTCCGGTCACGCCTACTGGGGCACGCCGCTGGTGCCGACCTCGTTTGCCGGCGGCAACGCGGTGAACGGCGTCGTCTCAGGCAATGCGATCAGTACATTCTCCGGGGACAATCTCGGACCGATGACGATCGATAGGCGGACGCTGACGACCAATTATAACGTCGCCGACAACGCCACCGGCGCCCAGGAATTGTGGCTGCGCAGCGGTTTCGAATGGACGCCGCTCAACAATGTGACGGTGAAAGATCAGGTCTATTATTATCAGGCCAAGCGCAATTGCCTCGACAGCGAAACCTATGCCTTCGACGACGGCGCGGAATTCGCGGCCGGAACCATCGACCGCGACCGTTTCTTCGTCACCCACAACCAGCACGTCATCGGCAATAATATCGATTTCCTATGGGACTCGCGGTTGTTCGGCATGGACAACCGACTCGCCGCCCAAGCCCAGGTGAGCGGAAACTCGATCACGTTCGTGGAGGAGGGCGATCCAAACGATTACCCCTTCGACAACGTCGCCGTCGTCAATCCGGTCCAGGGCGTTTACGGCTCGGGGTTTCCGGATGTCCGGACCAAACAGCTCAATGACGTCGCCGGCGCGCTCGAAGATCGTCTGAAGATCACACCGTCGTTCGCCCTGATCGGCGGCGTTCGCGCGGACGACTGGACGCTCTCAAGCAGCGGTGTCGACTTCGACGGCACGGTTCCCGCTGGCGAGCCATTCACCCAGACCTGGAAGCCGGTCTCCTACCGCGCCGCCTACACCTACGAGCCGATCCCGAACTTGACGCTCTATAGCATGTACGCCACCTCCTACGATCCGGCGGCGGCCGGCATCTTCTCCGTCAATGCCTCCTCGCCGCTGGCGTTAACCAGCGCGCGCATCTACGAAACCGGCGTCAAGCAATTGCTGTGGGACAACAAGGCCGAGTGGACGCTCGCCGCTTACGATATCAAGCGGAATAACGTTTACGTGCAGACCGGCCCGATGACCTTTGACTTGGCCGGTGGAATCGCCACCAAGGGGATCGAACTGGCCGGCGCAGTGCGTCCGATCGAAGGCTGGAAGCTTTGGGGCAACGTGGCCCTGACACAGGCCCGCTACGAAAATTTCAACAGCGTCAACGGCGATTGGACCGGCAATACGCCCTCCAACGTTGCGCCGGTCATCGTCAACGCCGGCGCGTCTTATCGCTTCGAGCATTGGCGCTGGCCGGTGGAGATCGGCGGCTCGGTACGCCACGTCGGCAACCGTTATCTGTTCGAGGATGACGCGACGACGATGGACGCCTACACGACAGCGGACGTTTATGCGTTCGTCGATGTTCCCGGCAAGGATTTAGCCATGATGGACATCAACACCATGCGCATCGCATTTCGCGTGCGCAACCTGACGAATGCCATCTATGCGGCATTTTCCGATCCGGGCTATCCCGACCAGGTCTATCTGGGCGACCCGCGAACTTACGAACTTGCCGTCTCGGCCAAATGGTGAGCCATCGCGTGCGCGTGCTCACACCACTGGACCGTTGCTGATGAATGAGCAGCCGTCCTCGATGAGCACCGAGCAGCGGCCCGGCGACCGGTCATTAATCCGCCGGCTGCTGCTGTTCTTCGCGCTTGTTTACGTGGTTGAGGGACTTGCCCAGCCCGATGGACTGATCGCGCAACCTCTCAGTTATTATCTGAAGACCTCGCAAGGCTGGAAGCCTACTCAGATCGCCGCATACACGTCGCTATTGTACCTGGCTTGGATCATCAAGCCGCTCTACGGATTGATTTCGGACTTCGTCCCGCTGTTTGGCTACCGGCGCAAAAGCTACCTGGTGCTCGTGAATATTGCGGCGGTCGGCGGTTTTGTCTGGGCGACGCGGCTCTCCGCCCCGAGCGCGCTGTTTTTCGCCCTGGCGGTCACCGCCTATGCGATGGCGATATCGAGCACACTGTGCGGCGCCGTGCTGGTGGAAAACGGCCAGCGTTTCGGCGCGAGCAGTCGTTTCGTTAATCAGCAATGGCTTTGGTACAACGTCGCCGCCATGGCGGCCGCAATCGCCGGCGGCCAGCTTGTGCAGCGCTTGTTGCCGCAACAGGCGCTTCGTGGCGCCGCGGCGATTGTTGCTTTCACGCCTGTCGTTGTCATCGCCGGGACATTGCTCCTGGTTCCGGAGCGGAAAGTCGCGATCAATGTTCAAGCAATGAAGGACTCTTTCGCGAGTCTCAGAACGTCGCTGAAGCGACGCGAGCTATGGCTGATTGCCGGATTTTTATTCTTGTATAATTTCAGCCCCGGCTTGAGCACGCCGCTCTATTTCACCATGACCGATACCCTGAAATTTTCCCAAAGCTATATCGGCATCCTGTCTTCGATTTCAGCTTTGGGCTGGATCGTCGGTGCGCTGCTCTATCGGCCACTGTTTGGCGATTTGAACCTGAAGCGGTTGCTGAACGTCAGCATCGGCTTCGGCGCGTTCACAACCGCGGCATTCCTGTTCCTCTCGGGCGAGACCTCAGCCGCGATTATTTATTTCGGCGCCGGTTTTGCCGGAATGCTCGCCATGGTCGCTACGCTGACACTCGCTGCCGACTGCTGCGCGCCAGGGGCCGAGGGTTTCACTTTTGCCACCCTTATGGCCGTAGGCAATCTTGCGTCGACATTGGCCAACAATGTCGGGGCCTTTCTCTATACCCATGTTTTCGACCAAAATTTGCGGCCGCTTGTCGTGATCTCGGCGGCGGTCATAGCCGTCGCCTTTTTCGTCGTGCCGCTGCTCCGGCAGGGCGCTCGGGCGGTCCCCTTCCGCAATATCGCGGGACAGGATGAAGCGCCACGAAAGCGCCTTTAACTTCAACGCGAACGGTCGGTTCCACGATTGGCTCGCCAGCTTGACCAAAGCGCCGGGCGCGGCTTCAATCCGGCGCAGATGTGATTTGGACGCGTGGAGGAGGAAACGAATGACCTTCCGCATCGCTATAGTGCAGCCGATCGCGCACCCGCCGGGCGAGGACGAACGCAATGTCGCCGACGCCGTGCGCGCGATCGAGCATGCCGCCCATGACGGCGCCGATTTCGTGTGCTTTCCGGAAACCTATCCGGGGCCGTGGCGGATGCCTGCGGGCTACGATCCGATCCCGGCGCTCGCCGAAGCGGCGGCGACCCATAGCGTGCATGCGGTGTTCGGCACCATTGAGCCGATTGATCGCAAGGCTGCGACCGCGCACAACCTCATCGTGATGGCGTATCCGGACGGCCGCACGCCGGTGTGCTATCGGCGCACGCATCCGAACGGGCCATGGATCTATACGGGCGGTTCGACCTGGGAATTCAAATACGTTGCCGGCAACGAGTTTCCGGTATTCGACACTGCGCACGGCAAGGTCGGGCTCGCCATGTGCAGCGAAGTCTACATGCCGGAGGTGACACGGTCGCTGGCGCTGCGCGGCGCGGAACTCATCTTCATGCCGGCTGGCGTCGACAAGCGCCGGCTCTGGGCGACGTGGCGGACGCTGATCTGGGCGCGCGCCATCGAGAATCTGGCGGTGGTGGTGACCACGCAGAATTTGTTCGATCACGCCCAGCGCGGGCTCGCGATGGTGGCGACGCCCGAGGAGATTTTGTTCGAGAGCACTGCGGCGGGTTTGAGCGTGGTCGATGTCGAACTTGACCGCGTGCGTTATCTGCGCGGCACGCGCGATGAGGTCGGCTCGTCGCAGGCCTGTGCGGCCAAGCAGGGCGTCCTCGGGCCGCAATGGCAGCGCCCGGAACTATACGATTTGTTTTATCCGCGGCCGTTGCGCGAAGCGGCCGAGTAGGCAGATGGCCAACGCTTTCGTCATTCCGGGGCCGAGCGCAGCGAGGAGCCCGGAATCCATAACCCCTGGTTACAAAACTACGGTTCACTCGTGCATAAACATCTTCGTTCGTGGTTATGGATTCCGGACTCGCCGCTTCGCGGCGATCCGGAATGACGGTTTGTAATCGCCGTGTCGATCCGCTCAGAACTCGGCACGTGGCCGTATCTCGGTTATACGGCAAGCCGTATCGACCGTGCTGCGCAGTGCCGCACCGACGAGGCCGCGCTGGCGAAATTCGTCAAAGATCCGACCGTCGGATGTTATCTGATCGGCGGCGAACTCGTTGTGCTGCACAATGACAACGGCGCGCTACAGCCGTTGTTCGCGATGGACGAGGCGCGCGCGTTCGACGGGGCGCGCGAGACCGTGTTCCTTGGCCTGATGGACGGTGCGCCCCGGTTCGGCATTGCGCTTGACGTCAGTGCCGTCGAACCGCTCAAGACGCGCAGCGATCTCAAGCTCACCGATCTGCGCAGCATCTCTGTGCACGGCCTGGTCGACGCCGAGCATCTGCCGCCGCTCGCCGAGGCCAAGGCGGTGCTCGGCTGGCATGCGCGGCACCGCTTCTGTCCGAATTGCGGTGTGCCGACCAATGCGGTGGACGCCGGCTGGCGGCGCGATTGCCCGTCCTGCAAGGTGCAGCATTTTCCGCGCACCGATCCGGTGGCGATCATGCTGCCGATCGCCGGTGACCGCTGTGTGCTCGGCCGCTCGCCGCGTTTTGCGGCGACCATGTGGTCGTGCCTGGCGGGCTTCATCGAACCGGGCGAAACGATCGAGCAGGCGGTGCGTCGCGAGGTGTTGGAGGAGGCCGGCATCGTTTGCGGCAAGGTGAATTATTTCACGTCGCAGCCGTGGCCGTTCCCGATGTCGCTGATGATCGGCTGTCATGCCGAGGCACTGTCCGACAAAATCACCGTGGATCGCAGCGAACTGGAAGACGCGCGCTGGTTCAGCCGCGAGGAACTGGTGCTGATGCTGCTGCACAAGCATCCGCAGGGCCTGACCGCGACGGTGCCGCATGCGATCGCGCACCACATCATCCGCCGGTACATCGAAGAAGGCGGCGTCGTGCTGCGCTGAGTTGCCCCGCGGAAGGCGCCGGTCCAGGCGAGGCCGCCCGTGGGCCAAGCTGGGACAACGGAATACCCGGTTACCCGCCGGTGTTTCCTATGCGCTGGGTGGCTACCCTCAAACGCGCAAGGCTTCGCGCGCCGCCGCTATGCCAAGGGATCGCCAATCCGGCGTAACGGCGGTTGTCGTGACTGGCAAGGGGTTGATTTAGAATAATTTTCTTATATATAGAGATGCGGTGGAGTTTCTTGGAAGAAAATCTCCAATGGATCAGATTGACAGAAAAATCCTTACGGTTCTGCAGGATGACGCCTCGCTGTCGGTGGCCGAGATCGGGTCGCGCGTCGGCCTGTCCTCGACGCCCTGCTGGAAGCGTATCCAGCGGCTGGAAGCGGATGGGGTCATTCAAAAGCGCGTCGTTCTAGTCGACCAGGACCGCATCGGGCTCGGCGTCTCGGTGTTCGTCTCGATCGAGACCGGCGACCATTCGCAAGAATGGCTCGATCGCTTCGCTCAGGTCGTCGGCGCCATGCCGGAGGTGATGGAGTTTTACCGCATGGCCGGCGACGTCGACTACATGCTGCGGGTCGTCGTCACCGACATCGCCGGCTACGATACCTTCTACAAACGGCTGATCGCCGCCGTGCCGCTGAAGAACGTCACGTCGCGCTTCGCCATGGAGAAGATCAAGTCGACGACGGCGCTGCCGATTCCCGCCGCGGCCCCGGCGTAACCAGAGCATTTTCCGCAAAAAGTGGCCGCGGGTTTTCCGAAGAAAATGCGATCAAATCTCTAGTGGGGCTGACTGCCGCCCGCCGCGATGGCCTGGGTATTGCGAGAGGTGGTCTCGGTCATCGTACTGTTGAAATACTCGGGGAAGTCGCCAAGCGTAATCCGCCGCGAGCAATCCGGCGTGCAGCTATAAGTCTCGCGGTCGACGCCGCGATACACCACGACGGTCGGATCGGCCGGCCCTTGCACTTCGATGTCGTGCTCGGCGAGCACGCTGCCGTCCTTATCGAGCACGACCACGTTGGTCGCCCCGTAGCCTTTGCCGGTGATGACGGCGAGGTTGTTACGCTGCAGCGTCAGATCGGCGATCAGCGGATTGCCGATCACCACCGTGACAGCGCGCTCGGGCAATTTGATGATGCGGGCTTGATCGACATGGACGACGACCGGGCTTGCGGCGCCCGCCGGCGTGGCGACGATCGGCGAGGCGAGGGCGGCCGCGAGCCAAAGCACCAGCCGTAAGCGCGAGCGGTCCCGCACGCTTTTGTCCGTCATCGATACTCTCCGATACGCTACGCGGATTCGACAACCCAAGCGTCCGCACGCCGACAGGCCTAATTGACTGCAAATTGGTGAATGAACTGCAAATCGTCCCCGCGGCGGGCGCTCAGCGCCGCGGCGGTGACGTTTGCTTAACTATACGGGAGGCCTTAGCGCCGCGGGCTGCTGCTGTGGCGGCTGCCGCTGCTTGAACGGATGGAGGAGCTGGGCGCCGAAGCTCTGCGGATAGGGTTGCTCGTCGATGCCGTAGCGGTCGGGGAGCTGGCCTTCCGGCATATAGAACGTGCCAAACATGACGTCGAACAGCGAGAACGTGCCGGCGAAATTCTTCTCTCCGCCGCGATCCGGCGAAGTGTGATGCCAGCGGTGAAACACCGGGCCGGCAAAGATGTATTTGAACGGACCCAGCGTCCAGTCGAGGTTGGCGTGCACCAAGGCCGAATGGGCCACCGTCAGCGGTCCGAGCACGACAAACACAGTGGGCGAAATGCCCGCGAACAGCATGGTGACGTCGGCGAGCACGCTGCCGAGGAACAGATTGATCGGGTGAAACCGCGCCGCCGAGATCCATTCGAGTTCCTCGGTGGAATGATGCACCGCGTGGTATTTCCACATCGTCTCGCCGTGGAACCAGCGGTGCGTCCAGTACATGATGAAGTCCTGGCCGATGAGAAAGATAATGCCTTGGGCGATGAGCGGCAGCGCGGCGAGCGGTCCATGACCGTGCTCATAGAATGCGACAAGCCCGCCGGCGCTGGTGATGCCGAGCACGATGGCCGCGACCGCGATGAGCATGCCGATGCGCAGAAAGCGGGTGATTATCGGAATGATCAGCCAGTAACAAAGATCGGTCGCGAGGTCGCTTTTGTGCCACCAGGCGCGGCCCGGATTACACGACCAGAACCACGTGAGCACGGTAAACAGCAAGGCGACCCCGATCGAGATCGGAAGGATTTTCATAAAAGTCTGCCCGGCGGTCGCGACGACGGTGAGCAAGTCCTGGATCATTTGAAATACCGCTTCTTTGATGCGGGCCAGGCATCATGCGCAACGTAAAACAGCGCCGAACGGCCAAGCTCCGGCAACTCGCGCGGCGACGCGCATTGGGCACCTTGTTAGCCTGCAAATTGGCTGCGAAGGGTGTTCGCGGAACTTTCACCGCCACAAATGAGATCGTTGGGTAAACGATCGTTTAATCGCGCCAACGTCGAAGTGCCCGAGATCAAACGGTTGGCAGAATGGATAATTTACAATTTGAGGAGCATCTTTCGTGCCGTTCGGAACCGGCTTGGCCTTGCACTTGGCAGGGCGGCTGTGGAAGGGCGGCGGGCTTGCGATGTTTCAAAAAACGCCGGCGTATTTCAGGCGCCTGACAAAGCAAATTTTCCGTTTTGTCCGCACGGAGCGCGGTGCAACAGCCGTGGAATTTGCCCTGATCGCACCGCCATTTATCGCGACGCTGATCGCCATATTGGAAGTATGCATCTTTCTGTACGGACAAATGGCCCTGCAGAATGCGGCCAATCAGGCCGCACGTTATTTTCTGACCGGCCAGGCGGAGAATGGAAATTGGACCGCCACCACGGTCGTCAACAAGGTCTGTCCAGTGCTGTTCAACTGCACCAAGCTGTTCATTGTGGTGCAGGACTACGCGTCGTTTGCCGCAGCCAGCACCTCGGCCCCCTCGATGTACAACAGCGGTGGCAGCATGCGCACCCAGTCGCAGTACACCTACGCCGCGGGCGCTGCGGGCGAGATCATGGTCGTACAACTCGTTTACGCGTGGCCGGTGGTGCCGGGACCATTGGGATTTGATGTCGGCTCCGTTCAAAATGGCGCCGTCGAAATGATGGGAGTGAGCGCGTTTCGGGTGGAGCCCTATTCCGGATGAGGGGCGCGGCTGCCAGCATTTGCCGGCGTTTCGGCGCATCGACCCGCGGTATAGCCGCCGTCGAGTTCGCGCTGATCCTGCCGATGCTGATGGTGTTGTTTCTCAGCACGTTCGACGCAGCAAACGGGATCGCCGTCTACATGAAGGTTCGCTCGGCGTCCTTCGTTTTGGCAGCCATCACCAATCAATACGGCACCGGTGGCACTTACCCTGCGATCGCCACCACGGATATGACGAATATCACCGGGGCAGCCAGCAAGGTTCTTGCGCCTTACACGGGAACGCCGGTCGTGGTTCTTTCGCAAATAGAGGCAACGTCCAATACCGCTGCTATCGTGAGCTGGAGCTATTCGCTCAACGGCACGGCGCTGACCCCGTCCAATACTTATAGCAATCTGCCCGCGAACTTTGCCAAGAATTCGTGCGGGAGCACGTATCCTTGTTATGCGATCGTGGCCACCGTCAGTTATACCTTTACGCCGATGTTCGGTGCATTCATGACCGGACCGATCACCCTTGCAGATACGGTGTTTGCGACGCCACGCGTCACTGCTTGTGTTCAATACAACGGCGTTCCGAGCACCTGCTAGCTCCGGATAAAGCCGGCACTGATTTCATAACCACGCAAGTGATTGCATCGCTTGCCGGGCGCGTCGCGAAGCGCAGCGAATGTCACGAATCCCAGTAAGCATCCGGGAAACGAGCATCGATTTCATTTTATGAGCCTGGCCCAAGTGTCACTTCGGCCCGACAATCCGCGCCGGAAGCATGCCGACCCCGGCTGCGGCGAAGCCGTAATGCCAGGCCGCTTCTTTGCCGAGCGTGCCGCAGATCAGCGGCGCCTGGAACGATACTGATGCCGACATAGAAGATCGAATAGGCGCGATCGCGGCGGTGATCGCCCGGCGCGTAAAGGCCGCCGGCCTGTCGATATGTCCGCGCAGCGATGATCAGCGAGAGGTTTCCGAACCCCCAAACAAATGCGATGCGGCGGTAATCGTTGCGCTTAGGCTTGATATCTGTGGCCGAGATGACGCGCTGCGGCAGTCCTACTGCGCAATGTGGGCGGTACTGAGGGACTGCTGGAACATCGCCTGCAGATCCGCCGTGATGGCTGCTGGCGAGTTCGCGGTATAGAAAAAATTCGGCGAAGCGCAGCTCTTCAGTGCCGGTGGAATGTAATCCGTGCCGCTGGGATAGCCAACATTGGTGTTGGCGTAGCCATCTTCATCATCGAAGATCGTGCTCGCGTCAGGGATCGATTGATATGGAATGTACAGGATGGCGATCGTGATGCCACGAGCTTTCATCGTCCCGCACCAATCCGTGGCATTGGGGCCGATATATTGGTCATTTCGACTGCCATTTTTGGGTATCGTAGTCGCTGAGTTCTGGTTAGGCACATTTGGTGTAACTGTCCAGTTTTCAACACCCCAAGTTCCGCCCGATTGGTATTGATAGTCTTGTGAACCATCGGTGACGATAAAGACGTAGGGCAGCGCGTTGCTCGGGCTCGTGCCCGTACCAATCGAGGTGATGAAGGTGTTCATCTCGGGAAGCACATTCTCGAAATGCGTGCCGCCGGATCCGAGCGTCGCGTTCTGGCCGGTATCGAGCAGGCTTGCCAGAGTCGAGGCAAAGGTGGCGATCGTGCTTCCGGTGCCGAAGCTGTTGGTCAGCCCGACCGAGCAGGAATTGGAGCTTCCGGCGCTGGAAGTGCACAGCCATCGAATGAACGGAAACAATCCGATCCGGAATTGAGTGGAAATGCCGGTGTAGGCCTCGGTGGTCGTAGCTTGCTGCAACAGCGCCTTCACACCCGAGCCGACGGCATCGGCTTGCAATTGGATGCAGGACGTGGTTCCCGCCGTGGTGCAGGATGAAACCGGCGTGTTGGTCCAATTTACGTGGCCGCCATTGCTTGCATTGGTGCCGCTTCCAAATGACGTCGGCGTGGTCCCCAAGCGGGAAATTGTAAATCCCTGACAATATCCTCCCGGCGAAGGATTCGGCTGGTAGCCTGCGTAACTATGCCCAACAGCGGGGATTGGGCCTTGATAGACTACAGGGACTGGAGGTCCGGGGGACTGATTGCAAGCGCCTTGTGCGCTGAAATGGCAGGCAAACTGACAGCCTTGCGGATAGCCGGGATTGCCGAGGTTGTTGTCGGGATTGACCGCCATGAGTCTCGCCTGTTCGGAGGGCGTCGACGGGAAGCTCATGGAGCCGGAGACATCCAGCATCAGATAGAAATTGATGTAGGTCGGCAGCGTAAAGCTCGCCGTGGACGAGCCAGAGACCGTGATATTGTTGTAGCCAGGAATGACCCGCATGAAAAAGGTCGGAACCGAATAGGAGTAATTGAGCGTTGCGGTGACGGTCATGCCGCTCTTGCTGACCGTTTCGCTGTTGGTCACGCCTGAAAACGCCGAGCTGTCGGACTTGAAAAAGTTCTGCGCGTAGGTTGAGCCGCCTGATACTGTCCCGCTTCCGGTCATGGCTTTCGCGGTCGTGACGATCGGCGAATTGTTGGAGACGGTGCCGAGGGTCGCTGCGTCGG
This sequence comes from Xanthobacteraceae bacterium, assembly GCA_049300295.1. Classification (GTDB taxonomy): domain Bacteria; phylum Pseudomonadota; class Alphaproteobacteria; order Rhizobiales; family Xanthobacteraceae; genus BOG-931. Next base: position 32,313 of record JBAQJL010000116.1, read on the forward strand.
CGGCCGCCTGAAGCTTGGTCTTGATCATCGACGCGTATGAATAGTCGATAGCGCAGCCGACTGCGCTGACGAGCGGAATGGCGGTCAGCGCGGTGATCATCGCCACGTTGCCGCGCCTGTTGCGGCCGAAACGTGCCGCCAGCGTCCGCAGGCGCGCGCACATGGCGGCGACCCGACCTATTGTACCGATTGCGCCCTTCATCGACGGACTCCCTGTTCGGCCGGTGCAATTGTTATTTGAAATGTCGTGGCTTCCACCTGCCGAAATTGCCGAATTCGATGCAGAACTAATGGCCGGAAATGTCTTCCGAAAGACTTAATGATAATCTGTACTAGCGCATGCATTGGCTTGGTGGGCGCGCAAACGCAGACGCCGCCGGTATGGCAAATAAAAATGGCCGCTCCCGGGGAGCGGATGGCTAATAGAGCGTTTCCAGATTTGGAAAAATATTCATCAAAATTATCACTGCGGCGGCGCCGAAACATGGTGTTAACTACATCGCCGATTGCGCCTGAAGCAGCTTGTTTATTTGATCGGCTTAACCGCCTCGAAATTTCTGGTCGCTAGGTTCCGTCCGATCCAAACCGGTCAGCACAAGGCCGCTGGATCACGCTCAGACAGCCACGTGTGGACCTAAAGGAGCCAACTCATGAAGACCCTTTTGTCGCGTTTCGTGAAGGATCAGTCTGGCGCCACGGCCATTGAATACGGCCTCATCGCTGCCGGCATTTCGGTTGCGATCATCGCCGTCGTGCAGGGCCTCGGCACCAGCCTGCAGAACACCTTCAGCACCGTTTCTACCGCCCTGCAGTAAGCGACACTCGATTTCTGCCGTGAGAAGGCTCCGGTCGCGCGCCGGAGCCTTTTCGCTATCGAGGCGACGGTAACCGCCCATCAACTCGCACCGGATAAGGGATGCGAAACCGGAGAGCGCGATGTTGACCGAGGCGATCGTCCTGACACTGTTTCCAGGGATGATGGCGTTTGCCGCATCGAGCGATCTGTTTACGATGACGATCGCCAACCGCGTTTCGCTCATTCTCGTTGGCGGCTTTGTGCTGCTTGCGCTCATGACCGGCATGAGCCCGATCGCCATGGTCTGGCATTTTGCGGCCGGCGCTGCGGTGCTGGTGCTCACCTTCCTGATGTTCAGCCGCGGCTGGGTCGGTGGCGGCGACGCCAAGCTGGCGGCGGCCACGGCACTGTGGTTCGGGTTTGCCCATCTGTTGGATTATCTGCTTTACGCTTCTATCTTTGGTGGTGCGCTGACTTTGGCGCTGATCCAGTTTCGCATGCTGCCGCTGCCGGCTCCGCTCGCCCGGCGCGAGTGGATAGATCGGCTGCATCAGCGCGGCGGCGGCGTGCCGTATGGAATCGCGCTCGCAGCCGCGGCGCTATTGGTTTATCCGCACACCGAGTGGATGGCCGCGCTCGGTCTTTAACGACGCGTTTACTACTCGCTGCCGGAACTCAGACTAACGCAAGATTAACGCGATTTGGATACGCCTCATTAACCATGCTTTGACGTTTAGCTGGTCAAATTCGGCCATGACGGCGCTCCGCGCCGAAGCGTCATTCGGGAAGTGAAGCGTAATGAAAGCCGCGCGTCTCGTCGTACTTGGTGTCGCCATCGCCGCGGGCGGCGTTGCGGCGTATCTGGCGAGTCATGGTCGTACGCCGGCGCCCGAACCGGCCAAGGCACCCGTCGTCGCGCTCGAGACGATTGAAGTGCTGGTTGCCAAATCCGATCTGAGCCGCGGTGATGTGATCGCCGCCAATCAAATCGGTTGGCAGATGTGGCCGAAGGCCTCAACGAACGGCAATTTCATCGTCAAGCCGGGACGGCCCGACGCCGTAACTCAATTCACGGGCGCCATCGTGCGGGTGCCGCTCGCCGCCGGACAACCGATCTTTGATCCGATGGTGGTGCTCGCCAAAGGCTCGGGCTTCCTGGCTGCGATCCTGCCGAAGGGCATGCGCGCCGTCGCCTTGGATATTACGGCGGAAAGCGCTGCCGGCGGCTTCATCCTGCCGGAGGACCATGTCGATATCCTGCTGACGCGTCACGACAAGGCGTCGGAAAAAGTCACGGGTAACGAAAAGATCATCAGCGATACGATCCTGCGAAATGTTCGGGTGCTCGCCGTCGATCAGGCGGTCGAGGAGAAGAGCGGTCAGAAGGTTGTCGTGGGTCATACTGCGACCGTCGAGTTGACGCCGCAACAGGCGGAGACGCTCGCGATGTCGCGGCAACTCGGCACGATTTCGCTGGCGCTGCGCAGTCTGATCGACTCGAAGTCGTCGGCGCCCGAGGGCGGCGAGGCCAGCGATCACGCCCCGTCGATGCAGACGGTACGATTTGGCGTCAGCACCATCTCGGCGGCCTCGCAATGATGCGCACGGAGGGAATTGCCATGGTGGCAAGGATGGCGGCAAGGACGGCGACCCGGGCGGCGGCCCCTGTGAGTCTCGTTGTCGCATTGCTCGCCATGCTGGCACTCGCCGTCGCCGGCAGTGTCGCGTTCAACGCGGCGTCGGCACAGACTGTAAAGGTCGTTGCCAGCGACGGCACTTCGAGCCACGTGACGCTGGGCGTCGGCAAGTCGGTCGTGATCAATCTGCCGCGCGATGTCAAAGATGTCCTGGTCGCCGATCCGAAGATCGCCAACGCGGTGGTGCGCTCGTCGCGCCGCGCCTACATCATCGGTATCACTAGCGGCGCAACCAACGTCTTCTTTTTCGATTCCGAGGGCAAGCAGATAGCCGGCTACGACATCGCGGTCACGCGCGATGTCAACGTCATCCGTACAGCCATTCAGCGACTGATCCCGGATGCTATCGACCTCAATGTTGAAGGTATTGGCGATGGCATCGTTCTGAGCGGGACCGTGGCGAACCAGGCTGAGGCGCAGCAGGCCTGCGATATCGCATCGCATTTCGTCGCCGCCGGTAACTTCAGCGGCAGCACTGGTCAAAGCGGCGGCGCCACCGTCACCATCGGCGGCGGCGGCAGTAGCAGCACGGACAACTCGTGTTCCAGCCCGTCGAGCAAAGTCGTCAACTCGATTGTCGTTCGCGGGCGCGACCAGGTGATGCTGAAAGTCACAGTCGCCGAGGTCGAGCGCGATATCGTCAAGCAGCTCGGCATCAATCTGTCGGGCAGTCTTGGCTACGGCACGGCTGTGGTCAACTTCAACAATACCAATCCGTTCTCGGCCTACGGCCAGTCGCTCAGCGGCTCCGCCATCAGCGGAAGCTGGAAGAACATCAACGCCACACTGCAGGCCATGGAGCAGGCCGGCGTCGTTCATTTGCTGGCCGAGCCAAACCTGACCGCAATTTCCGGAGAGACGGCGACTTTCGTGGCCGGCGGCCAGTTTCCGATCCTCAACGGCTATTCTTGCTCGGCCACGTCCAACACGCCGGGAGCGCCGACGACATGTCAGCCGTCGATCACCTTCAAGAATTTCGGCGTCAGCCTGAATTTCACCCCAGTGGTGCTCAGCGCCGGCCGTATCAGCCTCAAGGTGCTGACCGAAGTGTCGGACCTGTCCAGCGCCAACTCGCTGGTCATTACCCAGCCCGGCACGACGGCGACGGCAACCATTCCGTCGATCCGCACGCGCCGCGCCGACACCACGGTTGAGATTCCGTCGGGCGGCTCGCTGGCGATGGCCGGCATGATTCAAGACGAGACACGGCACAACATCAACGGCTTTCCAGGCCTGATGGAGCTTCCCATCCTCGGTCCTCTGTTCAAGAGCAACGACTACGTCAACCAGCGCACCGAGCTGATGATCCTGGTGACGCCCTACATCGTGCGCGCGGTTTCCGGGAAGGATCTGTCGCGGCCCGACGACGGCTTCGCCGATCCCAGCGATCCGGCGCAGGTGCTGCTCGGCAATTTCAATCGCCTCTATGGCGTCGGTGGCAAGACTGAACCGCCGCATGACACCTATCATGGCAATTACGGCTTCATCCTCGATTGATGCAGGACCTCTGGAGACCGCCGATGCACCATGTCCGCACCCTGACCGCCGATCGCCGCGCCGGCCCGCGGCTTGCGCTGCGTACCGCGCTTGCCATCGGCTTCGCCGCGCTGGTGTGCGGCTGCAACACCGACAAGCAGATTACCGGCGCTCCCGACGTGCCGACCGACTATCGCTTGCGCCATCCGATCTCGATCACGGAGAAGGATCACACGCTGCAGCTCTTCGTGGGCGCCAATCGCGGCAGCTTGACGCCGGCGCAGCGCGCCGAGGTGCTGGCATTCGGGCAGACCTGGAAGAATGAGGCGACCGGCGGCGTCATCGTCGATCTGCCGGTCGGCAGCAGCAACGAGCACTCTTCGGCCGACTCGCTGCGCGAGATCGAATCGATTCTGGCTGCGACAGGCGTGCCGCCGCGCGGCATCGCGGTCCGCAACTATCGGGTTTCGTCGCGGGTGCTGGCGACCGTACGGATCAGCTACCCGCAGATCGCCGCGCAAGCCGGGCCATGCGGCCTGTGGCCGAAGGACATCGGACCGAGCCTTAATCGCGACTATTTCGAAAATCAACCGAACTGGAATTTCGGCTGCGCCACGCAGCGCAACCTCGCGGCGATGGTCGATAATCCCGCCGATCTGGTGCAGCCGCGCGCCGAAACGCCGGCATCTGAGACGCGCCGCACGACCGTGATGGGGAAATACGTGAAAGGCGAGGCGACCGCGACGACATCGGGAAACTTCACGCCTCCGGTCGGCAAGATTACCGACCTAGGACAATGATGCGGAATGCCGATGCAACAAGCTGACCAAGCAGACGCAGAGGAAATCGTCCCGGCCGATATCGTCGGACGCGAGGAGCAGATCGCTCCTGCGCCGCGCATCTCGATTCAAGCGTTCTGCGAAACCGTGGAAACCGCCGCCGCCATCCAGGCGGCCGGCGAAGACCGGCGCATGGCCAAGGCCCATCTGCGCATTCAGATGGGCGGCCTCGCCGCCGCCGCCGAGGCCTATCACGGCGCTCCGACCCCGAACGTCATCATGCTGGAATCGGAGGGCCGCGGCGAAGATATCCTGGCCGGCCTCGACCAGCTTGCCGAAGTGTGCGATGCGACGACGCGCGTCGTCGTCGTCGGCCGTACCAACGATGTGAAACTGTATCGCGAGCTGGTGCGGCGCGGCGTGAGCGACTATCTGATCTCGCCGATCAGCATTCTGGAGGTGGTGCGCGCGATTTGCGGGCTGTTTTCCGCGCCGGACGCCAAACCGGTCGGCCGCATCATCGCCGTCACCGGCGCCAAGGGTGGCGTCGGCGCCAGCACGATTGCCCACAATATCGCTTTTTCCATTGCCCACGACCTGAAGCTCGACTCGGTCGTCACCGACCTCGATCTCGCGTTCGGTACGGCTGGGCTCGATTATAATCAGGACCCGCCGCAAGGCATCGCCGAGGCGGTGTTTTCGCCCGATCGCATCGACACGGCGTTCATCGACCGGCTGTTGGCGAAATGCACCGACCATCTGAGCCTCCTGGCGGCCCCGGCGACGCTCGACCGGGTCTATGACTTCGGCGCCGACGCGTTCGAGGCCATCTTCGATTCGCTGCGCACTACGGTGCCGTGCGTGGTGCTCGACGTGCCGCATCAATGGACCGGCTGGACCAAGCAGACCCTGATCAGCGCCGACGATATTCTCATCGTCGCTGCACCGGACCTGGCAAACCTGCGCAACGCCAAGAACGTTTACGATTTTCTGAAAGCGGCGCGGCCCAACGATCATAAGCCGGTGTACTGCCTCAATCAGGTCGGTGTTCCCAAGCGACCCGAAATCAAGGCGGCCGATTTCGCCAAGGCACTGGAGGCCGATCCGGTAGCCATCATCCCATTCGAACCCCAGGTTTTCGGCTCGGCGGCCAATAACGGCCAGATGATCGCCGAGATATCCAAGGGGCACCGCACTGCGGAGATGTTCCACAGCCTCGCCCAGTTCCTGACCGGACGGGCGGCGCCAAAAAAACAGCGCGGCGGCCTGCTGTCGCCGCTGATCGAGAAACTGCTGCAGCGTCAAGCATAGCGATTGTTGGAGTAGTGTCGTGTTTGGTAAGCGTCCCACATCCGAAAATTCCACCGCGGTGGCCGAGAGGCCGCAAGAGAGCCTGCCGCCGGCGCCGTCGGGCGCCAAACCGCCGGCGCCTGGTGCTGCCGCGGAGGCCGGCCGCACGCCGTTCCCCTCCGCGGGCCTCGGTGCGCCGCTGATCGGAGCGCCGACCGCCAAGCAGAATGCCGGTCCCAAGTCCCCGTCGCAGCCGCAAGTCCCGAGCGCCGTCGACTCGCGCCGCTCTGAATCCTACTACGAGGTCAAGGGCACGGTTTTCGGCGCCCTGATCGAAGCCATCGACCTTGCGCAGCTCGCCAAGCTCGATGCCGATTCCGCGCGCGAGGAAATCCGCGACATCGTCAATGAGATCATCGCGATCAAGAATATCGTGATGTCGATCTCCGAGCAGGAGGACCTGCTCGACGACATCTGCAACGACGTGCTCGGCTACGGGCCACTTGAGCCGCTGCTCGCCCGCGACGAGATCGCCGACATCATGGTGAACGGCTCGGGCACGGTCTACATCGAAGTCGGCGGCAAGATTCAGAAAACCGGAATCCGGTTTCGCGACAACCAGCAGCTCCTCAATATCTGCCAACGCATCGTCAGTCAGGTCGGCCGGCGTGTCGACGAATCCTCGCCGATCTGCGACGCGCGCTTGCCAGATGGCTCGCGCGTCAATGCCATCGTGCCGCCGCTGGCGATCGACGGCCCGGCGCTCACCATCCGCAAATTCAAGAAAGATAAGCTGACGCTGGAACAGCTCGTCAGATACGGATCGATCTCGCCCGAGGGCGCCGAGATTCTCAAGATCATCGGCCGCTGCCGCGTCAACACGCTGATCTCCGGCGGTACCGGCTCAGGCAAGACGACGCTGCTCAACTGCCTTACCCAGTACATCGACGACGACGAGCGTATTGTCACCTGCGAAGACGCCGCCGAATTGCAATTACAGCAGCCGCATGTCGTGCGGCTTGAGACGCGCCCGCCAAATCTGGAAGGCGAGGGCCAGGTCACGATGCGCGATCTGGTCAAGAACTGCCTGCGTATGCGGCCGGAGCGCATCATCGTCGGCGAAGTGCGCGGACCGGAAGCCTTCGACCTGTTGCAGGCCATGAACACCGGCCACGACGGTTCGATGGGAACGCTGCACGCCAATATGCCGCGCGAGGCGCTGTCGCGCATTGAATCCATGATCACCATGGGCGGCTATTCGCTGCCCTCGCGCACCATCCGCGAAATGATCTGCGGGTCGATCGATGTTGTCATCCAGGCGGCGCGCTTGCGCGATGGTTCGCGGCGCATCACCCACGTCACCGAAGTGATGGGCATGGAAGGCGACGTCATCATCACGCAGGACATCTACGTCTACGAACTCATGGGTGAGGACGCGAACGGCAATCTCATTGGACGACACAAGTCGACCGGGATTGGCCGGCCGAAAATCTGGGAACGGGCGCGCTATTACGGCGAGGAGGCGCATCTTGCGGCCGCGCTCGATGCTTCGGAGATCGCCAACGAGCCGGGCAGGAAGTAGAGCGCGAACGGTCATGGAGACGTACGGACTGTTCTTTCTGGTGGCATTCGCGATCGGTGGAATCGCGTGGGTTCTGCTGTATCCAATTCTGTCCGGTGAGCGAAAGGCCGAACGGCGTATGGCAAGCGTCGCACGTTCGGAGCCCGCGGCGCGGCCGGTACGCGGTGCGCTGAAGCCCCGCCGCGAGCAGATCGAAGGCACGCTCAAGGAACTGGAGCAGCGCCAGAAAAAGGCGAAAAGTCCGCCGTTGTCCGTTCGTCTTGGCCAGGCCGGGCTGAACTGGTCGAAGCGCAAGTACATTACGATCTCGGTCATACTTGGTTTCGTCGCGTTCCTCATCGCATTTTTGGTGGGCCACGGCCTGCTGCCCGCACTCGCCTTCGGCTTCGCCGGCGGGTTCGGTATTCCGCGCTGGCTCCTGAAGTTTCTCAAGAAGCGGCGCGAAGCAAAGTTTCTCAATGGGCTACCAGACGCGGTCGACGTCATCGTCCGCGGCATCAAGGCCGGCCTGCCACTGCTCGACAGCATGAAATTGATCGCCAATGAGGCGCAGGACCCGATTCGCAGCGAGTTCCGCGGTATCATCGACACGCAGACCATCGGCATCCCGCTTGGCGAGGCTTGCCTCAAACTCTACGAGCGCATTCCGGTGCCGGAGGCCAACTTTTTCGGCATCGTCGTCTCCATTCAGCAGCGCGCCGGCGGCAATCTATCAGAAGCCCTGGGCAATCTTTCGCGCGTGCTGCGCGAGCGCAAAAAGATGAAGGCCAAGATCAAAGCCATGTCGCAGGAGGCCAAGGCCTCGGCGGCGATCATCGGCTCTCTGCCCATCATCGTGATGGCTCTCGTCTGGTTCACCAGTCCGGGTTACATCGATTTGTTATGGACCGCATCGATGGGACGCGTGATGCTGGCCTGCTCCGGCATCTGGATGTCGATCGGCATCTTCGTGATGCGCAAAATGATCAACTTTGATTTCTGAGGCGCCGGCCGATGCGCGCTTTGTTCGAACAGCTTCTCGACCCGCAGGTGCTCACCATGCTGTTTGCCGCCATTGCGGCCGGCGCCACGGTGCTCACGCTGACGATGCCGCTTCTGGCCACCGACTCGCTGAACAAACGGATGAAGGCGGTCGCGTTGGAGCGCGACAAGATCCGTCAGCGCGAGCGCGAACGTTTGGCGCTGGGAAGCAGGGCTTCGCTGCGACAATCGCCGAAAGCATACATGAAGCGGGTTGTCGACGACTTCAACCTCAACAAGTGGCTCGGACAAGAACACGCCCGTACGCTGCTCGTGCAGGCGGGTTTTCGCGGGCAGGCACCGTACGTCACGTATCTGTTCTTCCGCATGACGATGCCGATCCTCATGCTGCTGACCTCGGTGTTCTACATCTTCGTCGTGCTGAAACTCCATTACCCGCTCATGGTGAAGGTGGCGATGTCGATCGGCGCCGCCTATTTCGGGATGTACAGCCCGAACTTGTTCCTCAAGAATAAGATTCAGCGCCGTCAGACGAGCATCAAGCGCGCCTTTCCCGATGCGCTCGATCTGCTGCTGATCTGCGTCGAATCCGGCATGTCGGTCGAGGCGGCGTTTCGCAAGGTCAGCGAAGAGATTGGCTCACAGTCAGTCGCGCTCGCCGAGGAAATGACGCTGACCACCGCGGAACTGTCGTATCTGCCCGACCGCCGCATGGCCTATGAGAACCTCGCCCAGCGCACCGGTCTCGAAGGCGTCCGCGCCGTTTGCCTCGCGCTGCAGCAGGCGGAGCGTTACGGCACGCCGCTCGGCACCACGTTGCGGGTCATGGCACAGGAAAACCGCGACATTCGTATGTCGGAAGCGGAAAAGAAAGCGGCCGGCCTGCCGCCGAAGTTGACCGTGCCGATGATCGTGTTCTTTCTGCCGGTGCTGTTCGTCGTCATTCTTGGTCCGGCCGCGATTCGTGTGTTGGGCATCATGCATTAGTGCAGCGGATTTGACATGCGCTGCCCACCCAGCCGGGTCCTCAAACGGCGAATGTCAAATCCAAAGCTCCACCAGCACTTAAAGTTGCTTGTGGTCCTTTGCTTCTAACATTCGCATGAGAGCCCAAGGGACTCTTACGCGAATATGGGCATCGGTCCGCTAGGACGGCGCTGCAGTAGGACCGGATCCGTCAGCTCTGGCCGGCAGGGGGCCTGCTTGGTCTTTTTCTCGCCAGGTCGGGCCGCGCCAGCATCTGGCGCAAATATGCGACGTTCGCGGCGGCCTGATCCGGCGGCAGATCGGCGCGGGCGATGGTTTCGGCTTCGGCGAAGCGACCCTGCAGCCCGACGACCAGCGCCAGATTCTGGCGCACACGTGGATCGACCGGATTCTGTTCAGCGGCCTGGCGCAGCACTTTTTCGGCGTCGGGCAGGTCGTGTGTCAGGGCGTAAGACAGGCCGAGGTTGGAAAGTATAGACGGCTCGTTGGGAACGATCTTGAGCGCCGTGCGATAGTAGCGCTGTGCCTCGGCATGACGTCCCATCTGGTCGAGCACCGCGCCTTGCGCGGAGAGAATGCGCCAACTGGGCTGATCCTGCGAATGGGCGCGGCCCAGCACGTCGTAGGCTTGCTGATAGTCGCCGTTCTCCGCGAGCGCTCGGCCGTAATCAGCGAGCACGGCTTTGTTGTACGGGTTTTTGATCGACAGCCGCTCCAGAACGGCGAGCGCCTGCGCGTGTTGGCCGCTGCCACGCAATGCCTGCGCATAATGCAGCGCCACATCGACATTCGATGGATTGGCACGATATTGCTGACCGTAGGTGTCGACGTAGCGCCGCCAGTCGGCAACGGGTCGATCATCGGGCGGCGTCAGCGCCAGCGAACCGGTCGTCGCAGTGCTTTGCGTTGTCTGGCAGCCGGCCACAACCGCGGCGACAACGGCGAGGATCGCGGCCGAAGTAAGCAAGCGTGCGGGGCGGGATCGGTTGGAACGCATCTCGATCGCTGCAATATCGCTGCCTGAACCCCTACAGGGCTTGCGGCAAAGACTGCTGCGATAGCGCGGTTCGCGCTATCGCAGGGGACCGCTCAGCAATAGAGCGTTAACCCTAACGCGGCGTTAACTGGCAGAAACCGTACCGGCGACCCCACCTGCCGATGTAGGGCATCGTGAGGCATTGGCAGAAGGCGCAAAGGCTATCGTCATCGAGTTGCTGAAATAGTCGCGATCGACGATCAATCGTACACCGTATCCATGTAGTGCTCGGAATCGACGACGGCCTCGATCACCGTAGGCCCGCGTGCCGCGAGCGCCGCCGTCACGGCTTCCTCGAGCGCCACCACGCTGCGCACCCCGCGGGCCGGGACGCCGAAATAATGCGCCGGCGGTTCGCGATAATCCTCGTCCTGGAGAGCAGTGCCATAGAGCGGAAGCTGACGGCGTATTTGCTTCACCTTGATCAGCGCCAGCCACTTATCGTCGAGCACGACGATCGGCAGCGTGATGCCCAGGCGCTTGGCTGTCGCCACCTCGCCGCATGTCATTTGAAAGCAGCCGTCGCCGATCAGGCAGACAACCGGCAAATCCGGTCGTGCCAGCTTGGCGGCGATTGCGGCGGGCAGGCCGAAACCCATCGACGACCAGCCATTGGTGATCAAGAAAGATTTTGGTGCATGGGCGGTCCATTGGCTCGCGATCTGATGCGTATGGGCGCCGACATCGAATGCCAGCACGCCGTCGCGAGGCAAGGCGCGGCGCACGGCGTCGATGGCCGCGTGCGCGGTGAACGTGGCGCTTGCCGGCCGCAATGCGGCCGCAAACGAGCTGCGGTGTGCGCCGATCTCAGACATGCTCCATCGCGGCGCCGCGGCTGCGTGCGCCGCCAGCCGGCGCATTGATGAATCCAGGTCGCCTGTCACCTGATGGATCAGCTTGACCGAAGACGCGACATCGGCCGGCTCGATATCGATCTGCACCAGCGGCACATCGTCGATCCAAGCCTCGTATTCGACTTCGATCGTATCGTAGCCAAGACCGACGATCAGATCGGCGGAACGCAAAAGCCGCCGTTGCACTTGGCGGCTGGCGCGCTCGATGCAGCCGAGCGACAGCGGATGCGTTTCGTCGATAAGGCCCTTTGCCATCGTCGTGGTGGCGAATGGCAGATTGAAGCGCTCGATTGTTCGGCGCAGCAGTGAGGGATCGCGCAGCCGCATCGCCGACGCGCCGATCACCGCGATTGGCCGCGCGGCCGCACCGATCAGCGCGGCGGCGCGCGCAACAGCATCATCCGCGGCCGTGGCGATCCGGGAAGGCGCGGCGAGCGCGGGGACAGGCTCGTTCGTCGCGGCCACCGCCACGTCTTCGGGCAGATCGAGATGGACCGGACCCTGCGGCTCGCTCAGCGCGATCCGGATCGCTTCCGTAAGCGTCGCGGCGATCTCGCCCTTGCGCAGCGGCAGCGTCGCCTTGGTGATCGGACGGAACAACGCATGATGGTCGATCCACATCTGCACGCGGCGCCCATGCTGATCGGTGTTGAGATTGCAGGTGATGGCGATGAGCGGTGAGCGGTCAAGCCAGGCGTCGCCGATGCCGGTCGCGAGATTGGTGGCGCCGGGTCCGAGCGTCGCGATGCACAGGCCGGGCGCGCCGGTGAGCCGACCCGTTACGTCGGCGGCAAAGCCTGCCGAGCCCTCATGCGCGGTGAGTACGAAATCAAGGCCGCCCGCGCGCATCGCTTCCATCAGGGGCAGAACGTTGCCGCTCGGGATGCCGAAGCCGCGCGTGATGCCGGCGGATTTGAGCGTGGCGACGATCAGGTCGGCATTGTTCATGCGAGGCGAGATCCTGCGGCGGGACGTGCGCGTTATGGCACACTTCCGAGCGCCGTAGAAAGTTGCTAAGCGTCACGCCCCGTCATCGTTGGAATTTCATGCATGGCTGCCAAAACGCCTTCGCGTCCATCGGCAGCGCGCCGCAGGGCGTCGTTACCTCCAATGGACCGCGAACTTGTCGACGACCTCGTCGCGGCGAACCGCACGCTGGCCCGGCTCGGCGTGCTCGACGCCTTCGGCCACATCAGCGTGCGCGATCCAAGCGATCCGCATCGTTATCTGATGTCACGGTCGATCGCGCCGGAGTCGGTGTCCGCCGCGGATATTCTGCGGCTCGATCTCGACAGCCAGACGGTCGATCCAAAAGATGAAGGCAAGCTGCTCTATCGCGAGCGCTTCATCCACGGCGAGATCTATAAGGTGCGGCCGGACGTCAACGCGGTGGTGCACAGCCATTCGCCGACCGTGGTGCCGTTTACCGTAACGCGCGCCAAGCTGCGGCCGCTGTTGCACAACGCCGGCTTTCTCGGCCTGGGCGTGCCGCTGTTCGAGATCCGCAAACATGCCGGCGACGGCACCGATCTGATGATCCTGACGCCGAACCTCGGCAAGGACCTGGCGCAAAAGCTCGGCAAGGACGCGGCTGTCATCTTGATGCGCGGCCACGGCGATTCTGTGGTGGCGCCATCGCTCCCCAATGCGGTGTTCCGCGCCTACTACACCGAGATCAACGCGCGCCAGCAACTCCAGGCCATCACCATCGGCGGTCCGATCAATTTCATGACGCGTGCCGAGGCGCTCACGTCCAACGACGCCATGCTGCGCGCGTCGACGCGGCCGTGGGCGCTGTGGCGCAAGCGCGCTTTGGCGGAGCGCTGAAAGGGAGAACGGCGATGAAACGCGTCGCAATTGCGCTCGTCCTGCTGCTGTCGGCCGTGTCGACAGCGGCGGCCGACCCGATCGCCGATTTCTACGCCGGCAAAACGCTGCGCATGCTGGTCGGTTACGGCCCCGGCGGCGGCTATGACATCTACGGTCGGTTGGTCGCCGAGTTCTTGCCGAAATATTTGCCGGGCCATCCGTCGATCATCACCGAGAACATGCCGGGCGCCGGCAGTTTTGCGGCGGCGAAATATATTGCCAACGTGGCGCCGAAGGACGGCACTATTCTCGCCAGCCTGGCGCAAACTTTTGCTCTCGACAGCGCGGTCGGCGGATCGGGCAAGACCAATGCGGTGGATTTCCATTACGTCGGCCGCGTCACCACCAACATCGACATCGGCGTGGCGCGCACGTCCTCCGGTATCAAGTCGATCGAAGACGTCCGCACCAAACAATATACCGTGGGCGCCTCGGGGCGCGGCTCGACCACCGATATCTATGCGGAGGCGCTCAACGCCTACGGCGGTACCAAGTTCAAGATCGTGATCGGCTACAAAGGCACGAGCGAAATCCTGCTCGCCATGGAGCGCGGCGAAGTCGACATCGACGGCGCTTACGGACTTCCCGGCATGCTGGTCTCGCATCCGGACTGGATCAAAGGCGGCGCGACGCTGCTGTTTCAGGCGGCGCTCAAACGCAGCCCGCTGTTGCCCAATGTGCCGACGCTGGCCGAACTGGGAGTTTCCGACGAGGGCAGGGCGATCCTGCGCGCCATCGCCTCGACGGCGGAAATCGGCCGCTCGATCATCAGCGGGCCCGGCGTACCCGCGGAGCGGCTGGCGGCGCTCCGCCAAGCCTTTATGCGAATGGTGAAAGATCCCGCCTTCGTCGCCGCCTGCGATAAGCGTCATTTGATGCTCGACCCGGCAAGCGGCGAGGATATGGATGCGATCGTGAAGGACACATTCGCGCTGCCGAAGCCGACGCTCGGCAAGATCGGCGCAATGCTGACCAGCAAGTAAGAACGTTACGCGGCGGGGTTTTTCCCGGCCCGCGTCCTTTGCGGTTGCGGCCAATTGGCAGTCGATTTGGCGACTGCGCGGGCGCATTCGAAGAATCGCTCTACGATTGGACTGAGCGTCCGGTCTTTCAGGGTGACCGTGAGGACCGGCCACGGCTGAGCCGGCAGATCGACCGGCAACACTTTGAGCCCGTACCAATCGGCGACCGACTTTGGAATCGCCGTGATGAAGCGGCCGCTGGCAAGCAAATGATTGCGGATATGGACGGACACCGTGACAACCCTGGCCCTGGGAACTTCGAGTCCGCGCGATCGGCAAATTTCAGCCAGGCGTGCGTGCGCCCACGTGTCGGGAGCCGATAGAAACCAGTTTTCATCAATGATGTCGCCAAGATCGATCTTGCGGCGGGCGGCCCAGCGATTACTGGCGTGGGTCGCCACCACCATCTGGTCATTGAACAGCGTCTCGATGTGGAAGTCGGCTTCGTCGCCGGCGGGCGCGACGGTGCGGACCACAATGAGATCGTGCTTGCGGGCGCGTAACACCGACAGCGCGGTTGAGGGCACGTCGTCGATATGGAGCACCACGCGTGGGTACTGCTCATTGAACCGTTCCAGGATTTTCGGCAACACCGCGGCTGCAATCGACTCCGCGCATCCGATCCGGAGTTCGCCAACCGACGGATCGGCCAAATAGGCGATGTCCCTGGTGCTTTGCTTTAATTCGTCGAACGCCGCGATGCCGCGCTTGAGCAGTGCGCTGCCGTACATTGTCGGCTCGACGCCCCGCGCCCCGCGGTCGAGCAGCCGGACCCCGAACGTATGTTCGAGGCCGGCAATGATTTCCGATACGGTGGGCTGTGCGACGCCAAGCTCGGCGGCTGCCTTCGCCATGCTGCCGCACTGCACGACCGTGAAATACACATGCAGGTCGCGGAGCTTGAGCCGGCGGCCGATGCGGCCTTCCCAATCGATCTTTCCAGCCATAGGCATACTCCTATATGGCTAGAGGGAAATAGAGCCTTCTCCTATAGGTCACTCAGCCTAGAATTGCAATGCACGCTCGCAATCAGACTTGCGAAATCAATTGTCATCACCTTCAGATCGAGGAGCATGACCATGCAGCGCTTATGGAAGCAGGTGTGTTCGGGCCCGGCAGCGGCTCTCGTCTTGTGCGCGGCACTTACCTTGCCATCACCGAGCCTGGCGCAAAGCGCGAGCCCTTATGTGATGAAGCTCTCGACCGCCACGGTCAACGATCACCAGCATGAGTGGCTGAAACGTTTTGCCGCCGCTGTCGAAAAAGATTCCGCCGGCCGGATCAAGCCGGAGATTTATCCGGCCAGCCAGCTCGGCGCGATCCCCCGCCAGATTGAAGGCACACAGTTCGGGGCGATCCAGGGTTGGATCGGGCCGCCTGAATTCCTCGTCGGAGTCGATCAACGTTACGAAGCTCTCAGCGCACCGGGTTTGTTCGCGAACAGCGCGCAGGCGGTGCGCACCCTCGCCGATCCCGCCGTCCGCGATTTCATGCTCGGCCTGGGAGCGAACAAGGGCTTGCTCGGGGTCGGGATTTACGGCGTCGGCCCGTCGTCAATTGCAATGCGCAAGCCCGTCCGTCATCTCGCCGAGTTCGCTGGAATGAAGATCCGCGTGCTGGCGTCGCCGTTCCAACTCGAAATGATCAAGCGGATGGGTGGCTCGCCGGTTGCGATGTCGCTCGGCGATGTCCTGCCGGCGCTGCAGCAGAGCACCGTCGACGGCGCGCTCGGCTCGATGACCATCTATACGACGATGCACTACCAGGACGCCGCCAAGTATGTGGTCGAGACCGGTCAGCCCTGGATTAGTGTTGCAGTCGTGCTGAGCAAGAAATGGTTCGACGGGCTGCCGTCCGACCTGCAGAAAATTCTCCGTGACGATTCGGCGGCCGTCACCGAACAGATCGTGCCGTTTACGAGCGACTTTTTTGCTGTCCAGCGCAAGAAGTGGGTGGCCAGCGGCGGTGAACTGATCAGCCTTCCGGCGGCCGACGAGAGCGCGATGATCGCCAAAGTTTCCAGCATCGGCAGCGATCTGTCGCAGTCCCAGCCTCAACTCAACCAGGCGATCAAGCTCGTCTTTGCAGCGGGGGCGCGGAATAAATAGCGCGTTCGAACGTATTGCAGGCTTCGCTGCAACGCAGACGTAATCGCAACGCATTGGACGAAAGGGTCCGCCTCGATTATTCCGAGGCGGACCTTTCACCTGTTCGCAGATCATGAACCGCAGGAGTGCTGCTATGTACCGACTTGTGGTCGCCGACCTGGATTCGCCTTCGTATTTTGTGGCTACGGCGGCCGTCGAGTTGGGTTTCTTCCGCGAAGAGGGCATCGACGCCGAGGTCGAGCGCGCTTATGGCGCGCTCAACGGGCCGGAGCGGCTGCGTAATGGCGAAGTTCATTTTTTGGGCGGTCCGGCCTACATGGCGACGCGCGCTTTTCCGGGTTGGAAGGGCGTAAGGCTCCTCTGCGCGCTGGCGCAATACTCCTACTGGTTTTTGGCGGTGCGCGCCGACCTCGATATCAAGCGCGGTGACCTCGATGCGCTTAAGGGCTTGCGTATTTCGTCGTCCACGGCTTTCCCCGAAGTCGGGCTGCGTCACTTGCTCAAGCAATCAGGCATCGATCTGGAACGGGATAAGGTTTCGATCGTGCCGATGCCGAGCACCAAGGACGAGCATTTCAAGTATCGTGTCGGCGTCGATGCGATCGCCCAGAACATCGCGGATGCGTATTGGGGTAATGGGATGCGGCTCGCGATCGGGCAAAAACTCGGTGTCGCCAAAGCGCATCTCGATCTGCGCCGCGGCGGTGGCCCGCCGGACGCGCGTTTCTATAACTTCGCGGCGCTGACGACGAGTGAGCGGCTGATCGAGCGGCATCCGGAAGTTGCCGCGGGCGCGGTGCGGGCCATTGTCAAAGCGCAGAAAGCACTTCGTGCCGATCCGTCGCGCGCCACGGCGATCGGCGAGCGGCTATTCGCGCCGGAAGCAGCTGCACTGATCGCCGATCTCATCGCACGGGATGCGCCGTTCTACGATGCGATGATTTCGACCGAAGCCGTCGACGGCATCAACACATTCGCGATGGCCAATGGGCTGCTCGCCGAACCGATTGCTTATGACCGCCTGGTGGCGACGCAATTCCGGGATCTTTGGAGCAAGTAGGGTCGGCGAGACGGGTCACAGGTTCGGCTCATTGTACGGCGCAAGCCGACCGACATGCTGGCGGCCCAAAAATGGCGACTTAGAGTGGTACGGTATCGGCAACAGTTCGTCGCCGGTTCCCATGCCTGGAAGCACCAGGCAGACTGCGCCGCTAAGGGCATCGCCTAAAGAGCCTCCCGGCTGCTACAATCGCGGCCATGGCCAAGAACAATGGGAGCGGTTCGAAAGCGAACCTCCCCGCAAAGCAATCTGTGGCAGACAAAGGCGACGGTGGTTCGCCGCCCAAGCTGCAACGCTTGGACAGCAATCCGCGAGGGGAATTCGGCCCGCAATACTGGCAGGCGTTTCGCGAAAGCTTCGCGCACATCTACGCGCTATCGCTGCCGGACCCGTCGCAGGAAGCGCGCTTCACCATCTCCACCCGCACCTATCACACGCCGAGCGCGATCCTGATGCGCAGCGAGGGCACGGCGTTCGTCATGGCGCGGGGGCCCGCGATGGTTGCGCGCACCGCCGATCAGCTGCTCATCTATCTCGAGATCGAAGGCTCGTGCGACAACGACTGGGCCGGTCGGCGCGGACGCGTCGAGGCGGGGGATATTCAAATCGTCGATTATGCGCGGCCGTTCCACAGTGTGACGACCGATTATGCCAACCTGATCGTTATCCTGGCGCGTGAGAGCGTGCCCGCGGCGTTCCTGGCGCTCGAGCCGCACGGACTTGTCTTTGCGCGCGGCAGCAGCGCGGCACGCCTGATCGGCGCAGCGATGCAGGAAGTTTATGCCCAAGCCGACGGCATGACGGTGAGCGAGGCCGAGGCGTCGATCGAAGGCATCGTCGCACTGATGACCGCCTTCGCGCGCGCTAAGCTCGCGGGCGATGAAGCGGATCAGGTGAAGTCGAGGCGAAAGGCCACGCTGGATTATATCGACGCGCATCTGGCGAACGCGGCGCTCGGGCCCGATGAGATCGCCGACGCGGCCAAGCTGTCGCGGGCGTCGCTCTACCGGTTGCTGGCGGCGGAAGGCGGTATTCGCGCGGTGTTGTCGAGGCGCCGGCTCGACGAAGCGCTGCGGCTCATGCTGACAGACAACAACGACGAGCGCTCGCTGACGGACATCGCCAAGGCCTGCGGCTTTGGCGGCATGACCCAGTTCAGCCGGGCATTCCGCGCGCGCTTCGGCGCGCCGCCGCGACAATACCGTACGCTGGTGCGCCAGCAGGACCGCGACTGGCACGAAGCGCGGCTTAAGGCCGATGGCTTCGACGGGGACTCGTTGTTTTGGCGGCAACAGCGGGTGAACGGATCGAAGAAGTCCGGCGGCTCGCGATCAGCGAAAAAAGCGCGACAATAGGTCGCCGCCTGATTGCTCCATGCATGTCGGATTGAGGCCGAGGTGGGGCTCGTCTTCAAAAGTCGATTTCGGTTTCAGGGAACTTGACATTGGAGATCAATTTGTTGACGCGGCGTCTCAGCGGGGTCCCGCGCGAAATCAACGACTGACAAGTGCGACGGTCGGGCCGGAGTGAACTTGACGCCAGAGATCATTTTATTGACACGGCGTCTCATTGTTTGATGTGACGCGCGCCGAATTTACGATAAGTGCTTCCGATGTTGGCGTTTCGGTTGACTGACAATTTGAATTAATGTTCGGTAAAAATCTGATTCTCTCAAAAAAGAGAGCCCGAAGTTTTGTAAACACGCTCCGGCGTCTCGATTGAGCCGAACGGTGCGCTCTCGAAGACGACGCCGTCAGGAAAAGTCTTGGCGATTTCAGACTTGGCGGTTTCAGACTTGGCGATCTCAGATTTGGCGATCTCAGCTTTGCCCACGCCAGTAGGCACGCGAAGCGAGTGCGCATCGTCGATGCGCGTCTTGCCGGAGGGAGTTGACTGTCTTGCGCGTCGAGTCTGGAAATTGCTGCGTCGCCTTCGCTGTCTCGCGACGCACCCGTCATCTCCACTCTGCATCGCTGTGCGCCCCGCGCTTCGTGAGCGCCGCTGTCGCGATGCGCCGCCCATTCGCCGATGAAGCCCGTTTGGCGTTTGACGCCCCGACAGACCGAACCATCCGAACGATGACTGGAAGAAAACAAAGATGACCACCGGCACGACCATTGCCGAACCGAACGCCGCGATCCAGGCGGAGGCTCAGGTAACGCCGATAGCAAGCGGCGGCGCCAAGCAGACGGACGCGCTTCCGAAATTGCGCGAATTCATCTTGGCGCTGCGGCGGGGAGACACACAGGCCGCCTTGGCGGCGGCTCGCGACGCTTGCCTTGCCGAGCCCAACCGGGCCGAGGCGCATTACGCTTACGGTCAGGCCTGGATGGCCGCCCGCAACCCGGCGCGGGCCGAACAGTCCTTCGCCATGGCCGCCAGGCTGCGCCCGGGATTTGCCGACGCCTGGGTCAATTACGGTCTCGCGCGCTATGCGCAGGGGGCAGTCTATGAGGCGAAGGAGGCGATGGTTCGCGCCCGGCAAGTGCAGCCCGACCATGCCGCGGCGACGACCAATCTCGCGGTGCTGCTGCATCTCATTGGCGGCTACGATGCGGCCGACACGCTGTTGCGTGAAGCGCTGGCTCGCAACCCGAATGACGCCGGCGCGCGGCTGAACCTCGTCGCCGCGCGCCTGCATGACGGGCAGCACGCCGAGGCGCTGGCGCTGCTGAACGAAGTCGATGCTCCCGCCGGCAATCTTCCTGCCGCCCGCAACTGGCATTTGCAGCGGGCACAGGCGCTGATCGGGCTCGACCGGCCGGACAAGGCGCGGACCGCGCTCGACGAGTTCGGCGCGCTCGGTCCGGCGCCGCCGGAGCTTTTGCCGCTGCGGCTGTGGTGTGACGTGGTGCTGGCGCTCGCCGAGGGACGGCGCGCCGACGCTTACGCTTCGGCGCAAGAGATGGAGGCCACGCTCGAAAACATGGGGCCGGCCGCCGTGCTCGAACACAAGATCATGGCGCACTACGATCTCGCCAAATTCTGGTCGAGCCAGGGCGACGACAGCAAGGCCTTCGCGCAATGGTGCGTGGGCCATGCGCTGTTGAGGCAAATCCAGCCGTTTTCGCGGCAGGCGACGCGGGCCTATAACGACACCGCGATCGCGACCTTCACGCCGCAGCGTTATGCCGACGGCCCCCGTGCCGGCAATTCCGATACCACGCCCGTGTTCATCGTCGGCATGCCGCGCTCAGGGACGACTCTCGCCGAGCAGATACTGGCCGCGCACGGCCAAGCGCATGGCGCCGGCGAGCGGACGGCTTTGGGGCGGCTCGCTTGGCGGCTCGGGGCCCCCGACACCGTGGAGTCGATCGCCCGCATCGGCGCGCTCGATCAGGCCACGCTCGACCGGGAGGCCGAGACCTATCTGAAGGAATTGCACGCGCTGGCGCCGGACAAGACCCGCATCGTCGACAAGATGCCGGGAAATTATCTTTATGTCTGGCTGATCGCGCTGCTGTTCCCGAAGGCGAAAATTATTCACTGCGTGCGCGATCCGCGCGACATCGGCGCATCGATCTTCACCTTCCGCTTTCACGGCGAGCACGGCTATGCGCACGATCTCGCCGATCTCGGCTGGATGATCGCCGAGCAGGAAAGACTGATGAAGCACTGGAAGGGCGCGCTGCCGCTGCCGGTGCTGACGCTCCGGCTCGATGACTGGGTGAAGGATTTCGACGCCACGCTCGCGCGCGTACTCGACTTTGTCGATCTGCCGCCGGACCCGGCCTGCGCGCGCTTTTACGAGTCCGACAGCCGGGTCCGCACGGTGAGCCGCGCCCAGGTCAAGCAACCGGTCAACGGACGTGGCCTCGGCCGCTGGCGCCGCTACGCGCAGGGACTCGCGCCGCTGATCGAAGAACTCGATCGCACCGGCGCGCTTAAAGGCTGGCGCGAGAACGCGCCTGCCTCGTCGACCGCAACCCATCGTCTTGCTGACGCTTTGCCTCTTCCACCTGTCGAAAGGTAACCGCCATGACCGACCTCTCAACCACGCAGACCAACACGTTCAACTATACCGGCCAGACAGAGACCGTGACTGTCGGGACCACTGGCTGGTACGACGTTACGGCCGACGGGGCGCAGGGAGGTCACGGTGCCGCAGTCCCCGGTGGGCAAGGCGCGATGGCGACCGGGGTGCTCTTCCTGCAGGCGGGCGCGCAGCTCGAGATCGTCGTCGGTGGCCAGGGCGGGTCCGGGGACTGGGGCGGCGGCGGCGGCGGCGGCAGCTTTGTGATCTTGACGGCCAACCCGAATCAGCTGGCGACGCCGGTCGACGAAGTGATCGCCGGTGGCGGCGGTGGCGGCGGCGGCGGCGGCGGCGGCGGCGGC
>JBAQJL010000117.1:0-26987 GCA_049300295.1 Xanthobacteraceae bacterium
CCAATAACAATGGCACCGAGGTTCCTGGCTCGGCGACCTTCAGCTCGAACCGCGCGTTCGTGCAGTGGGCGGGCTTCACGGCCGGCCAGTCGGTGTCGTTCTTCGACTTCTACCCGGCCGCCGCGTTGCTTTACCGCGCCGGCAACCTGCCGCAGGAAGATACCGGCGACGGCGGCTGGTGGGTATGGGGTTACACCGCCCAGTTCGGCGGCGGCTTCTCGGCCACTTTGTCGGCCGAAGAGCGTCGTACAGCCCAGATCATCGACTTCAGCGGCGCGGCCGGTGCACTCGGCGGCGTGGCGGCGCCCGGCACCAATGGCACGATATTGGCCGGTAATGCCAATGCCGCCGGGTACGGCGGCTGGCAGTCGCCTGACATTGTCGCCAATCTGCGCGTCGACCAAGCCTGGGGCAGTGCCCAAGTCATGGGCGCCCTGCACCAGGATAATGCTGGTTACTACGGCGCGACCCCCGCTACTGGTGGTCCTAGCAATAAGTGGGGCTGGGTCGTGGGCGGCGGTTTGAAGATCAATGCGCCGTTCATCTCGCCCGGCGACTACTTCATCGGTGAAGCAAACTACACCCAAGGCGCCGTCAAGTATCTCTGGAATTCGAACCAGGGCAGCCAGACGGAGAGCATGGGCGGGACTGAGGCCTATGGTGTTAGCAGCGATTGCATCTTCGGCGGCACAGTTGCGGCCGGCAATGCGTCGGGATGCCAGCTGACCACCGCCTGGGGCCTCGACGTCGGCTACGAGCATTACTGGACGCCGCAATGGCACCAGTCGTTGGTCTATAACGCGATATGGGAGAAGTACGGCACGGGTACCGGTTCGGCCAACGCGATGCTGTGCGTCGGTGAAGGCCTCAGTGGTGCCGGTGCAGCGAATGGCACGGCCGCTGTGGCAGGCGCCGGTTGCAACAACAACTGGGACACCTGGGGCGTCGGTTCGCGCCTGCAGTGGGACGTGACCAAGAGCTTCTACATCGGCGTGGAAGCGATCTACCAGAAGTTCGACAGCGGCCAGACCGGAGTCGCTGCGCTGACGCCTGCGCTGGTCATGGCGAACTCCGGTGCGACCACGGTGGCGAACCAGTCGAACTGGGTGTTCACGATCCGCATGCACAAGGACTTCCTGCCCTGATCGTCTGATCATGGTGTAAAATCAACGATCCCCGGCGGGACCTCCCGCCGGGGATTTTCTTTATGGGGTTATTGCGATTAGATTTTGGCCGTTGCGGCCTTGCTCAGGCAGCCCAGACGATTACCGGAAGTCGGAAGCCGGCCAAACGCATACTCACAAAGTCGCTTATGGCTCATTTTCATCTGATGCATCGCATCCCCGACCCGCGGATGCACGGCCTTAACGGTTATAAGGAAGTTATCGAAACGATCACGTGGGGACTTGAGCAACTTGGCCACCGCGCCACTTATGCGGTCAATGAAGGCGCCCCCGGCGCCACCAACATCGTGTTCGGCGCCCAAGTTATGCCAATTGCCGCGCTAGCTGAGCTCCCGCCCGGCACCATCATTTACAATTTCGAGCAGCTACGGGATGTCGGGGTCGAGCGGATTCGGGCCGAAATCAGCTACTACGCCCGGGTGCCGCATTTTATCATCTGGGATTACAGCACCGCCAACCTACCGAGCTGGCGCGCTCTCGGGCGCCACGACGTTAAGATCGTTCCGGTTGGTTACGCGCCGATCTTGAGCCGCATTCCGAAGGCGGCACACCAGGACATCGACGTGCTGCTGTATGGATTGAGCGGCGAGCGCCGGCTGCAGACATTTCATGCCTTGTCTCAGCTTGGACTCTCGACGCTGTTCGTCAGCGGGCTCTACGGTGCAGCACGCGATGAGCTGATTTCGCGGGCGAAGGTCGTATTGAACATCAATCTTTATGCGCAAATGAGAATTTTCGAGATCGTGCGCGTTTCCTATCTCCTAGCCAACAAGAAGGCGGTCGTTGCCGATCGCGATGCCAATACCAGCGTCGAAGACGATGTGCGGGACGCCGTCAGATTCGCTTCGTCATTGAAGGAGCTGCTGGATCTGTGCGCAAAACTCGTCGGCGACGAGAGCGAGCGCCGCAAGCTGGAAGAACGTGGATTTACGTGCATGAGTCGCCGGGATATCAAAGGCATCCTGGAGAGTGTGCTGTGAGCGAGTCCTTCACGGCGGTGTCGCGTTGACGGCGAAACTCGCCGGCGGCAGGCCTTGCCGATGGGTCCGCCACATCGTGACGTAGGCATTCTCGATGTGCCCGGTAAAGCGCGCCGTATTGAAGAGCGGAAATGTGTCGCGGTTGTGCGCAAGCCGTCGCCTCAGCGATGCGCTAAATGCCCGATCGGCGGCGATTTTGAGCGCAAGTGCCTCGTAGTCCGAAAGCGATTCGGCAACCAGTTCGGGCAGCCCTACTGCGTGCAGCATGCTCGCCGCCATGCGGCCGACAAATGTCGAGCCGAGCAAGGTCAGCAACGGCACTCCAGACCAGAGCGCGGCCGCTGCCGTGGCTCCGGCATTGTACGGCGTCGTGTCGAGAAACAGATCGGCCAGGCGCTGTCGCGCCATGTGTTCGGCGAGCGGAACATGCGGCGCGAACACGATGCGGTCTGGGTCGATTCCGGCACGCTGCGCCTCGCGCCGGAGATTGATCGCCATATCTGGATTGGCCTCGGCGAGCCACAGCACGCTGCCATCAACCGCGCGCAGCAGGCGCATCCATAGGTCGAATATTGCCGGCGTGAGCTTGTAGCTGTTGTTGAATGAAGAGAATACGAAGCCTTCGTTGGGCAATCCGACCTCTTCGCGTGTCGGCGTCTGAGGCGCAATTGCGAGCCCGTCGTCATTGACAAGAAAGCAGTCGGGCAAGTGCACGATTTTTTCGGTGTAATAGCTCTGCTGATCGGACGGCAGCGCAACTGCATCGGCGATGACATAATCGATGAAGTCCGCGCCCACAGTGCCGAGGTAGCCTAGATAGCTCACCTGTATTGGGGCAGGCCGCCGGGCGAAGATGCCCGGCCGGCCGTTGCGGGTGTGGCCCATCAGGTCGATTGCGATATCGATCTCAAGCTCTTGAATAAGTTTGGCGATATCGTCCTCGCTGCTGTCCGCCACGTCGATAAAGCGGTCAAATGCTCGTTGCAGGCGCTCACGCATCGGCGAGGTGCGGTCGCGTCCGAATGAGATGCCGATGGTTTCAAAGCGCGCCCGGTCATGCTGGTCATAAAGGCCCGCCGCGAGGTAGGCGACCGGATGCTCGCCAAAATCGGCCGAAAGGTAGGCGAGACGAATGCGCTCGTGAGCATGGCTTCCGCATCGCGCTGTCGGCATTGCCGCCAGCCGGTCCTCGACGTATCGGCTGGCACATTGCTGCTGTTGGGCCGCCGAGGCCGGCAGCGCGAGCATGGCGAAAGGCGTACTCGCAAGTTTGCCCTGTCTTACTCCGGCGAGGCAGGACTCGATCTCGATGTCGAGATTGGCCCAATCGCACATGTGCAATTTCGCCAGTAGCCGTGTGCCCGCCGCGTAATCCAGGTCGGGCTTTAGCCCGGCGGCCTTGTCATAGGCGGCGAGCGCGGCTGGGTATTGTCGGCGTTCGAACAGAACGTTGCCGCAGGCGTTCCAAGCTTCGGCAAATTCAGGATTTGCGATCAGCGCCCGTTCATACGCCGCCAGCGTCTCGTCATACTGTGCGCGCTCAAAGCTGACGTTACCCCGGCCGAGCCACGCTTCAGGCAAGTCCGGCTTAAATTTGAGCGCCTTTTCATAGCTCGTGAGGGCGTTGCCGTATTGCCGCAGCGCGAAAAAGGCGTTGGCCCGACCGAGCCATGCTTCGGCACAATCGGGCTGCAGGGCTAGCGCCTTGTCGTAGGCGGCGAAGGCCCTATCGTCCTGACGAATTGCGGCTAACACGTTACCGCGGCCGTACCAGGCTTCGACCAGTTCAGGCTTGGCCGCGAGCGCGGCGTCGTAAGCGAGCAGCGCATCGCCATAACGCCTCAGCTCCAAATAGATATTTCCGTAGCCCAACCACGCCTCGGCGACACTGGGCTGCAATGCGAGCACCTTGTCGTAGGCAGCACGCGCATCGTCATAACGGCCGCGTTTGGCCAGCACGTTGCCGCGGCCAAGCCATGCCTCCGCGAGATCTGGCCGCAGAGCCAGCGCCTTGTCGCAGGCGGCCAAGGCCTCCTCGTAACGCTTGAGCGCCCAGCAGCCTTCGCCGCGGCTGCTCCACGCCTCGGCGAGGTCGGGCCGCAGCGCTAGCGCCGCGTCGAACGCGGCCAACGCCTCGCGTGGGCGTTTGAGGATCGTGAGAGCTTTGCCCTTGTTGCAGAGGGCGTCCACATAACGCGGATTGATCCGGATCGCGCTGTCAAAGTCTTCGACGGCTCGATCGTGCTGTCCAAGATCGTTGAATACGGTGCCGCGGTTATTCCAGGTTTCAGCAACGGCGGGATTGATGGCCAAGGCTGCGGTGAAGTGTCTGATCGCCCCGGCTGGCCGTTTGAGCGCTTTCAGGACGAGACCGTAGTTGTACAGTGTTGCGTCGGATCGCGCATTCTCGCGAAGGGCTTGGCGCAGATAGATTTCAGCCTCGCCAAACTGGCTTTGTTGGGTGAGCACAATTCCAAGCACATTGAGGGCCGCAACATGCCGGGGCTGAGCGCGCAGCAGCGTTTTGAGGAGTTGCTCGGCGCCCTTGGTGTTGCCGGTCTGCAGCGCCGCCATGGCGCGCTGAAAGGTGGGATCGTGGGCGTGGCCGGGCGGCACTGGTCTTTCCTACTGCCGCCACTCGGTTGGTCGAGAACGCTGCGGCTGGGCTTAGGCAGCCGCCAATTTAGCGGCCTGCGTTATGCGGCGCAAATCGCGGACGGGGCACCTTTTTCTCTTAAATCCACCATATATTTCAATTGCTGATCCTTTTCGGCGGCGGCTCGCGAGACCTAATTCGGCGCTGCGCCGACTTCAGTTTTGCGGAAACTCCAGGCCCATCTCGCGGTAGCGCTCGGGATCGTCGCCCCAGCCCTGGCGTACCTTGACGAAAAGGAACAGGTGAACTGGCTGTTCGACTGCGGCCGCGATATCGACGCGAGCAGCAGCACCGATCGCCTTTATGGTTTGGCCACCCTTGCCGAGGAGAATTTTTCGCTGACTTTCGCGTTCGACATAGATCGTCTGCTCGATGCGCACGGAGCCGTCTCTAAGTTCTTTCCAGCCATCGGTCTCGACCGTCGCCTGGTAGGGCAGCTCCTGATGCAGCCGCAGATAAAGTTTCTCACGGGTGATCTCGGCAGCGAGCTGGCGCAGCGGGGCATCCGAGATTTGATCCTCGGGATATAGCCAAGGACCGGGAGGGGCATTCTCCGAGAACCACCGTTTGAGATCGCCGACCCCATCGCCGGACAGTGCCGAGATCATAAAGGTCGCTGAAAATGCCGCGCGCTCGTTGAGGGTTTGCGCCAGCGCCAGCAGCGCCGGCTTTGGCACAAGATCGACCTTGTTGAGCACGAGTACTTTCTTACCTGCTCGCACCTCGGCCAGCCCCTGCGAGATCGCTTCAACATCCTCTTTAAGGCCGTGGTGTGCGTCGACCAGGAACGCCACGATGTCGGCATCCTGAGCGCTGCCCCAGGCCGTACCCACCATGGCGCGATCGAGCCGCCGGCGCGGAAGAAAAATGCCCGGCGTATCGATGAAAATGAGCTGTGCCGCTCCGTCGATGGCGATGCCGCGGATGAGGCTGCGCGTGGTCTGCACCTTCGGCGTAACAATGGAGATTTTAGCGCCCACAAGGGCATTGATCAGGGTCGATTTGCCGACGTTCGGCGCCCCGATGAGCGCGACAACGCTGCAGCAGGTGGAGCGCGCCGCGGGTTCCGCCGTCGGGCCCGGCTCAACCATTGAGACGCGCGATCTTGGTCTTCACGCCCTCGCGCGACAGCATGGCGGCGGCGGCGGCCTGTTCGGCGCCCCGCTTGGAACGGCCCGACCCTTCGGCTGGAGCAAAATGGGGCAGCTGAACGGCGACATGGAACACGGGGCTATGGTCGGGACCGGAGCGTGAAACTTCTTTGTAAATGGGCGTAGGCAATCCGCGCGCCTGCGCCCATTCCTGCAGGATTGTCTTCGGATCGCGCAGCGGCTGCGCGGTTGCTTGCATGCGTTCGTGCCACAACCGCTCGACCAGTCCCTCGGCCGCTGGGTAACCGCCGTCGAGAAAGACTGCGCCGATCAGCGCCTCGCAGACGTCAGCGAGAATGGCTGGCCGCTTGCGGGCGCCCGCATTCACTTCCGATGAGCCGAGCTTGATTGCGGCACCTAGTTCGATCGTCAGAGCGATTTCCGCGCACGTTTCCTTACGCACCAGATCGGCCAGCCGCCGAGACAGTTCTCCTTCATCCCCTTTGGGGAAGCCCCGGTACAGCATGTCGGAAATCACCAGGCCCAGCACGTGGTCGCCGAGAAATTCCATCCGCTGATAAGAACTGGCGCGATTGCGCGGTCCCTTCAGCGCTGAAATGTGGGTCAGTGCACTGGTCAGCAACACGACATCGGCAAAACGATAGCCGATCCGGTTTTCGAGAACGGTGGAAGTCCGGCGACTACGGCGCGGCTCCTTCTGGCCGTCGCCTTGCGGCGTATTGGAGGCTGCGCGTTCTTGGATGGCTGGTTCGGGCTGCGGCGCGGCCGCGCCCTTGGTCTTGCGTCGCCCGCTCATCGTACCAGCGTGAACAGTCGGCTCCAGCGCACCGCCCACGGCCAATCCCAAATCTCCCAAGCCGACGTGTCGCCGCCAATCGAGAAGAAGATGATCTGCGCCCGGCCGATCAAATTCTCGAACGGAACGTAACCGACCGCGCCCAGCACACGGCTATCGGTGGAGTTGTCGCGGTTATCGCCCATCATGAAATACTCGCCGGGTGGCACCAGGAACACCTCGGTGTTGTCGAGAAAGCCGTTATCGGTGAAATCGTGCGTGATGTAGCTGACCCCGTTGGGCAGCGTCTCATGATAACACATGACCGGCTGTCCGACGTCTTCGTGGGCGACACAGCCTTGCATCACGCGCTCACGCTTGACGGCCACGCCGTTGATGTTGAGCACGCCGTGAAGCACCTGAATGCGGTCGCCCGGCAAGCCGACGACGCGCTTGATGTAATCGATCGACGGATCCTTGGGCAGCCGGAACACCACGACGTCGCCGCGTCCCGGCTGCGAGCCGAAGATGCGACCGGAAAACAGCGACGGCGAAAACGGCAGCGAGTAGTGGGTGTAGCCATAGGAATATTTGGAAACGAACAGGTAGTCGCCGACGAGGAGTGTCGGGATCATTGAACCCGACGGGATGTTGAAGGGCTGAAACAGAAACGTGCGGATGACCACCGCAATGATGATCGCATGGATCACCACACGTATCGTTTCGCCTATGCCCCCTTCTTTGCGTTTGGCTCCGGTTTGCACGCTCATCCGCCTATCGTCCCGAACCTTTTCGAAAATCGCCGCGCGTGCGCCCCGAATCCTTGTAACCGCTGGGGCAGACTCGCGCAATTCCAAGCAGGATTTGTCGCGGACCCGGACGACTGAAAATTACTTATATTTTCCATAGACTTATGAAACGTCCCCCGGATAGCATAACAAATAATTCATGGTCGCTTTTAGCAGCCCATAGCCACGCCCCACCAGCCGACCGCGACGCGGCTCAAGCGGCGCTGGTCGCGAGGGCCCAGATGATAACGAAAGCCTGCGCCATGGGACCCTCATCCGTGATGGTCAGCTCGATGCGCGGTTCGTAGCCCGCTGGCGTGATCGCTTCCAGCCGCCGCTTGGCGCCGCCCGTCAGTTGCATGGTCGGGCGGCCTGACGGCAGGTTGACGACGCCCATATCGCGCCACCATACCCCGGCACGCAGGCCGGTTCCCAACGCTTTGGCGCAGGCCTCCTTCGCGGCAAAGCGTTTGGCGTAAGTCTCGACCCGGTTCCGTCGCCGCTCCGCGCGTGCGCGTTCAGCGGCAGTAAAGACCCTGTCGATGAAGCGGTCACCGTGGCGCTCAATCACCTTGGCGATGCGTCGTACATCAGTGATGTCTGAACCGATCCCGAGAATCATTGCGCGCCGCCAGTTCGGTTCGCACTTTCGGCTCTGCCGCGATCAATCGCCACCCGCATTTTGCGCACCGTATCGCCGAGACCATCGAAGATCGCATCGCCGACGAGAAAATGACCAATATTGAGTTCGGCGATTTCGGGCAGTGCGGCGATCCGCTCGGCGGTGACGTAATCAAGGCCGTGGCCGGCATGAACTTCAAGGCCAGCGCGCTTCGCCAGCGCTGCTGCGCCTGCGATGCGATCGAATTCCGCCCGGGCGGCGGTAGCGTTGCCGGCCGCCAGCGCCTCGCACCAAGCGCCGGTGTGGATTTCGATCACCGGAGCGCCGAGCGCGGCGGCAGCATCGATCTGTTCCGGATAGGGCGCGATGAATAACGACACCCGGATGCCGGCAGTGCCCAATTGCCTGACAACGTCAACCAAAGTGGCGCGCTGCCCGGCGGCGTCGAGCCCACCCTCAGTGGTGCGCTCCGCTCGCCGCTCCGGCACGATGCAGGCGGCGTGCGGCCGCACATTCACAGCAATGCCGACCATCTCGGACGTGGCGGCCATTTCGAGATTGAGCGGCTTTTTAATGCGCGCTTTGAGTCGGGCAATATCGTCGTTGACGATGTGGCGGCGATCTTCGCGCAAGTGCGCCGTAATGCCGTCGGCACCGGCCGCAATCGCAATTTCGGCGGCCCGGACAGGATCGGGATGCCGACCGCCACGCGCATTGCGCACGGTGGCGACGTGATCGACGTTGACGCCAAGGCGGATGGTGGGAGAAGGCGGCATGTCTCGCTCGTGCGCAACTATCCGTTCACGCGCTCGGCGTCGGCAACAACCTTCTTTGCCCGCAGCTGCGAGATGATCGAGGTTAGATGCTTGAGGTTATAGACCTCGAGGTCGATGGTCAGTTCGGTGAAATCCGGCGACTGGCGCGTCATCTTCACGTTGTCGATGTTGCCGTCGTGCTCGGCGATCACCTGGGCGATCTGCGCGAGCGTGCCGGGCTCGTTGACCGAGTGCACGGCGATACGCGCCGGAAACCTCTGCGGTACCTTGTCATCGACGTCCCAGCGTACGTCGAGCCAGTGTTCCGGCTTGTCCTCGAAGTCTTTCAGCGCCTCGGAATGGATCGGATAGATGGTGACGCCTTCGCCCGGCGTAACGATGCCAACGATGCGATCGCCTGGGACCGCGCCGCCATTGGGAGCAAAGCGCACTGGCAAATCAGTATTGATGCCGCGGATCGGAATGGCGGCGCCGTTCTCGCCGCCGTCCCCGGGCAGCTTGAACTTCATCGCCTTGGCGCGCTTGAGACCGAACCAGCCGCTTTCCGCCTTGGGCGCCACCGGCGTGACGCGCTCATCCTTGTAGTCGGGGTACATGGCGCGCACCACATCTGCCGCCCGCATCTCGCTGCGGCCGACTGCCGACATCACGTCGTCAATTGATGCCCGCGCCAGCCGCGGCAGCGCGCCTTCGAGCTTCTCGTCGGAATACTCGATCTTGGCGCGCTGACACAGGCGCTCGACGATGCGGCGGCCGAATGCCGAATACTGGCTTCGCACCGCGTCGCGTGTCGCACGGCGAATGGACGCGCGCGCCTTGCCGGTCACAACGATTGATTCCCAGGCCGCCGGCGGCGCGGTCTGTGCGTCGGAGGTCAGGATCTGCACCTCGTCGCCGTTTTGCAGCGGCGCGGACAGCGGTCCCATCTGGCCATTGATTTTGGCGCCGATCGCCATGTTGCCAACGTCGGTGTGGACCGCATAGGCAAAATCGATTGGCGTTGCCCCGCGCGGCAGTGCGATGAGCTTGCCCTTCGGCGTGAAGCAGAACACCTGATCGTGGAACAATTCGAGCTTTGTGTGCTCGAGAAACTCCTCCGGGTTGGAGCCCTCAGCCAGCAGCTCGATGGTATGCCGCAGCCACGCATAGGCGTTCGATTCGCGCGACAACATTTCGGTCGGCGAGCCGACACTGTCCTTATAGAGAGCATGCGCGGCGATGCCGTAGTCGGCAATCTGGTGCATGTCGCGGGTGCGAATCTGCAGCTCGACCCGCTGTTTGCCGGGCCCGATCACTGTGGAATGGATCGAGCGGTAATCGTTCTGTTTTGGCGTGGAAATGTAATCCTTGAACCGGCCGGGTACGACCGGCCAGCTCGTGTGCACGATGCCGAGCGCGCCGTAGCACTCGGCAACGGTCGCGACGATGACGCGAAAGCCGAGCACATCGGAGAGCTGCTCGAAGCCGACAGACTTCCTCTCCATCTTGCGCCAGATCGAATAGGCGCGCTTACGCCGGCCAACGACTTCAGCAGCAATACCGCGATCGGCGAGTTTTCTGGCGAGCTGTTGCTCGATCTCGGCGATCGAGCGCCGCGATCGATCCGCCAGCGCTTCAAGCCGCTCGGTAATGACCTTGTAGGCTTCGGGATTGAGTTCCTGGAACGCCAGATCCTCCAGTTCCTCGCGCAGCTGATGCATGCCCATCCGGCCGGCGAGTGGCGCATAGATGTCGAGGGTTTCCTCCGCGGTGCGCCGCCGCGCCTCCGGCGGGCGGTACGCGAGCGTGCGCATGTTGTGCAGCCGGTCGGCAAGCTTGACGAGCAGCACGCGTACGTCGTCAGCAATGGCGAGCAGGAGCTTGCGCAGGTTCTCGGCCTGCTTTGCCTCCTTGGATACGAGTTCGAGCTTATTGAGCTTGGTCAGGCCTTCGACCAAACGGCCGATATCGTGGCCGAACAGACGATCGATTTCGACACGGGTGGCGTCCGTGTCCTCAATGGTGTCATGCAGCAGCGCCGCCGCGATGGTGGCGTCGTCAAGCTTCAGGTCGGTAAGGATCGCCGCGACCTGCAGCGGGTGGGAGAAATAAGGGTCGCCGGAATCCCGTTTCTGCTCACCATGGGCCTTCATCGCATAGACGTAGGCCCGGTTGAGCAGCTCCTCGTTCGCCTTTGGGTTATACTCTTTGACCCGGTCGACCAGCTCGAACTGCCGCATCAACCGCGGCTTGCGCGGGCGCGAGGGCGGCGCGTCCCCGGAACCGGGCACCAGCTGGGCATCGCGTGCCTCTGCCACCTTGAGTCGGGGCTGATTCTGCATCCGCGGCAGATCGACCTGCGAGCGCGCCATCTGGTCCCTTGGCCGTCCTTCGGCATTTTCGGGCGCGGATCGGCACCGCACCCCCACCGAGGATATCATGCAGCGCCGCCCGCGCCACAAGCAGCGCGACGCCGTTCCCCAAGGAGCACGGTCGCCGGGCAAGACCAAGTTTTCGTTAACGCAGGCCGGTCAGCGGGCCGGCCGAAGGGCCTATTCTTCCTCGTCGCCCGTATCGGGCTCGGGCTCGCTCTCCGGCGGGATCAGCCCTTCGAGACCCTTGAGCAATTCTTCCTCGCTCATACGGTCAGTCGTAACATCGGTATCGTCGGCATCGGCACCGGTGCCAGGGGCGCCGATCAGCGGTATTGCCTCAGGCTCCGGCTCATCTACCTCGACGTATTTCTGCAGCGAATGGACCAGTTCCTCCTTGAGGTCGCCGGGCGAAATAGCCTGTTCGGCGATCTCACGCAGCGCCACGACGGGATTCTTGTCCTTGTCGCGCTCTACGGCGATCTGCGCACCGGACGAGATCATTCGGGCGCGATGGCCGGCGAGCAGAACGAGGTCAAACCGGTTCTCCACCTTGTCGATGCAGTCCTCGACGGTCACACGGGCCATGTCGGTTAAGCTCCTCGGGTCGGGTGTGCGGGGCTCGGGACGAGATCCCAGCGCAAATATAAGTTGCCAATTGCGGCCTTACGTATCGTCAACGGGGCCGTCGTGCAAGGTCATCGGGACGGGCCTTTCACGGTTTGGGCGAGAGCCGTGCGGGTCGCGCGAAACTTTACGGAACCCGAGCGTCATGCCTGAATCAGTGTGTTCGAGTTCCGCGACGGCGTGCCGCAGTGCTTGAGCGGCAGTGCTGCCGGGCGCATGTTGGCGCGCACTTGCCACGTCGGCGCGCATCAAAGTACGCTCGCCGCATGCGGCAGTACTTCGCATCACGAATGTCTTGGACGACGCGAAAAAAGTTTTAACAACAGGCCGGAGCGGTCGACTGCATTGCCGCCGATCCGGTTTTATCACCAGACACGACGAGAGGCACCATGCCCGCACAAACCGAAAAAATCGCTCTATTCATTGACGGCGCCAATCTTTACGCCACGGCCAAGTCGCTCGGCTTCGACATCGATTACAAACGGCTGCTGCGCGAGTTCCAGTCGCGCGGATATCTGCTGCGCGCTTTCTACTACACGGCGGTGATCGAGGATCAGGAGTATTCGTCGATCCGGCCGCTGATCGATTGGCTAGACTATAACGGCTATACGGTGGTCACCAAGGCGACCAAGGAGTTCGTAGATCAGACCGGCCGGCGCAAGGTCAAAGGCAATATGGACATCGAACTGGCGGTCGACGCCATGGAAATTGCGCCGCACATCGATCAGATGGTGCTGTTCTCCGGCGACGGCGATTTCCGCTCCCTGGTCGAAGCGGTGCAGAGGCGTGGCGTTCGCGTCACCGTCGTATCGACGATCTCGACGCAGCCGCCGATGGTGGCAGATGAGCTAAGGCGCCAGTGCGATCAGTTCGTCGACATCGTCGAGCTGCAGCCGAAAGTCGGCCGCGATCCCTCCGAACGGCCGGCGCGCGAGCCGCGCGAAGGCCGCGAGCCGCGCCACACGCCGCAATTTCTCCAGCGCAGTCCGACTTCGCAGCGAGTTGAGGTCGAGGACGACGAATTCGAGGACGACTAGCGCGGGACCGAGCCGTGCCGCACGCCGGCGGCCCCGGGCGGAACTGCCCGCGCTGTCCTCGTCTCGTTGCGCTCCGCAAGACTTGGCGGGAGCGCGAGCCGGACTGGTTCAACGCGCCTGTCGATTCATTTGGACCGAGCGACGCGCGGTTCGTCATTGTTGGATTGGCGCCGGGATTGCGTGGCGCCAACCGCACCGGCCGACCCTTTACCGGCGATTACGCTGGCGATCTGCTCTACAGCACGCTGATAAAATTCGGGTTTGCACAGGGCCAATACCAGGCGCGCCCGGATGACGGGCTCAAGCTGGTCGATTGCCGTATTACCAACGCGGTGCGCTGCGTGCCGCCCAAGAACAAGCCAACGCCAGGGGAAATCACGACCTGCCGGCAGTTCCTGGCCGCGACCGTCGCAGACATGGCACGGCTCTCCGTCGTGCTCGCGCTCGGCCGGATCGCCCA
The DNA here is from genome assembly GCA_049300295.1 of Xanthobacteraceae bacterium. GTDB lineage: Bacteria > Pseudomonadota > Alphaproteobacteria > Rhizobiales > Xanthobacteraceae > BOG-931. Next base: position 13,369 of record JBAQJL010000117.1, read on the forward strand.
TGACTCGTTCGTCGTGGCGCTCGGCGCACGCCGGTCCGAATTTCCTTTCGGCCACGGCAGCGTGCACGCGATCGGCGGACTAAGGCTGTTCGACAGCTATCATTGCTCGCGTCTGAACACGAATACGGGCGTGCTGACGCCGAAAATGTTCGGCGATGTGGTCGGCAGGATTCGGGCCGATCTTGATCGGCAATTGCAGGTACTCGCTTAGACCGCAATGCACCGCCGTCAGGCGTAGGACATGAATTCCATCAGCGAGCCGTCGGGATCGCGGAAATAAACGCTGGTGCCCGGTCCTTTGGCGCCGAAACGCTGCATCGGTCCGCGCTCGACGGTCACGCCGCAGCGCTACAGATGCACGATGGCATCGGCGATCGGGCCCATCCACTCGAAACACAGGTCGCTGTTGCCGGGAGCTACTGGAAGCCGCGCCACCTCGGCGGGCGCAACACCCGGTCCGTGGACGTTGAGCTGCTTATCGCCGAACCGATAGGCGTAGCCCGCCGGGCGGGCGACGAGTTCCGCGCCCAGCACTGCTGTGTAAAACGCGTTCGCGCGGTCCCATTCGGTAACGTGGATGACGCAATGATCGAGTTTGGTCGGAATGGACATTGCACTACCGTCCCTATCCTTTTTGCCGCAGCAGCCGTCCACGCTCGCGGTCCCACGAGCGCTTCTTGTCGGTTTCGCGCTTGTCGTAAAGCTTTTTGCCGCGCGCCAGCGCCAACTCGACTTTGGCGCGCCCTTTCTCGTTGAAATAGAGCTTGAGCGGAACGAGTGTCATGCCGTCGCGTTCCACCGCGCCGATCAGCTTGTTGATCTGCCGGCGGTGCAACAGCAGTTTCCGCGGCCGCTTGGGTGTGTGGTTGAAGCGGTTGGCCTGCAGATATTCAGGAATATTGGAGTTGATCAGCCAGATCTCGTTGCTGCGGGCATCGGCGTACGACTCTGCGATTGTCGCCTTGCCCAGACGCAGCGACTTCACCTCCGTCCCGGTAAGCGCGACGCCGGCCTCCATTGTGTCGTCGATGAAGTAGTTGAAACGCGCCTTCCGGTTATCGGCGACGATCCGAAGCTTGCGTTCGACCTTCGCCGCCATCACCGCGCTCAGCGAGTCTTCAACGCGTCGCGGATCTCAGTCAGCAGCTGAACTTCCTTGGACGGCGGCGGTGGCGCTGCCGGCGCAGCCTCGGACGCCTTAAGCTTATTGATGCCCTTGACCACCAGGAACAGCGCGAAGGCGATGATAGCAAAGTTGATGATGAGGGTGAGAAAATTTCCCCAGGCCAGCACCGCACCTTGCTTTTTCGCATCAATCAAAACTCCCGCCGTCACTTTCGACGACAGCGGCAGAAAATAATTGGAGAAATCGATGCCGCCGGTAATGGAACCGACGATCGGCATGATGATGTCGGCGACCAGCGAGTTGACCACCGCGCCGAACGCGGCACCGATGATCACGGCGACCGCGAGATCGACGACGTTGCCCCGCATCGCAAACTTCTTGAATTCCTCAAGCACCGGCGCCTCCACAATGTTGCCCGGCCGGGAAGCTGAACCCCGCCGCCGCGCACCGCGCGGGTTTCCTCCGCCGCCCCAAGTTCGCGGCCCGAAAAACTCAATTGATCAGCCCAGCATGCACCATCGCCCGTCGTACCGCAGCTTGCGCCCTCTCGGTCGCCGGCACCATCGGCAGCCGCAAGTGATTGGCGCACTTCCCGATCAACGACATGGCGTACTTGATCGGTCCCGGACTGGTTTCCACGAACAGATCGATGTGCAGTGGAGCGAGCTTGTCCTGCAGCTTGAGCGCGGCATTAAAGTCGCCCTTCAGGCACGCCGCCTGAAATTCTGCACAGAGGCGCGGCGCCACATTCGACGTCACCGAGATACAGCCGTGGCCGCCATGGGCCATGAAGCCGAGTGCAGTGATGTCCTCGCCGGATAGTTGATTGAACTCCTCGCCCATCGCGGCGCGCTGCTGCGAGACGCGCGCCATGTTCGCGGTCGCGTCTTTGACGCCGGCGACGTTCTTCAACTCGTAAAGGCGTTTCATGGTGTCGACCGACATGTCGATCACCGAACGCCCCGGAATATTATAGATCAGGATCGGAATACCGATGGCGTCGTTGATTGCCTTGAAGTGCGCATAGAGCCCGTCCTGGGTCGGCTTATTGTAGTACGGCGTGACCACCAGCACCGCGTCCGCGCGGGCCTTTTCGGCGTGCTGGGCCAGATCAATCGCCTCCTTGGTGGAATTGGAACCGGCGCCTGCCACCACCGGCACACGCCCACGGGCCTGGCCGACGCACCATTGCACCACATCCCGGTGCTCCTGATGCGAAAGCGTTGGGCTTTCGCCAGTGGTACCGACGGGCACAAGGCCGTTGGTGCCCTCGGTGATCTGCCAATCGACCAGGTCGCGGAAGGCCTTTTCGTCCACGGAGCCATTCTTGAACGGCGTAACGAGCGCGGTGAACGAGCCTCGGAAGCGGGTTTTGGCGGTCATGACACTGATCCCCGGCGGGGCCCTCGTCGCAGGCGGAACCGCATGCGGTCGTGGGCCGGGCCTTTCGCCGCATAAATATCGGTTCCGCCGCGGGCTTGAAAGCCCCCTAACGGTGCTAAACCTTGAAATCTGCCGCGCTGGTGGACAGTACCGTCTTTAGCCGTGCTTTTGCCGTGAAGCGCGCGGACTCGTGTACGGTGCGGGGTGCGATCGGCGTCGCGGGTTAGGACTTCTTCAATCTTACCCGCCGAAGGATTTTACCGTGGGAATTTGCGGCTGCCGCAGGGAGGGGAGTGACCGGTGACGCTCGCTCGATGCACCGTCGTTTTTGCCGCCGCTCTTCTGGTGGCGGGAGCGGGATTTGCCCCTCTTGCCGGTGCGGCCACTCCCGAGCATCCCAAGGCCGCCTCGAAACCCGAGAAAACCGACAAGCACGCCAAACGCAGAGAGACCAAGCAGGAAATTAAGAAAGACACCAAGAAGGACATCAAGAAAGAGGCCAAGAAAGACACTAAGAAAGACGCCAGGAAGACGGGGCACGCTGCTGCACCCCGTAAGGGGCCGATCCATGTCGCGCTCCCAGCCGCACCACGACGCGCATTTGGTGCTGCGCCTGCTGGGGCTGCCCCTGCTGCCACCGCCAGGGCCGAGGTGCCGGCGCGGCCGATCTTGCCGCTGGCAGCCGCGAGCAGTGCATTAACGTCGCCGCTTGACCTCACCGCCGTCAAGCAGGCCATTGCGCTCGTTCACAAGGGCCGTGGTGACGAAGCCACCAATGTCGAGAAAACGATCATCGACCCGGTCGCACGAAAGCTCGTGGAATGGGTCATCTTGCGCAGCGACGAAACTACGGTCGATTTCTCCCGTTATGCCGCCTTTATTGCTGCAAACCCGAGCTGGCCGAGCATCGTCACGCTGCGCTACCATGCCGAGGCAGCGCTGTGGGAACAGCAGGTCGACCCGCAGACCGTCATTGGCTATCTCACCGCCGAACCGCCGCTAAGCGCAAAGGGCAATTTCGCGCTGGCGCGTGCTTGGCTCGTCAAGGGCGACAGCGGTCGCGCCTTTACGGCGGTACGGACCGCGTGGCGCCATTCTGGCTTTTCCGAGGACCTTGAGGGTCAAGCGCGGGCAAAATTTTCTGGACTGATCACGCCGGCCGACGACAAGGTGCGCATGGATGCGCGGCTTTATGTCGGGGACGATGATGCGGCGATGCGGGCAGCGCAGCACCTCGATGCCGCGGATGTCGCGATTGCGAGGGCGCGCGCCGCCGTGAACCGCAAGGCGGGCGACGCCAAGGATCTGCTGGCCTCCGTACCGCAGCAAGCGCAGCACGATCCCGGATACATATTCAGCCTGATTCAGTACTTGCGTCACACGAACGAGATCAAGGATGCCGCGCAGTGGATGCTGGCGGCCCCGCGCGACCCTGATGCGCTCGTCAATACCGACCAATGGTGGGTCGAGCGGCGACTGATCGCACGCAAACTGCTCGATCTTGGTGACGCGCGTACCGCCTACGAGATCGCCGACGGCGCCGCACAGCCGACGACCGAGAATTTCCGCGCCGAGCAGCAATTCACTGCCGGGTGGATCGCGCTTGAATTCCTGCACCAGCCGGGCCTTGCCCTGCCGCACTTCGCCCGCATTACAGAGGGAGTGGTCAATCCGATCACACTGGCGCGCTCGTACTATTGGCAAGGCCGCGCCGCGCAGATGCTCGGGCGCGAGCAAGAGGCGCGTTCCTATTACGAGACAGCCTCCCGCTATCCGACGGCCTATTACGGCCAGTTGGCACGCTCCAAGCTCCGGCTCGACGATCTCACGCCGCGTGAGCTTGCCGCCCCGCCGCCGTCCCATCGGCCGCTTGAACTCGCCCGCACATTCGAAATTCTTTACGCCATCGATCAGTCCGACATGGTCGCCGGCATGGCGGCCGACCTCGGCGACAAGTCGACCGATGTGGCGGGTCTGGTAAGCCTTGCGGAGATTACGGCGCACCACAGCGACGCCCGGGCCACGCTCTTGATCGGCAAGACCGCGCTTGGCCGGGGCCTGCCGCTCGCACGCTACGCCTTTCCGGATTTTGGCGTGCCGAATTACCGGCAGATCGGGCCCCAGGTCGAGCGCTGCGTCGTGTTTTCTATCGTCCGGCAGGAGAGTGCGTTCAACCCGCGGGTAATCTCCAGCGCGCGCGCGCTCGGCCTGATGCAGGTTACGCCCGGCGCTGGCCGCAATACGGCGCGCAAATTCAAAGTGTCGTTCGATGAGCACCGGCTGCTGAATGACACCGCCTACAATTCGCAACTCGGCACGGCCGAACTCGGCGACGACATTAGTGGTTTTCGCGGTTCCTATATCCTGGCGTTTGTCGCCTACAATGCTGGACCGGGCCGCGCTCGGCAGTGGATCGAGCAGTACGGCGACCCGCGCAATCCGAAAGTGGACCCGATCGATTGGATCGAGCGCATTCCAATTTCGGAAACGCGCAACTACGTCGAACGCGTGCTCGAGAACATGCAGGTTTATCGCGCCCGTCTCGACAACTCGTCGAAACTCTTGATCGAAGCCGACCTGCACCGTGGCAGCTGACTGGGTTGGCCCAATGGCGCTGGCTCAGCCGCAGTAGCGGATTCAAAGTCCTTCGCAATTCATTGAAATCAGTGGGAAACGTCATTATCGGCTCGGCATCCGCGCATTGAACCAAAGCGCGCCGCCCAGTACATTGGCGCCAATTCGCGGTAGGTTTGCATGCTTGATGGCGGCTTGGCCGAAACGGGTAAGAGCGCGTTCGTCAGTGGACCGGACGGCTTGCGCCTGCATGTGCGTGAGTATGGCGTGCGAACCGCACACCGGCTCGCAGTCGTGTGCCTGCCGGGATTGACGCGCACCGTTGCCGATTTCAATACACTTGCGCCGGCCCTGGCGAAAGCTGGGCCCCGGCGCGTGATTGCGGTCGATTTGCGCGGCCGCGGTCAATCCGAATACGACCGCAAGCCGGAAAACTACAATCTGTTGGTCGAGCTTGGCGATGTGGCCGCCATTTTAACCGCGCTCGCCGTTGGGCCGGCGGTGTTTGTCGGCAGTTCGCGCGGCGGCCTTCTGTCGATGCACCTTGCCGTAGCGCATCCGACCGCGATTGCCGGCGTCGTGTTGCATGACATCGGACCGGTGATCGAACCGAAGGGGCTCGCGCGGTTGCGCAGCTACGTCGGCAAGCTGCCGCAGCCGCGTAGTTTCACCGAAGGCGCCGAAATTCTGCGTAGCGTGTTTCACGGCCAGTTCCCGAAATTGACATCGCAACAGTGGCTCGCCAGCGCCGAATGTACTTGGCGTCAACGGGACGATGGCTCCCTCATTCCGACCTACGATGTGAACCTTAGCCGCACGCTCGCTGCCATCGATATCGAAACGCCGTTGCCGCCGCTGTGGAACGAATTCGACGCTCTGGCGCGTGTGCCGATGCTCGTTATTCACGGGGAACGATCTGATATCCTCTCGGCGGCAACCGTGGCTGCCATGGCGGCGCGTCACATCGGCATGGAAACCATCGAGGTGCCGGACCAAGGGCACGTTCCGTTGCTTGAAGGCGACGACATAGTTCAGCATGTGACCGATTTCGTCGCCAAGTGCGACGGAACCGCTCGCTAGCCGACTGGGCATCGCTCGTGCCAGACCAACGTCGTCCCAACCCGGCTCCGCCAAAGCCATTTCCGGCATCATTTCAGGTGCCACTCCAGCAAACGACCGTGTCGTATCAGCTCGCCGGTTCCGGTCAGGCGCTGCCGGCTTGGCCTGATCAGTCCGAGGCGTATTACAAGCGCGCTTGTGCGCTCAAGGATGAGGGGCGCTTGGCCGAAGCGCTCGCAGCCTTCGATAACGCGATTGCGCTCAAGCCAGACTATGCGCAGGCTCATAACGGCCGCGGCATCGTGCTGGCTCATGTCAGCCGTCTCGCCGAAGCGGCCGGCAGTTTCGACGGCGCGATTGCGCTCAAGCCAGACTATGCCGAAGCGCACAACAACCGCGCGCTCGTGTTGCAAGACCTCGGGCAGCTTGAGGACGCGCTGATCAGCCTCGACCGAGCCATCGCGCTGCAGCCCGACAATGCCCGGGCGCACAACAACCGCGGCGTGGTGCTGCACGGCCTTATGCGCGACGACGAGGCGCTGGCCAGTCACGACAGGGCCATCGCGCTGAAGCCCGCGTACGCCGAAGCCCACTTCAACCGCGGGATCGTCCTCCGCGAACTCGACCGCCTTGACGATGCGCTTGCAAGTTTTGACCGGGCCATCGCGCTCAAACGGGATTATGCCGCCGCCCACAACAACCGCGGCACCGTGCTGCTCGACCTTGGTCAGCTCGAAGAGGCGGTCGCCGCATTCGATGCGGCAATCGCCTTGACCGGCGGTTTCGCCGAGGCTTCCGTGAACAAAAGCTATTGCCTGTTGCAGATGGGCCGTTTTGAGGAAGGCTGGCGCCTGCACGAATGGCGCAAAAAGACCGAACGGCCCGTCGGTCACCGTTCATTTTCTCAGCCTCTCTGGCTGGGAAACGAGGACATCACAAACAAGACCGTGTTCGTGCACTGGGAGCAGGGCTTTGGCGATACCCTGCAATTTTGCCGCTACGGCGGGCTGCTGCGTGCGCGTGGCGCCAATGTCGTCATGTCGGTGCAGGAGCCGCTGTACCGACTGTTGAGCCACAGCATACCGGACATTCGGTTTCTCAAAGACGACGTAGTGCCGGCGGCCTTCGACTATCACTGCGCGCTGATGAGCCTGCCGTTGGCGTTCGGGACAACGCTGCAAAACGTGCCCGCTGCAGTGCCCTATCTGTTTGCCAACGATGAAGGGCGCAAGACCTGGGAGGACCGAATGCCGACGCCCTCAAAACCGCGCGTCGGTCTCGCCTGGAGCGGTAACGCAAAGCACAAGAACGATGTCAATCGATCGGTCGGTTTGGCAACGCTGGCGCCTATTTTAGGTATCGATGTGCATTGGGTTTCGTTGCAGAAAGAGATTGGAGACATCGATCGCCCGCTGCTGGAGAACTTTCGTCACATTTCCCATTACGGCAAGCTGCTGAACGATTTTTCCGACACGGCAGCGCTGATCGCCGCTCTGGATTTGGTCATCACCGTCGACACGAGCGTCGCGCATCTTGCCAGCGCGATGGGAAAGCCGGTGTGGATGTTGTTGGCATTCAGGGCGGACTGGCGATGGCTGCGCGACGGCGACGACTGCCCGTGGTATCCAACGGTCCGGTTGTTTCGGCAGCAAACGCCGCGTGCTTGGGATGGCGTCGTCAAGCGCGTTGTTGCGGCGCTCGCGGATTTTGTGAACTGTCGATAACGCATTGATTTTGGCTGGTTTTCTGCAGCGGCCTTCATTCGCGGAAGGGGTGTGCGCGGAGATTGCGGACCGTCAACTTGGCTGCGCCGCCCGCTTTCGTATTCCAAATTGATACATGCCGGCGAAAGTCTGCGGCATTTCGGTTTCGAAGGCGTGCCAGCAGTCGAGATCTGTCAGCGCGACCGGCTCGGGAAAGCGCGCTGCAAAACGCTGCCGGGTCGAGGCATCGAGCGCGAAGCCGACGAATTCCAGATCGTTCGCCATCAAAAACGATTTGATCTCGGGCAGCGTCATGCGGTGCTCTTGGACGTGGAACAGCAGATCGCGGCAATCGTCTGTCGTGTAGAAATCGGCGACGCTGGTGAGCGATTTTAACAAAGAGTCATCGTCAGCCGCGATGATCTCCTGGCGGCAGCGCCGGATATCGTCCGCAATCGGTTGATAGCCGCGCTCGGCAATCAGGGCGCGTGCTCTCACGACATTTTGCCGCGCCAGGTTGCTGTAGAGTCCAACGTGCATGACGCCCGAAGGGCGCAGCAGCGACAGCAGGATTTTCCAGCCCGCCCATGGATCAGCGAGGTGATGTAGGACGCCGGATGCCTCGATAACATCGAAGTCACGCGCGACCGAGGCGAGTTCCATGATGTCGGCCTGCGCAAACTCGACGTTGGAGACGCCAAGATTTTGCGCCATGCGTTTGGCATAGCTAATGCTGGCGCGGCTCAGATCGACGGCGAGAAAGCGCGCCTGCGGCGCCTGCCGGGCGAACTCGATGGTGACGAGACCTGTGCCGCATCCGGCGATGAGGACGTCGCCGATGTGTTGCGGCTCACAGATGTCGAGGATGGCTGGCCTTGCCGGCGGCCCGGCGGCCGGCCAGCGCGGGTAAGGGTTTTCTTCGTATTGGCGGCGCACGGCGTGCGACACGTCGCCATCAATCTTAGTCAGGAGTGGAATCGCCGCCGCGATCCGGCGTTCTTCAGCAGGGTCCTTGACCTGTTGCGCTATCACGGTCGCCACGGACGCCGGCCAGGAGCGCTCGAGCAGCGCTTCCGCGCTCGGCAGCGTGTGCAGCGGGACGTACGAACCGACAACGGCCGGCCACAGCGACGGACCGTGTCCTGCGGCTTCCAACGCTCGTTCGAGCGCCGCCTGCAATTGAATGGCGCGTTCGCTCTCGGCCTCTGTCATCGCGAAAACGTAGCCGTTGAGGAAGCATTGCCGCGCTATCGCGCAAGCGAAGCCGACCAAGCTCTCAACAGACGCGCCATCTGAGGCGCCCCACAGCAAGATATGGCGCACGTTTGTCAAAACGCGTTCGAGGCCGATGTCGGTAACAGGAGCGCACTCAAGCAAGCAGCACAGCAGCGGGTCACTTGCCAGCGCCGCAATTCCGGGCGCCCCGCACAATTCGTCAGCGGTCAGCCGCTTGGGCCACGCCGCGTTGGCGCGGGCGATGGCTTCGCTTACGACGCTGTTGCGTTTGATCAGATCGATGCAGACGCCGATGAGGTCGCGCGGGCGAATCCACGCTTCGGACAATGCGCGCAAAACCAGCTCGCGCATCTGATCTTCGCCGGCCGCACCCACTGGGCCCGAAAGCGTGAGCGCGTGTGCGTACAATATTTTGGCCTGTGGCGTCTCTTTCAGCTCCAGCGCGCGCTGGGCTGCAGCCAATGCCAAATCGCGTTTGCCGGTCGCAACCAGAACGTTGCCCCGACCCATCCAAGCCTGGTCCAAATCCGGCTTTAATTCCAATGATTTGTCAAAAGCGGCGAGCGCATCCTGGTGACGGCGCAGCGCGGCAAGAACGTGGCCGCGGCCGAGCCACCCTTCAGCGAACTTCGGATCAATCGCCAATGCTCGGTCCGCTGCTTCAAGCGCTTCGTCATAGCGGCGCAGATCGGAGAGCGCCTTGGCGCGGTGCAGATGCGCCGGCGCGAACGCATGCCTTGCGGCAATCACCCGATCGAAACTTGCCAGCGCATCACGGTGACGTCCGACCGCGGCGAGCGCGGCGCCGCGATTGAACCAGTCTTCGATAGCGTCCGGCGCCACGGCGAGCGCCCGATCGTACGCGTCGATTGCTTCGACGTTGCGGCCGAGTTCGGCGAGCACATCGGCGCGATGACTGTGCGCCTGAACCAAATCCGGTGCGAACGCCAGCACGCGATCAAAGCTCGCCAGTGCGTCCTCCTTTTGCCCGACCGCCGCCAACGCCCGACCCAGCAGCACATGCGCACGCGCGTGCCGTGGGTCGTTCGAGAGCGCCTTGCGCACGAGCGCCGCACCTTCGGCAAACCGGCCCTGCTGACAGGCGATGATCCCAAGATAGTAGGGAGCATCGGCATTGTCCGGATCGGCGCGCTGCAATTCGCCGTAAATCGCAGCCGCTTCGGCTACGGCGCCGCGCCGATGCAGCGCCAAAGCTTTTTGCAATAAATCGGTTGTCGGGGAGGTGAACATGTCAGCCGGCGTTGAGGAGCGAATGGAACAGACTTGAAGGAGTTCATCAAGTTAGCGGTATCGACCCAAAGCTTCGACGGCGTGACACAGCGATCTTGGTCAGAGGCCCAAAGCAATGGATGAGTGCAATGGCGTCGGCATTCGCTGCGCGCGGCGTTTACGGCAAGCGCACCCCGCGCCCTGCCCATACACGAGGTGCCCTTTGTCCAAAGGACATCATAGGCATATTTTCTTATAATTGGTTATGTAAAATTTATGTACAAGATTAGGCGCGTGTCCCTGCCCAGCCATTGAATTTGTAGGCGGAAACAGCGTTAAAACGTTTCTCATTTCAGTCAAGAAACTGCACTTATATACACCACATAAACTATTGATAAATATAACAAAAAGTCGTTTTGACGCATCGATTTTGCTTTGCCCTTGGCAACTGCAAAACTATGATCGTGCAATGCGGATTAGCCGGATTAATCCTCAGAAAAATACCGCTTGACGCGTCTACCGCGTCCTAGTCTGTATAAATAGATCGTAAAATACGATCTTTGGGGTTGGGGTCAATACGGTGCCGAGGACCGCGTTAACAGTCGCATTGGTTCGGCATTCCTCCTGCCCGCAAAGTGCGCGCAGGATCGATTTCTTCGATACTGCCCTTCCAGGTTTCATGCTTGAGGTCCGGCGCACAGGAGGCAGGACGTTCTATCTGCGTTACCGCGACGCCCACGGCCGCGAGCGACAATTCAAGATCGGTTCCGCGCATATCCTGACGGTGTCCCAGGCACGCCGCAAAGCGCGTGCCGTTCTGGCCGAGGCTATTCTCGGGCGCGATCCGCAGAAAGAGCGTCAGGAACTGCGGAGCGTCCCGACGCTCGCTGAGTTTGCCGACGAATCCTACTTGCCGTACGCAAAGAATGTGAAGCGCAGCTGGCAGACTGACGAAACGATCCTACGTATCCACATTCTGCAAAAATTCGGCGCGCTGCACCTCGACGAGATTTCGAATCAAGCCATCGCCGACCTGCTGTCGCGTATGCGCGACCGGGGGTACGCCAGCGGCACGGTCAATCGCGTCCTGATCCTGCTTCGGTTCGTATTCAATCTCGCCAGAAAATGGGGCGTGCCGGGCGCGGCCGAGAATCCGACCGCCGGCTTAAAAACCGCACCTGATGTGTGCCGCGAACGCTTTCTTGCTCACGACGAAGTGCAGCGCCTGTTGTCGGCGCTCGAAACCGATGAGAACCGGGTCGCCGCGCGCGCGATCAAGCTGTTGTTGTTCACGGGCGCGCGCCGCAATGAGGTTACGCACGCCAAGTGGGAACACGTGAATTGGGACAAGCGGACCCTGCTGGTGCCGCGGGCAAAGTCGGGACGGCCACGATCGATTCATCTAAACTCGGCGGCGCTCGATCTGCTGGGCGCCATTGAGCGCGCGGACGGCAATCCGTTTATTTTTCCGTCGCCGGTTACCGGCCGGCCGTCGCCTTCGCTGCATTTCCCATGGTGGCGGATCCGTGAAAAAGCCGGCCTACTCGACGTGCGTCTGCACGATCTGCGGCATTCGTTCGCCAGCTTTCTGGTCAATCAAGGCGTTTCGTTATACGTGGTTCAAGGCTTGCTCGGGCATACGCAGGCACGCACGACTCAACGCTATGCCCACCTCGCGAATGACACGCTCGCCGATGCCGCCGAAGTTGTTCGCGATGTTATTCTGAGTCCGGCAAATGGCGCGAATGCAACCCCAGCGCCATAAATCACCGCACCGGCCTGGTCACCAACTGGCTCGGCACGCTCATTTCGAATCCGCCATTGGGCAGTTCTTCAAATTCCACGCCGGCGTCCTTGAACACTTTGTTGATTCGGACTTCCGTTTGATGTCTTGCGCGCACCGCCGCTTTTTCGAGGCGATAAATGGCGCGTTGCGTGACCTTCGCGCGCTTGCCAAGTTCCGTCTGACTCCAACCCAGTACGGCCCTGGCAGCCCGCATTCGCGCGGCGAACAGCAAAGGATCGGCTTCGAGCTGCCCGGGCGAACTCGCCGGAACCGGCCGTCTTTTCGTCGAAACGCCGTCCAGATGGCGCATCGGATCGAACCTCGTTTACAAAAATCCCCGGCGGGAGGCCCGCCGGGGATCGTGGATTCACACCGTGATCAGGCGATCAGGGCAGGAAGTCCTTGTGCATGCGCACCGTGAACACCCAGTTTGACTGGTTCGCCACGGTGGTCGCACCGGAGTTCGCGAAGATGAGCGCCGGCGTCAGCGCACCGGTTGGGGTCTGGGCGCTGTCGAACTTCTGGTAGATCGCTTCCACGCCGATGTAGAAGCTCTTGGTCACATCCCACTGCAGGCGCGAACCGACGCCCCATGTGTCCCAGTTGTTGCTGCAACCGGCCGCGGCGGTAGCAGTCGTGCCGGCGCCTGCACCAAGGCCTTCACCAACGCACAGCATCGAGTTGGCCGAACCGGTACCCGTGCCGTACTTCTGCCATATCGCATTATAGACCAACGACTGGTGCCATTGCGGCGTCCAGTAGTGCTCGTAGGCGACGTCGATGCCCCAGGCGGTGGTCAGCTGGCAACCAGTGTTGTTGCCGGCCGCAACCGTGCCGCCGAAGATGCAGTCCGCGCTCGGCCCGTAGGCTTCGGTTGCGCCATTGACCTCCGTCTGGCTGCCCTGGTTCGAATTCCAGAGATACTTGACGGCGCCTTGGGTGTAGTTGACTTCGCCCGAGAAGTAGTCGCCAGGCGTGATGAACGGCGTGTTGATCTTAAGTCCGCCGCCGACGACCCAGCCCCACTTATTGCCGGGACCACCGGAAGCAGGGGCCGCGCCGTAGTAGCCGGCGTTGTCCTGGTGCAGGGCGCCCATGATCTGGGCGCTGCCCCAGGCTTGGTCGACACGCAGATTGGCGACAATGTCAGGCGACTGCCAGCCGCCGTACCCGGCGGCGTTCGTGCTGGCCGCCACTATTGAGCCATTGGTACCGGGTGTCGTTACGCCACCGAGCGCTCCAGCCGCACCACTGAAGTCGATCATCTGGCTGGTACGACGCTCTTCGGCCGACAAAGTGGCCGAGAAGCCGCCGCCGAACTGGGCGGTGTAACCCCATACCCACCAGCCGCCGTCGCCGGTATCTTCCTGCGGCAGGTTGCCGGCGCGGTAAAGAAACGCGGCGGCCGGGTAGAAGTCGAAGAACGACACCGACTGGCCGGCCGTGAAGCCCGCCCACTGCACGAACGCGCGGTTCGAGCTGAAGGTCGCCGAGCCAGGAACCTCGGTGCCATTGTTATTGG
>JBAQJL010000118.1:0-64069 GCA_049300295.1 Xanthobacteraceae bacterium
CGAGCGGCAGGTGCGGGCCATGCTGCTCGACCGCCGCCAGCGGCAGCACTGCGATCCAGCGCGCAGTCGCCCCGGCCGCCCCAGCAATGTCCTGCCAGGTCATCTCCATCCAGTTGCGCCGGGGCAGCGTCATCCGCGTCACTCGCTCATTGTTGCCGTACTTAGCATTTTTCCTTGAGCATGATCTTTCCCAAAAACCGGTATCCACTTTTCGGGATCATGCTCTATTGTCGCGTCGCCGACGCAAAGGAGCAACCGATGTCGCCTGCCGTGACGCGCCGAACCCTGCTGAGCTTGGCCGCCGGGGCCGCTCTGGCGCCGGCATCTGCGCAAGGACCGGCACAAGGACCGGCGAAAGGGCTCGACAAGGTCTCGTTTGGCACCAATTGGGTGGCCGAGGGCGAGCACGGCGGCTTTTATCAGGCACTGGCTGACGGCACTTACCGGCAACACGGCCTTGACGTCACCATTGTGCCGGGCGGGCCGAACGTGAACAACCGCATCCTGCTCGCGGTCGGCAAGATCGATTTCTTCCTCTCGGCCAACACGCTGCAGGGCTTCGACGCGGTCGAGAACAATATTCCGGTGATCGAAGTCGCGGCGCTTTTTCAGAAGGACCCGCAGGTGCTGATCGCGCACCCGGATCAGGGCATCAAAAAATTCGCCGATCTGAAGAACATGACGCTGTTCATCTCCAAGGAGGGCATGACTAGCTATTTCCAGTGGCTCAAATCCGATTACGGTTTTTCGGAATCGCGGGTCAAACCCTATACGTTCAATCCGCAGCCGTTCCTTGCCGACACCAAGAGCGCGATGCAGGGCTATGTCACCTCCGAGCCGTTCGCCATCGAGAAGGCGGCGCATTTCAAGCCGGACGTCTTCCTGCTCGCCGATCAGGGCTTTTCCGCCTACTCGACCTTGATCGAGACGCGGCGCGATCTGGTCGACAAGAAGCCTGACGTGGTACAGCGCTTTGTCGATGCCTCGATCATCGGCTGGTACAACTACATTTATCACGACAACAGCGCGGCGAACGCGCTCATCAAGAAGCAGAACCCGGAAATGACGGATGATCTGCTCGCCTATTCGGTCGCCAAGATGAAGCAATACGGCATCGTCGATTCCGGTGACACGCTCGCACTTGGTGTCGGCGCCATGACCGATGCGCGCATGAGGACTTTCTTCGACGAGATGGTGCGCGCCGGGGTCGCCAAGGCCGGGCTCGATTACCGCAAATGCTACACGCTGCAATTCGTCAACAAGAAAATCGGGCTTGATCTGCGAGCGAAATGACGTTCGTCATTGCGCGTAGCGAATCGACGAAGCGATCCAGTCCTGCCTCGACGCATTGCACCATACCCTGGATTGCTTCGCTTCGCTCGCAATGACGACTAAATTCATGGACTGAAGACAACCCTGTACGAGCGAAAAGGAGCGTTTTGCCTTGCGAGTCTTGTTCTTGTCTCTGCTGTTCGCCGTCCTTTGCGTTGATACGGCGCCCGCCGCCGAAACGTATCCGCTGCGTCCGGTTCGATTGATCGTACCGTTTCCGGCCGGTGGCATTGCCGATCTGTCCGGCCGCCTGATCGCCCAGGGATTGCAGGAAAAATTCAAGCAGCCGTTTGTGATCGAGAACAGGCCCGGCGGCCAAGGCTTGATCGGGTTCCACGACATGATGAAGGCGGCGCCGGACGGCTATACGCTGATGATGGGGACGGTCGGTTCGGTCGTGATCAACATCGTGATGGATCCCCATCCGCCGTTTGACCCGCTGCACGATCTCGTGCCGATCGCCAACGCCGCCGAATATGCCACCGCACTCGTGGTCAACAATGCGATGCCGGTGAATTCGGTGCAGGAATTCGTCGAGTATGCCAGGGCGCATCCCGGCAAGCTCACCTTCGGCTCGACCGGCGTCGGCGCGCTCGATTACACCGCGGCGCAATTGCTGATGAAGGAGGCCGGTATCAAGATGCTGCATGTCCCCTTCAAGGGCGGCCCCGAGGCTCTCAACAGCCTTATGGGCGGATCAATCGATGCGATCATTGAAGTCTTCCCAGTCGTCATGGGACAGATCAAAGGGCATTCGATCAAGGGGCTGGCGGTGACGAGCCCTTACCGGCAGGCGACGTTGCCCGACGTGCCGACTTTCAAGCAAGCAGGGTTCCCGGGCGCGGTCCTGACCGGCTGGCTCGGGCTCTACGGACCGCCGAAGATGCCGGAAGACATCCGCCAGATGCTTGGCAAAGCGATCGTTGATATCGTCAAACAGCCGGCGATGGCGCAGCGCTTCCGCGCCATCGGCTTTGAGCCGACCGGCCAGGACGCCGATGCGTTCGCCGCCTATCATGCCGCCGAAGTGGTCCGCTGGAGGAAGTTCACCAGCGAGATCGGCATGCACAAATAGGAGAGCGGCGATCTCCCCGGCGACGAATTTCTCGGCACCCCCGGTGGTCGCGCTCCGCGGCGTCGGCAAGACGTTTCCGAACGGCACACTGGCGCTCTCGGGCCTCGACCTCGACGTGCGGCAGGGCGAATTCCTGTCGCTGCTCGGCCCGTCGGGCTGTGGCAAATCGACGGCGCTGCGCATCATGGCGGGGTTGAGCGAGCCGACGCAGGGCAAGGTGGAATGGGCGGCGGCGGGCACGCAGACCAGAAACGGGAGCATTGGTTTCGTCTTTCAGGAGCCGACGTTGATGCCGTGGACCACCGTGTTCAACAATGTGCGGCTGCCGCTCAAGCTTGCGGGCGTGGCGGCCGACAAAGCGTCAGCGCGCGTCGGCGCCGCGCTGGAGCGGGTCGGCCTGCAAGATTTCAGCTCGGTCTATCCGCGCGAACTGTCCGGCGGCATGCGCATGCGCGTCTCCATTGCGCGCGCGCTCGTTACCGAACCCGAGTTGCTGCTGATGGATGAGCCGTTCGCCGCGCTCGACGAGATCACGCGCTTCAAGCTCAATGACGATCTTTTGACGATGTGGCAGGCGCTCGGCACTACGGTCGTGTTCGTCACGCATTCGGTGTTCGAGTCGGTTTATCTGTCGAGCCGCATCGCCGTGATGGCGGCGCGGCCGGGCCGCGTGTTTACCGAGTTGGGCATTGACGCGCCTTATCCGCGCGGCGGCGATTTTCGCACCTCGTCCGAATACGCCGCGTTGTGCCGCCGCACCTCCGATGTACTGGCGCGCGCCATGGCGGCGGGAGGCGGTGAATGAACGCGCAGGCTTCCGCCCGCGAACGCCGGGAGCGCGCGCTGCGCGTGGCGCTGCCGGCCATCGTCTTCGTGCTTGTCATCGCAGCTTGGGCGGCCGCGGTATGGTTCTGGCAGATAAAGCCTTATGTGCTGCCCACGCCGAGCCTGGTCGCACACACACTGGTGGTAGACTGGCCTCTGCTGTCGCAGTCGCTGTTGGTGACGCTGATAACAACTGTCGAGGGCTTTGTGTTGGCCTCGCTCGGGGGCTTCATCCTTGCGGTGCTGTTCAATCTGTCGCGCTACGTCGAGTATTCGCTCTATCCCTATGCGGTGATCCTGCAGGTGACGCCGGTGATCGCCATCGCGCCGCTGCTGCTCGTCTACATGCCGCAGCCGACGGCGGTGCTGGTCTGCGCCTGGATCGTGGCGTTCTTTCCGGTACTCGCCAATACGACGCTGGGGCTCCGCTCGGTCGACCGCAATCTGGTCGATCTGTTCGCGCTCTATAACGCCTCGCCAGCCCGGGTGATGTGGGACCTGAAACTACCCGCGTCGATGCCTTATCTGCTCGGCGGGCTGCGCATCGCCGGCGGGCTATCGCTGGTCGGTGCGGTGGCGGCCGAGATCGCGGCCGGTTCGGGTGGCGCCGGCTCGGGCCTCGCCTTCCGCATCATGGAGGCGCAATACCGCCTCAACATCCCCCGCATGTTCGCGGCGCTGCTGCTGCTCTGCGTCGCCGGCCTGTTGATTTTTTATCTGCTGGCGCTGGTCAATTACCTGGCGTTACGGCGCTGGCACGAAAGCGCGCTGGACGGCGAACGTTAAACGTCACGCCGCCCGCAACCCCATCGCCAGCACGCGCGCCACATGCAGCGCTTCGCGCCGCGCACCGTCGCGGATTTGCTGCCGGCACGAGGTGCCGTCGGCGACAATGAGCGCATCTTCCGGCGCCTTGCGCACCGCCGGCAACAACGACAGCTCGCCCATGGCGTAGGATACGTCGATCGTGTCGGCCGCGTAGCCGAAGGCGCCCGCCATGCCGCAGCAGCTCGATTCGATTTTTTCGACGGTGAGCTCGGGGACTAGCCGCAGGGCGGCTTCGACCGCCGACATGGCGTCGAACGATTTTTGATGGCAGTGGCCATGCAGAAACGCCTGTTTCTTCATTGGCGCGAGCCGCAATTCGAGCCGTCCCGCCTTGGCTTCGTCTGCCAGAAATTCCTCAAATAAAATGGCGCGTTCGGCGACCAGCCGCGCGGTATCGGTTTTGATCAGTGCCGGAATTTCGTCGCGGAAGGCGAACAGGCAGCTCGGCTCCAACCCGACGACCGGTATCCTCTGCGACACAAAAGGCGCGAGCGCGGAGAGCGTGCGTTCCGCCTCGCGCCGCGCTTCGTCTGTTTTGCCGACAGACAGAAAAGTCCGGCCACAACACAGGGGGCGGCCGTCATCGGGCGGTGTGGCGAAATGAACCCGATAACCCGCCGCTTCCAGCACGGTGCACGCGGCGTCAATGTTTTCGCGTTCGAAATAACGATTGAACGTGTCGGCGAACAGGACGACGTCACGGCCCTGGCCGCCGTCGTGCCCGGTTGGGTCACGGAAATAGTCCGACCGCCACTTCGGTAAGCTGCGGCGGGCGCTGAAGCCGGTGACACCCTCGGATAGCTTCGCCGCGCCCGGCAGCCGGTCCCGCAAATTCATCAGCCACGGAACTTTCGCCGCGTAGGGCGCGTAGCGCGGGAGATAACCAACCAGCCGGTCGTGCAGCGTCAGTCCGCGCTGCGCAGCCCGCGCTGACAAAAATTCGATCTTCATGCGCGCCATGTCGACGCCAGTCGGGCATTCGCGGCGGCAGGCCTTGCAGGAGACGCACAGTTTGAGTGTCTCGGCCATTTCATCGGACGTGAAGGCGCCGGGTCCAAGCTGGCCCGTAATAGCAAGCCGAAGCGTATTGGCGCGGCCACGGGTGACGTCGCGTTCGTCGCGCGTGACCCGATAGCTCGGACACATCACGCCGCCCGCAAGCGCGCGGCAGGCGCCATTGTTGTTGCACATCTCGACCGCGCCCTGGAAACCGCCGCCGGCTCCCGGATAGGCTGCCCAGTCAAGCGCGGTAGCGAGGTCGCCGGTGTGATAATCCGGCCCGTAACGAAAGTTGCTGCGATCGTCGAATTTCGGCGCGCGAACGATCTTTCCCGGATTGAACAGACATTGCGGATCGAAACGGTCTTTCACCTTCTCGAATGCGCGCACCAGTTCGGCGCCGAACATCTCTTCATGAAATTCGGAGCGAACGATGCCGTCGCCATGCTCGCCGGAATGCGAGCCTTTGTATTCGCGCACCATGGCGAACGCTTCCTCGGCGATGGCGCGCATCGCGCGCACGTCCTTGTCGAGGCGCAGGTTCAGTACCGGGCGCACGTGCAGGCAGCCGACGGCGGCGTGCGCGTACCAGGTACCGCGCGTGCCATTTTTCTCAAACACTTCGGTCAGCCGCGCCGTGTAATCCGGCAGATGTTGGAGCGGCACCGCGCAGTCCTCGACGAAGGAGATTGGTTTGCCCGCGTCCTTCATCGACATCATGATGTTGAGGCCGGCGGTACGCACCTCGGAGATGCCGGCCTGCAGTTTGCCGTCGAGCACTTCGACCACGCCGCCCCATTTGGCGCCGCTGTTGGTCCAGGACAGACCGAGGTCGCCAAGGAGTTCGCCGAGCCGCTTGAGCCGACGCAGATTTTCGTCCCAGTCGTCTTCGGCAAACTCGACGAACAAAATGGCTTCCGGATCGCCGCGCAGAAAGGCGTCGATAATCGGCCGGAACATGGCGATGTCGCGGGCGAGGCCCAGCATGGTGCGATCGATCAGTTCGACGGCGATCGGCCCGAGCGCCACGATATGCGTCGCCGCCTTCATGGCTTCGTGGAAGCTGCCGAAATGGCAAGCGCCGAGCGCGCGGCGGCCAAGCTGCGGCGAGAGCTTCAGTTCGATTTTTCTGGAAAACGCCAGCGTGCCTTCGGAGCCGACGAGGAGATGCGCCAGATTGATGTCGTTTCGCTCCGGCACCAATGCATCGAGATTGTAGCCGCCGACGCGGCGTTGCACTTTCGGAAAGCGCCGTTCGATTTCATCCGCCTCGCGCGCCCCGATCGCCAGCAGATCGCTTTGCAGCGCCTGCGGCACATTCGTCGTCGCATCGCCCAGGCGGCCGAAATGCGCGTGGCTGCCGTCAGCCAGCGTCGCATCGATGGCGATCACATTCTCGCGGGTGTTGCCGTAGCGCAGCGAGCGCGCGCCGCAGGAATTGTTGCCCACCATGCCGCCGATGGTGGCGCGTGAGGCGGTCGAAATATCGACCGGGAACCAGAGCCCCGTGGGCTTGAGCGCGCTGTTGAGTTCGTCGAGCACGATGCCCGGCTCGACGGTGCAGCGGCGCGTTGCGACGTTGATCTCGAGAACGTTGTTGAGATGCCGTGAACAATCGAGCACCACCGATCGGTTCACGGTCTGCCCGGATTGCGACGTTCCGCCGCCGCGCGGCGTTACCGGCACCCCCTCCGCGCGGCAAATCGCAATGGCGCGTTCGGCTTCTTCTATCGTGCGCGGCGTCACCACGCCGAGCGGCATGATCTGATAGTGCGAGGCGTCGGTGGCATACCGCCCACGCGTGAAGGCGTCGAAACGTGCCTCGCCGGCGCGCTCAGCGCTCAGCCGCCGTTCCAGACCCGGCATCAGTAATACGGACAATTCGTAGCCCCATCGGGAGAAGATGCTTGACCGCAATGTCGCATTCGCTATTCAACCCCACAAGCCGCGAGCGCCCTCGGATAGACGCTGCCGGGACCGATCGATTGTCCGAAGGAGTGCTGAAAATGCCGCAGAACAACACCTCGCGCGCCGCCGGGCGTCACTTCCTCCAGATTCCGGGGCCGACGCCGCTGCCCGACCGGGTGCTGCGCGCGATGGATACGCCAATCATCGATCATCGCGGGCCGGAATTCGCCAAGCTCGCCAAACGCTGCCTCGACGGCGTCAAGACCATTTTCAAAACCAATAACCCGGTCATCATCTACACCGCGACCGGCACCGGTGCGTGGGAAGCGGCGCTGGTCAACACGCTGTCGCCCGGTGACCGCGTGCTAATGTTTGAGACAGGCCAGTTCGCAGCGCAGTGGAAGTCGATGGCGCAGAAGCTCGGCCTCAAACCGGAATACATTTCGGGCGATTGGCGCACCGGCGCCGACCCGGCCAAGATCGAAGAGCATCTGCGCAACGACAAGGCGCACGAGATCAAGGCGGTGTGCGTGCTGCACAACGAGACCGCGACCGGTTGCCTTTCGCCGATCGAGCCAATCCGCAAGGCGCTCAATGCCGCCGGTCATCCGGCGCTCTTGATGGTCGATACGATTTCCTCGCTCGCCTCGACCGACTACCGCCACGACGAATGGGGCGTCGACGTCACCGTCGGAGGTGCGCAGAAGGGCCTGATGCTGCCGCCCGGCATGTCGTTCAACGCGGTCAGCGACAAGGCTCTGCATGCGGCGAAGAGCTCGAAGCTGACCAAGTCATTCTGGTCGTGGGACGACATGCTCACGATGAACAAGGTGGGCTTCTTCCCCTACACACCGGCGACGCAGATGCTGCAGGGACTCGCCGTGTCGATCGACATGCTGCACGAGGAAGGCCTCGACAACGTGTTTGCTCGTCATGCGCGGCTCGGCGAAGCGACCCGCCGCGCGGCGCGTGCCTGGGGTCTCGAAATCCTGTGCCGCGAGCCGAAATATTATTCACCAACCATCACTGCCGTGCTGCTGCCGGACGGCTACGATGCCGATGCGTTCCGCAGCCTCGCGCTGGACACGTTCAATATCTCTTTCGGCGCGAGCTTCGGACCTTACGCCAAGAAATACTTCCGCATCGGCCATCTCGGCGACATCAACGACGGCTGGATGATGGGCGTGCTGGCGATGACCGAAATGGCGCTATCGCTCGCGCGCATTCCGCACAAGAAAGGCGGCGTACAGGCGGCGATGGATTACATCGCCTCCATGCACGCTGGCGACACACGGGCAGCGGCGGAGTAGTATTTGTCATTCCGGGGTCGGCCGCAGGACTTGGCTGGCCACAGGACTTGCCACCTTCGCGGCAATCCGGAATGACGACTACGACAGCGGTACCGCGGCGACGTGATCCTTGAAAGCCTGCCGGCTGGAAATCGCCGCATACCAGCGTTCGAGATTTTTAAGCGGCGGGCGGTCGGGCACAAGCTGGCGGTAGCGATACGCCATGACGCCGACCGGAATGTCGCCGTAGGAAAACGCGTCACAGGCGAGGTATGCGGTCTTGGCCAACTGCTCGTCCACCATGGTCATCGCCGCCGTTGTATTTTTTTTGCCGGCCTCGATCGCCGCATGATCGCGCTTTTCGGGCGGCGTGCGAATGAGGCCCCAGAATACCGGCGTGATGGCCGGCGCGCAGACGGACAATTGCCAGTCCATCCATTGGCTGGCGCGGGCGCGGTCTTTTGGATCGGCCGGTTCGAGCCCGCCGGCGCGGTGCTTGGCGGCAAGATAGCGCACGATCGAATTGGATTCCCACAGCAGAAAGCCGTCATCTTCCTCGAGCGTTGGCACCAGCCCGTTCGGATTCTTCGCAAGATAAGCCGGCTCACGGTTCTTCCCGAACGGGCCGCCGATATCGATCCGCTCGTGTGGCAGGCCGATCTCGCCCACCGCCCACATCGCTTTCTGCACGTTGGACGAAGTTGTCCGCCCCCAGATTTTGATCATCGAGTTTCTCCACGCGGCGAATAAGCCTTGGCGTCAGCTTAGTGGAACGTCCCGCTCACTCCAACCACGTCTGCGCATGGATACGCGGGGCCGGTCCGCGTATGACAGCTTGGCCAGGTTTTTGGGCAATTTGCGGGAGGCGACATGACCAAGCTGTTTTTGTCGGGGCCGTTGTTCACGGTGGCGGAGCGCGACTTCAACGCTGGTTTGGCGCAATTCCTCACAACGCAGGGTTTTGAGGTCTGGCTGCCTCAGGAACGGGCGTCGCGCGGCGGCGCCAAGGCCATATTCCAAAGCTGCGTCAAAGGCCTCGAATGGGCCGATGCCGTCGTGGCGTGCATGGACGGCCCCGATCCGGACAGCGGCACGGCCTGGGAAGTCGGCTACGCCTACTGCACAGGCAAACCGATCGTCTGCTACCGCAGCGATTTCCGAACTGGCGGTGATGCCAAGAGCGCGCCCTATAATCTGATGCTCAGCCAAGCCGCCGCGGCCCGCGTGGAAGTCGGGCCGTAGGCAACGCCCGCCGACTTGTATCGGCGCCTGCTGGCGCAGCTTCGCAAGACATTGCGGGTGAAGGCGGTGAAGCGATAGGTGTGACATGGCGCTGGGATGGCGCTGGAGCCCGAAATGGCAACTGCAACCGCTATAGCTATTACCATTGCGCTGGCCGACGACGTCCGCCTCTCCGGCTTGCTGCAAACACCACCACGTGCGCGCGCGTGTTACGTGATGGCGCATGGCGCCGGCGCCGGCATGACTCATCGATTCATGACGGCCGCCGCCGCGGGTCTCGCCGAGCGCGGTATCGCCACCTTGCGATATCAGTTTCCCTACATGGAGCGCGGCTCCAAGCGGCCCGATCCACCAAAGCTCGCGCACGGGGCGGTCCGCGCCGCGGTCGCGGCAGCGCTTGCCGCGAAACTGCCGCTCATCGCCGGCGGCAAATCGTTTGGCGGACGCATGACCTCGCAGGCGCAGGCCGCCGCGCCGCTGCCGGGTGTGTGCGGCTTGGCCTTTCTCGGTTTTCCACTGCATCCGGCGGGACGACCTTCGACCGAGCGCGGCGAGCATTTGTTCGGCGTGCAGGTGCCGACGCTGTTCCTGCAAGGCACCCGGGATACGCTGGCGGCGGTCGATGAGTTGCGGCCGCTTTGCGAAAAGCTCGGCAGCCGCGTGACGCTGAAACTGTTTGCCGACGCCGATCATTCATTTCACGTGCCGGCGCGGAGCGGGCGCAAGGATGCTGAGGTTTTCGATGAATTACTCGACGCGCTGACGGCTTGGACAGACAGTGTGATCGGCTAGTCTAGCGGAATGGGACCACTCGGCGCCCTCTTGAATCCGATCTCTAAGCGAACCGTTCGCGTGCCCGGGCGCGCGCCTTTTCGGCCTCGGCTTCGCGGTTCTTTGCCGGACTCGAAGTCTGCAGCGAATGGAGAAGCCGCCGCGCGACATCTGCGACTTCGTCGACGGCACGATCGAACGCGGCTTCGTTGGCGTGCGAAGGTTGGGTAAAGCCTGAGAGCTTGCGAACGAACTGCAGCGCGGAGGCGCGGACCTCCTGCTCGGTTGCCGGCGGCTCGAAATTAAACAGCGTGCGAATGTTGCGGCACATGGTTGGCTCCGTCGGTCGACGCCGCCACCATAGCAGCCGCTGCGGATCGCCTGAAGCCTCAGGCGTCGGCAGGAGCTTCGGCGCCGACGTGCGCAATGAACCGCGGTGCGGTCCGCAAACTCCGAGTCGTGCACCAGGATGAACCCGGTACGTAGCGTACGCGCGTCGAACCAAGCTGTCTGTTATAGCGAGCCGGCGCGGCGCGGCTGCGCGCCTTGCCGGCGCATTGCCAGGTCGTCGGTATCGACGATCATCTTGCCGATTGGCCACAATGCGATGCCGGCGAGTTTCAGATGCGCCCAGGCGAACGGTATGCCGATGATGGTGATGGCAAGACAAAACGCGGTGACGAGATGCAACAAGGCCAGCCACCATCCCGCCAGTATCAGCCATATGACGTTGCCGATCATTCCGAATGCCCCGGTGCCGAGATCGTCGGTACCGAGATATTCGGCGCGCGATACGGCCTTGCGGCCGAACGGCAGCAGCGCGTAGGAGGCGATGTTGAACGCCGCGCGAGCACACGGCAGGCCGATGATGGTCAGCGCCATGATCACGGCGGCGATAAGCCAGCCGATGGCCGTATATAAGCCGCCAAACACGATCCACAGGACGTTGAGCAGCAGCGAGATCGGTGACATGACGCGTTCCATGTGCGGCACGGGCTTCAGCGATGCCGGTGGCGCGGGCGTGATTTAGGTATGGTTGCGACACTCCGCCAGCCCGCGAAGGAGGCGGCGCGAACATTAAGTTTGCTAACATGATACGAGTCACGGGGGCGAACAGGTTCGCACATGCAACTTCGCACGATCATGCTGGGCGGCCTTGCGGTTGCCGTTTGTTTTGGCGCCGCTGTCTTGGCGGTCGGCGTGCTGTGGCCCAGGCAGGTCGTGCCGGGCCCAGTAGCGTTGAGCCCGCCGCCACCGCTGAAGCCATTGGTTGGCATGTCGACAGTGCTTGCGCCGACGGCAGTTGCGCTGACGGCGATCCGCGAGTCGCTCGACGCGCGGGCCCCGCGCAATTTCTCGGGCACGCCGCAAAATCCGCTCGGAAAATTGCTCGCGAACACTCAGCTCAAGCTCGCAGTTGCGCGCGGACCGCTCAGCGTCACCGGCCAACCCGGAGTCCTGGTCATCACGACGCCGCTCACCGGCTCGTTTGAGGCCATCGGCACGCTCAGCGGCGCCGCAGGCAGCGGGCTAAGCGCGATCGGCGGCGCGCTCGGCAGTCTGCTCGGCGGCAATGTCGGCCAGCAGGTCGAAAGTCTTGCCGGCAAGCCGGTCGATCAGCACACCAACATTCAGGCTACTGTGACGACGACAGCGCGCCCCTCGATTTTGCCGAATTGGCGGCTGACGCCCAATCTAGCTGCGCAAGTCAATCTCGCTGACGTCACGCTGCCGATCGGCGGCCTCAAGCTCAACGTCGGCAATGCGATAAAACCTGTGCTCGACAAGGCGGTGCACGACCAGACCAGCGCGCTTGAAGCATCTTTGCGCGGTAATCCGTTCATCGAAAATGCGGCGCGCGCCGAATGGGCCAAGTTGTGCCGCGCCGTTCCACTCGGGGCGGCCGGGCAGGGGATGCCGGCTTTGTTTCTCGAGATCCAGCCGGTGCACGCCATCGCGGCGCAGCCCAGGATCGATGGGCAAGCCGTCACTCTCCTGGTCGGCGTACAGGCGCAGACCCGCATCGTGCCGACCCAAACAACGCCCGACTGTCCGTTTCCGCAACAACTTGAACTCGTGCCCGAGGCCAATGAGGGCGCTGTCAATATCGCTGTGCCGATCGATATCCCATTCACCGAAGTGAGCCGGTTGTTGGAGGCGCAGATCGGTGGCAAAACCTATCCCGAGGATGGCAGTGGCGCGTTCGCCGTCAAGGTCAATCAGGCTTCGGTCGCGGCGTCGGGCGACCGCCTCCTGATCTCCCTTCTGGTCAACGTGAAGAAGCTCGGTTTCTTCAGTTTCATCGGCGCCACCGCCACCGTTAACGTCTGGGGCCGACCTGTCCTCGATCAACAAAATCAAATCCTGCGTCTCACCGATGTGACGCTCGACGTGCAATCCAACACGGCCTTCGGACTGCTCGGAGCGGCGGCGCAGGCGGCCGCGCCGCTGCTGCAAAAGGCGCTCGCCGAAAAAGCAGTCATCGACTTGAAGCCGTTTGCCGCCGATGCACAAAAGCGCATCGCCGCCGCCCTCGGCGAATTTGCCAAACAAAGCCCGGGCGTCAGCGCAAACGTTTCCATCAAAGATCTTCGCCTCACTGGGATTGCGTACGACGACAAGACGCTTCGCGTGATCGCCAGCGCAGATGGTACCGCGAGTGTGGCGGTATCCTCGCTCAACGGGCTGTAGCGTCGGGAGTGAATTGCGGGCGCGATGTGTGATCCCGGCCGGCGTCGGCACCAGCCAAGATGTCGCACTCGTGCAGCTCAGATTTGTCGATAGATCCGGCCCATCATGCCGGTGTTGTGATCCGATCGCGCTTTCCCAGTTTAGCCGGGTGCGCTATGTCGAGGCCGCCTAACGGGGATCGGACTAATGCGCATAGCGCGTGCGGCAATGCTTGCGGCGGCCCTTGCGGTGGTTGCCACGAGTGCGGCGGCGCAAACGTATCCATCGCGGCCGATTACTTTCATTGAGCCGTTTTCGGCTGGAGGACCTTCCGACGCGGTCGCGCGTGTCGTCGCCCAGGCGATGGCGCAGTCGCTGGGGCAGTCAGTCGTCGTCGAAAACATCACCGGTGCCGCCGGCACCATTGCGGCAGCGCGCCTCGCCCGGGCGGCCCCCGACGGCTATACGATCGGTATGGCGACATGGTCGACCCATGTGGTGAGTCCAGTCGTCTATCATCCGTCCTACAGCGTTTTTAAGGATTTCGCGCCGGTGGCTCTGCTCACCGAAACGCCGCTCGTGCTGGTCGCCAGCAAGAAGATTCCAGCCGATAATTTGCGCGGACTGATCGCTTGGCTCAAAGCCAATCCAAACACCGCTTTTCAGGGTATTGCCGGCGGCACCGACCAGGTGATTGGTTTTTTATTTCAGATGCGGACCGGCACGAAGTTTCAGACCGTGCCTTATCGCGGCCTTGCGCTTGCGATGCAGGACCTCGTGGCTGGCCGTATCGATCTGCTGTTCGACCAGCCGGCGGATGCGTTGCCGCAGATTCAGGCCGGTACGGTCAAAGCTTACGCGGTTACCGCCAAGCGCCGCTTGACGGTTGCGCCTGATATCCCGACCGTCGACGAAGCTGGATTGTCGGGGCTCTACCTGACGCCGTGGCAATCGATATGGGCGCCGCACGGAACGCCCGCGGCCGCCATCGCCAAGCTCAATGCTGCAGCAGTTGCGGCGCTTGCCGATCCCGATGTGCGCAAGCGGCTCGGCGATCTGGCCCAGGAGGTGGTGCCGCGCGACCGGCAGACGCCGTCGGCGCTCGGCTATTACTATACGGCCGAGATCGACAAATGGTGGCCTGTCATCAAGGCGGCGGGCCTCAAGGCCGAATAGCAACCGCCGCAAGCGCTCGCGCCGGGGCAATACGATCAGAAGAATGCCTGGATGCCGGTCTGCGCGCGGCCTAGCACGAGCGCGTGGATGTCGTGCGTGCCTTCGTAGGTATTCACCGTTTCCAGATTGCACAGCACGCGCATGACATGGAATTCCTCGGTGATGCCGTTGCCGCCGTGCATGTCGCGTGCGACCCGCGCGATGTCCAGCGCCTTGCCGCAATTGTTGCGCTTGAGCAGTGAGATCGCCGGCGGCGACGCCTTGCCCTGATCGATCAGCCGCGACAGGCGGAGCGCCGCGTGCAGCCCAAGCGCGATCTCCGTCTGCATGTCGGCGAGTTTTTTCTGCACCAGCTGATTGGCGGCGAGCGGCCGACCGAATTGCTTGCGGCTGAGCGCATACTCGCGGGCGCGGTGCCAGCAGAATTCCGCTGCCCCCATGGCGCCCCAGGCGATGCCGGCGCGCGCCACATTGAGGCAGCCGAACGGACCCGCCAAGCCGGAAACATTCGGCAGCAAATTATCTTCGGGGATCACGGCGCCATCGAGCACAATCTCGCCGGTGATGGAGGCGCGCAAGCTGAGCTTACCCTGGATCTTTGGCGTCGAAAAACCCTTGGTATCGCGCTCGACGATGAAGCCGCGGATTTTGCCGTCGAGCTTGGCCCAAACGACCGCGACATCGGCGACCGGCGCATTGGTGATCCAGGTCTTGTTGCCGGTCAGGCGAAAGCCGCCCGACACCTTTTCGGCCCGCGTCGTCATCGAGCCTGGATCGGAACCATGGTCGGGCTCGGTCAGTCCGAAACAGCCGAGCAGCTCGGCCGTCGCCATCTTGGGCAGGTATTTGCGGCGTTGCGCCTCGCTGCCGTAGGCGTAGATTGCCTGCATGGCGAGCGAGGATTGCACCGACATGGCGGAACGGAAACCGGAATCCACCCGCTCCAGTTCGCGCGCGATCAGCCCGTAGCAGACGTAATTAAGTCCGGCGCCGCCATATTCCTGCGGGATGGTCGAGCCGAGCAGCCCGAGCGCGCCCATTTCGCGCTGGATCGCTGGGTCGTAGCGCTCGTCGCGGTTGGCTTCGATGACGCGCGGAAACAGCTTCTCCTGCGCATAGTCGCGCGCGGTGTCGCGCACCATGCGCTCTTCTTCGGTCAGTTCGCCTTCGAGATCGAGCGGGTCGTCCCATTGGAACGCCGCATCCTTGATGGCGGCGTTCTTGGGCCTTGCGGTTTCGGTTTTTTCCGCGACTTGACTCATGGCAATTCTCCTGGCGTCCGGCCAGCTTAGGAGCCGCCATTGCGGGCGGCAAGCGGCGCCCGTTGCCGGATCGTCGGCATTTGGCTATCTACACGCCGTGCCGCGCGCGTGGCGCCCGTAGCTCAGCTGGATAGAGCGCTGCCCTCCGAAGGCAGAGGTCAGGGGTTCGAATCCCTTCGGGCGCGCCATTTTCAAACAATATGGTGAGTGCGAGTTTGCAGCAGACAGCCGGCAGCGGGTTGCTGCGCCGCATCGTCAATCATGCGGGACTCGATCCTCGGATGTGTTCCCACTGGCTTTTCCGATGCCGCCGCCACCCTTGCCGACGCCGAGCGCCTTGAGTTCGAGTCCCGCGGCGTTTCTTTCGATCAAAGTTTTCGGGCAATCACCGACAGCGACACGGAACTGTCGCACCGCATCGTCCTTGGCGCCTTGCCGCAGCGCCCATTCGCCGGAATAGAATTTGGCCTCGCAGACTTGGCCGATCTTTTTGGCGGCATTCGGATCGTCAGCCGCGGCAAGCACGGCGGCAGGAGTTATCTGGCCGAGATAC
This sequence comes from Xanthobacteraceae bacterium, assembly GCA_049300295.1. Classification (GTDB taxonomy): domain Bacteria; phylum Pseudomonadota; class Alphaproteobacteria; order Rhizobiales; family Xanthobacteraceae; genus BOG-931. The sequence continues at coordinate 15,931 of JBAQJL010000118.1, forward strand.
ATGCGGATGACCGGCGCCGGCCATTTCGTCATGTCGACCTTGGCAATTGCTTGCTGCAGCGTGCTCGGCATCTTGCTACGCGCCTCGACAATGTCGAGCCACAGCGGAGCGTAGGGATAGCCCGGCGTAATAGCGATCGCCTGCTTGTAGTCTTCAATCGCTTTGGGCAGAGCGCCGGCATAGAGATTTGCACGCCCGCGATTGAAATACGCATCGAACTCCCGCGGATCGCTGCGGGCGGACTCGCTAAAGGCGGTGACAGCGCGGGCTAGATCGCCCTTCTCCATATAGGCCAGGCCCTGGAGGTTGTAGATCTCAGCCGCCGCCTTTGGTTCGATGCGCATCGCCTGATCGTAATCGGCAAGCGCGCGCTCGATGTCGCCTTTGTAGACATATGCCTTGCCGCGCGTTTCGTAGGCACTGGCGGATTTGGCATCGAGCCCAATTGCCACATTGGCATTGGCGAGGGCGCGATCGAAATCACCCTTTTGATCATAGGCAGCCGACCGGCCCGTATAGGCGGCAACCAGCTTGGCGTCGTGCTGGAGCGCCTCATTGAATTCAGCGATCGCGCGGTCGGGATCTTCCCGGTCCATATAAATATCGCCGCGGCTGCTGTAGGCCGCGGCCATATTCGGGTCGAGCCGGATCGCCGCGTCGTCGTCGGCCATCGCATGGTCATCGTCGCCGACGGCAAAATATGCGGTGGCGCGTTTCTTGTAGATCGCTGCGCGATCTCGCGGGCTGCCTTGTGCGGCTTCGATCACAGCCGTGCAGGCCTTGATCTGCTGGTTCCAGTCCAGGCCGGACTTTCCCGTGCAATCCCGCGGCTGCGGCGCCGGTTGCGCCTCGGCGCCGGCCGCGAGCGTTAGTGTGACAACCAAGGCCGTGTTGCAGAAAAGTTGAAAGCGCATCAGTCCCCTCGATTCAGCTAATCGAGGCCCACCCTACCACTGCAAGCGGCACGGCCACGAATCACGAATCAGGTGTCCCCGATGACGGCGATCTGTTGCTAAGTTCCACGAGTTTCGGAGCTCGTCACTTTGAGCGCTTTGAGTCCTCTCCACCTATTGTCTTACGAGCGGCATTGCCACGCGTTTGCCGGCGTCCGCCTTCGCGGTCGCGGTTCCCGCGCAGCCGTTCGATCGTAGCAATAAGCTGCGCGCGAAGCGCCGGCTCCCTTGCCGAAGCAAGGCTCGTTTCCAGTGCGGCGACGACCTTGTCCATTTTCAGTTCCTCGATGCGGCACTAACGCTGCAGGCCCCATACGTTTGCGGCCTGGTCCTTCACCTGTCAGTGAGGTGCGGGCTGACCGGCAGCTCTCAGGTGCACTGGATAGGGGTGTTGGGGGCGCCGGGTCCGAAGCTGGCCAGTCAACGGCGGCGCATCGCCCAACTCGGCCGGCCGGATCGCCGAGGCCTGATTGGTAACCAGACCATTAACGCAAGTTCAACGATTGTCACGCACCATGCGCGGCCAAAGCGGCCTCACACCCCAGATACCGGCATGGCGACGACCGAATCCGTTCAAGCATTCGATGCCCGGCTTGTGATGTATGGCCTCGACGAACGCGCGCGTCGCGTCGTCGCGGAAACTTGGCCGGTGATTGCGCCAAGTCTCGAGGGCGCCGTTGAGGAAATCCTCGTTGCCACGATGGCCTTGCCCAAAATTCGCGAGATCGTCGCCGCCAACAGAGCGCTGCTGCAAAAGCTTGAAGTCGCTCATTTCACGGCGCTGTTGGGCGGCGATCTCGGCGCTCAATACAGTCAAACGTGCCGTGAGACGGTGGACCAAGAAGCCAAGCTTGGTTTTGATGCCCGGTTGCGCAGCACAGCTGGAAGTTATGTGCTCAAGGCCGCGCTCGCGACGCTTGCGCGCAAGTACCGGTTTTCCTCCGCTAAGGTCGCCGAATACGGCTCGATCGTCGCGAGGGTCGTCAGCTTTGACGTAGCCAACGCCATGACGCTGCACCGGCAAAGGGCCGAACACGCAGCGTTGGCGCGACGCAGCGTCATCGACGATGCGATTGCGGATTTTGCCAGCGCCATCGGCGATGTAGTCGCGGCGATCAAGGAAGCATCGGGTTCGTTGACGACGACGTCCGTTACGTTGAATCAAGCCGCCGAAGACACCCGCAGCCGCATGGCGGCGGCCTCGTCAGCCTCGACGGAAACGGCACAGCGCATGGACGCGACCGTGACCGCGACCGAAGAACTGTCAGGGTCGATCGAGGAAATCGGTCGACAGGCAACGCGCGGGCTCGGCATGGCGCAATCCGCTGTCGGCGACACCGAACGCAGTCAGGCGGCCATCCGTTCGCTCGATTCCGCAGCCGAGCGTATTGGCTCGGTGGTCGAAGCCATTTCGGCGATCGCGGCACAGACCAACCTTTTGGCGCTGAACGCCACGATTGAATCCGCGCGCGCCGGCGAAGCGGGCCGCGGCTTTGCGGTCGTTGCCGCCGAGGTCAAGACGTTGGCCAATCAGACCTCGCGCGCCACCGAGGATATTGCCCAACAAATCTCTGCCATTCAGGAGGCGACCAAGCGCTCGGTCGGTGAAATTGCCTCGATTGCGCGCGCCATCGGCGAACTCACCGGAGTATCGACCAGTATCGCCTCGGCGGTGGAGGAGCAGACCGTCACGACTCGCAATATCGTGGAAAGCGTCCACGGCGCGGCCGGACATACCGCGCAGGCCTCAGCGGAGATCGGTTCGGTCGAGCAGGCGGTTGCGCTCGGGGCCGCGGCGGTCGGCGAGATTACCAATTGGACCGCCCAGCTGTCCGCCCGGGCCAACGATCTGGAAGCCAAGGTGGCGACGTTCTTCGGCCGGGTGCGCGCGGCATAAACCGCCCGCTTTTACTCTGCCGGCTGTTTCGGCTTGGCCTTGAAGAACGTGTTCTTGAGATTACCCCAAAGTTCGATCTTGGCGCCGTTGCGGTGCATGATCACGCTCTGCTGAATGACAGAGAGCGTGTTGTTCCAAGACCAATAGATGACAAGTCCGGCCGGGAAATGCGCCAGCATGAAGGTGAAGATCACCGGCATCCACTTCATCACCATCTGCTGGGTCGGATCGGGCGATGCCGGGTTGAGCCTCATCTGCACCCACATGGTCACGCCCATGATGGCCGGCCAGAAGCCGAGATGAAGGAAACTGCCGATCACGGGCACCACCATGGGATCGAACGGGATCAGGCCGCCGAGCGTGAAGATATTGGTCGGGTCCGGCGCCGACAGGTCATGGATCCAGCCGTAGAACGGCGCGTGCCGCATCTCGATGGTTATGAACAACACTTTGTAGAGCGAAAAGAACACCGGAACCTGAATGGCGATAGGCAGGCAGCCGGCCACCGGATTGATCTGTTCCTTCTTGTACAGCTCCATCATCGCCTGTTGCTGTTTCGCCCGGTCGTCGGCGTAGCGCTGTTTGATCATCGCCACTTCGGGCTGCACCGCCTTCATTTTCGCCATTGACGCATAAGACTTGTTGGCGAGCGGGAAGAACAGCGCCTTCACCAGGACGGTGACGATGAGAATGGCGATGCCGAAATTGCCGACTAGGCGAAAGAAAAAGTCGATGGCGAGAAACATCGGCTTGGTGATGAAGTAAAACCAGCCCCAATCGATCAGCAGGTCGAAATGATTGAGATGGAGCGCTTCGTTGTAGCCGCCTGGGCCGAATGGAAAGTCGATACCGACGACGGAGATTTCCTTGGCGCCGGCAAACAGCTTGCCATTGGCGCTGCCGCTGCCGCCGGGCGCGATTGTCTGCGGTGCCGCCAGATAATCGGTTTGATAGGTTTCCTCGCCACCGACTTCGGCGGCGGAGAAGCGTGTCTTCACCTTGGCGTCCGTATCGGGCAGCAGCACGGTGGCCCAATATTTGTCCGTAAAGCCGAGCCAAGCGTTGGTGACGTCCCAGGTCTCGTCCTTTTTTTCAACGATCTTCTTGTAGGTTTCTTCCTGCAAGCCCTGGTCGCCCATGACGCCGATCGGGCCTTCGTGCAGGATGTAATAGCCGAGGACTTCCGGCGTGCCGTGGCGCGAAATCAGCCCATAAGGATAGAGCGTCGCCGGCTTGCTGCCCTTGTTCTGCACCTGGTCCTTGATGCTGAACAGATAATGGTCGTCGACCGTGATGGTGCGGGTGAAGGACAGGCCCTGGCCGTTATCGTAACTGAGCGTCACCGGATGATCGATGCTCAGTGTGCCGGTGCCGTCCTGCTTCCACACCGTGTCCGGCCCGGGCATCGGCTCGCTCGTTCCCGCGGCGGCGACCCAACCGAATTCGGCGTAAAACGCGTGCGGGGCGCCCGAAGGCGACAGCAAGACGATGGCCGGCGACCGCGGGTTGATCTCTTCGCGATATTGTTCGAGCGCCAAATTATCGATACGCGCGCCCTTGAGGTCGATGCTGCCGTGCAGCCGCGGGGTATCGACGTCGATGTGCGGCGAGGCGGCGATCACAGCCTCACGCGTCTTGGTGGGCGGCTGCGCCGACGGTGCGGCCGGCATTTGCGGAGCAGCGCCTGGCGTTGCCGGCTGTACTCCGCCAGGGCTTTCGCCCGGCTTTGCCTGCGTCTGATGCTGCTGCGCTTGTTGCTGCTGCAACTCCGGCTTGGCGAAGAAATATTCCCAGCCGATCACCACAATCAGCGACAGCACGATGGCGAGGATGGTGTTCTTGTGCTCGTTCATTCAATGCTCGGGTGGCTGGGTGCGGCGCATTCGGGTCCGTGATCGCGACACATTGTCTGTTGAACCATGGGCCGTGGAACCGGCTTCATGTAGGGGCCGTTGGCGTGTGCCACCAGTTCCTTCGGCTTCGCGTGCATGCACCCGGCCAAGCGCCTTGTCGAATTCGCGAATCATGTCCCCAAACGGCGATTGCAGTGCCGGTCGACGCCCGACAAGGACATAATCGTGGCCACCGCGCAGGCTTTCGGCGTTCGCGAGCCGTACTAATTCGCGTAACCGCCGCCGCACGCGGTTGCGCTCCACCGCATTGCCAACCTGCCGCGACACTGTGAAGCCGACACGGATGCCGTCTTCGTCGGTACGCTGCTGCGATTGTAATACGAACGCGTTGCCGGAGGCCCGTACTCCGGCAGCGACAGCGCGAAAGTCCGCTCGGCGCTTCAACCGATCCATGTTGGACAACGCTTGAACGGGAAAGTCGCGCCCGTCACGCACTGAGTCGTTTGCGTCCACGGGCCCGCCGTGTCGCCACAACCTTGCGGCCGCCCTTGGTCGCCATGCGGGCACGAAAACCGTGGCGGCGCTTGCGCACCAACTTGCTCGGTTGGTAGGTTCTTTTCACGAAATTTCTCCGCCGAAGCGCTCGGACCAAGTCCGGCCGCGCCCACTACGGCGCACGAGTTGGGCGCGCAAGCGCCCGTTTGGCGCGGCTTATACGGGACACCTCCTGCCCCGTCAATGTGACGGCTTGCGACGGGCCCGCACCCGCAAGCTCTTGTAAATGCCGGTTTTTGCCGCTCCGGATTGAGGTCGGCTGCGGCTGACAGTCACCATTCCCCGATGCGGCGATATGTATAAAATGTGCGTGACGCGACCAAGACTCTGGAAAATGCCGCTTGCTCCGAAGATTTTAGCACCAGTTTCGTTTTCAACGCGGTGAATTCGGCCGGCCGATGGCAGAAGAAAACAGCGAGCTTAATCCGGAAATCTGCGTGATCGGCGCCGGCCCTGGCGGGCTCGCCGCAGCCGCGGCCGCGGCCACCATGGGCGTGTCGGTCGTGCTCATCGAGAAGGGCCGCATGGGTGGGCAAAGCCTCCACGCCGGCGCGGTGCCGGCGCGGGCGCTGCAGGCAGCGGCCGGGCATGCCAACGCCCTGCGCGTCGGGGCGTCTTTCGGCGTTAAGAATGTGCGTTCCGGCGTCGATTTTGCCGCAGTGAACGCTCATGTGCGCCGCGCCGTCGAGGCCATCGCGCCGCAAGATTCGTCGGAACGTTTCAAGGGCCTCGGCGTGCGTGTCATTGCGGGCGCGGCACGATTTAAGGATTCCGGCACGGTGACGGCCGGAGCGGCCACCGTGAGAGCGCGCCATTTCATCATCGCGACCGGGTCGACGCCGATCATCCCGCCGATTCCCGGGCTCGCCGATACGCCGTATCTGACGCCCGAAACCGTGTTCGATCTTGCCGATTGCCCGCGTCACCTTCTGATCCTCGGCGCTGGACGAACCGGCCTCGAACTAGGGCAGACATTTCGCAGACTGGGCTCCGAGGTCACGATTTTTGAAATGGAGAGGCCTCTCAGGCACGAAGATCGCGAATGCGCCGCGATCGTGCTGGACGCGCTTGGCGATGAGGGCGTCAGACTGCGCAACGGCGTTCAGATTGCCCAGGTCCGGCGGGTGCTGGCGCGGATCCAAGCCGTTATCGCTAGGCCGACCAAGCCGGACGACGCCGGCTCTGCCGGCGAAGAGGTGGTGGAAGGATCGCACATTCTGCTCGCAGCGGGACGACGGCCAAGCATCGGCGATCTCGATCTTGATGCGGCCGGCATCCGCTACGATCAGAATCGAATCGTGGTCGACCCACGCCTTCGCACCACCAACAAAAATGTCTATGCGATCGGTGACGTGATCGGCGGGCTGAAATACGCTCACGCCGCCAGTCACCATGCCGGCCTTGTGGTGCGCAATGTGCTGTTCCGGCAATCGACGGCCATCGATTCTCGTGCCATTCCGCGGGTGATTTTCACCGACCCGGAGTTGGCTCAGGTCGGTCTCCTTGAGGACGAGGCACGCGCGTTAGCCAAGAATATTCGCATCCTGCGCTGGCCCTACCGTGAGAACGACCGGGCCTTGACCGCCGGCGCGGCGAACGGCCACATCAAGGTCATCACCAACGACAAAGGTGGAATTCTGGGCGCGAGCATCGTGGGAGCACAGGCCGGCGAAAGTATTGCGACCTGGGCGCTGGCAATCGGCCAAAAGCTTAATATCGGCGCGCTCGCCGGCGTTGTGGTTCCCTATCCGACCTATGGGGAGGTGGGAAAACGCGCCGCCATTACCTATTTCATGGGTGGTTTGACGAATACACGCGTGCGTCGCATCATGGGATGGCTGCGTCGTCGAGGCTGATACTAGGCGTGGCGGATTTGAGGGACTTGCAGGCGGTTTGCCCTAAATCCGCAGCTAAATCAGTAGGATAACGAATTTGCGGCGGCACTTCCATCCTTAGCTTCGCGGTCGCGTATCGCAGCTGCCGGCGCAGTGACTGGAGAAACGGCAAGGCTCTCGCATGACTGACGATTCCGCCGCACGGCCGGAGCCGGTTCGTGCGTCGCGATTTGGGCTCTCAGGCAAACTCCTCCTCCTCACGACCCTGTTCGTGATGATCGCGGAGGTGCTGATCTATGTGCCGTTGGTGGCCAATTTCCGTGTCGGCTGGCTGCGCGACCATTTGGAAGTCGCCAAGACTGCCGCGCTTGTGCTCGAGGCGGCGCCCAACGGCATGGTCCCCGACCCCCTCGCCAAGAAGATCCTCGCTTCGATCGGGGCGCGCGCCGTGGCGATGAAGATGGGCGCCACCCACTACATGCTGCAGCCGAGCGATGTCGCCCTGCCGCCGATCACCGACGTTTATGACATGCGCCAGGTGGACACGTTCGCCGTCGTGGTGGACGCGTTCAAGACGATGCTCAACGACAAGAAAAAAGACGTGATGCGGGTTGTCGGTCCCGCCCCGATGGGCGGCGAGTATATCGACCTCGTCATGGACGAGCAGCCGCTGCGCTCCGCAATGCTGCGCTATTCGGGCGATCTTTTGGTGATGTCGTTGCTGATCTCCGGCTTCACCGCGGCGCTCGTTTATCTCGCGTTGCATTATCTGTTCGTGCGGCCGATGCGCCGGATCACTGGAAACATGATGGCGTTCCGCGCCGATCCCGAAAATGCCGATCGCGTTATCATACCGTCGATGCGCGCCGACGAGATTGGCACGGCCGAGCGCGAGTTGGCCGCCATGCAGACCGAACTCGCGTCGATGCTGCACCAGAAGAACCGGCTTGCGGCGCTCGGGCTCGCGGTGTCGAAGATCAATCATGATCTGCGCAACTTGCTGTCCTCTGCGCAGTTGTTCTCCGACCGGCTTGCCAAGCTGCCCGACCCGACGGTGCAGCGATTTGCGCCCAAGCTGATGCAGGCGCTGGAACGCGCCATCGCTTTTTGCCAGTCGACATTGTCCTATGGCCGCCTGCAGGAACCGCCGCCGGATCGCCGGCCGATCCTGCTGGAGCCGCTGGTGGAGGAGGTGCACGAGACGCTCAATCTCGGGCCCGACGCGCCGATCCGCTGGATCAGCGCCGTGGAGCGGGGTCTCACTGTCGAAGCCGACTACGATCAGCTGTTTCGCATTTTGCTTAATCTCGCCCGCAACGCTGTGCAGGCGATGGAGAGCCGCGCCTCGCGTGACCCCGGCCGCGACCAGATACGCATTACCGGCCGCCGCGAAGGTGCAGTCGTGGTGATTGAAGTGTCAGATACAGGCCCCGGTTTTTCCGAAAAGGCGCGTGCGCATTTGTTCGAGGCCTTCCAGGGCTCGACGCGCCCCGGTGGCACCGGGCTCGGCCTTGCCATTGCGGCTGAGCTGGTGCGCGCCCATGGCGGCGAAGTCCGACTGGTCGAGGGCACCATCGGGGCGACGTTGCGGCTTACCATCCCAGACCGCGCCGTGGAGCTTTCCGCACACCGCGGCGCCCGCGCCCATGGTTGATGGGAGTGACCGGGGCTGCTGCCGCGCGGTCCGTCTTGCCAGATCGCGCGGGAGCCTATAGCTATGGCGCGCGTCGCAGGCCGCGTTGGCTGTAGAACTTTTTCGCGCGCAAAGCGCCCGTAGCTCAGCTGGATAGAGCACCAGACTACGAATCTGGGGGTCAGGAGTTCGAATCTCTTCGGGCGCGCCATTCTTCCTGCCAGCCAAAATTTCGCACTGGCGAGCGCATTGCGATCGGCGTATCGCCGCGGCAAAGTTTCTATGTCATTCTCCGATCAATCAAACGACTGGTTAGTTCGCGTATGCAGGTCCAAGCAACTGAAATACCGGGCGTGCTTTTGCTGACGCCGCGCTATTTCAACGACGCGCGAGGCTATTTCGTCGAGACCTATAACGCGCGCGCGGCGCGCGACTCCGGCCTCATGGCCGAATTCGTACAGGACAATCAGGCTCTGTCGCTGCGGCGCGGCACTGTGCGCGCGCTGCACTTCCAGGCGCCACCCAAGGTACAGGCCAAGCTCGTGCGGGTGCTGCGCGGCAGCGTCTACGACGTTGCCGTCGATCTGCGCGCCGGCTCGCCGAACTATCGCCGGTGGATCGCCGCGACCTTGACGGCGAAAGGCGGCGAGCAGCTATTCGTGCCGCGCGGCTTTGCGCACGGCTATTGTACGCTGGAAGACGACACGGAAGTCGCCTACAAGGTTGATGACTATTACGCTCCGGACTGCGAGCGTGGTATCGCCTGGAACGACCCCACCTTTAACATCGGCTGGCCGGTTTCGCCGGCCGATGCGGTACTATCTGACAAGGACCGCGAGCTGCCGCGCTTTGCTGACTTCGCGTCGCCTTTTCGCTATGATGGCGAGTGATGCAGAGACGATTTCTCATCACTGGGGGCGCGGGGTTCATCGGGTCGGCCGTTGTCCGCCACCTTATACGCGCCACCGACGATCGCGTTTGTGTGGTCGACAAGCTGACTTATGCGGGCAATTGGACGTCGCTGGCGCCGGTCGCCAATAATCCGCGCTATATGTTCGTTCGCGCCGACGTTGCCGATGCGGCGCGGATGCAGGAGATCTTCGCCAACTACCGGCCGGACGTGGTGATGCATCTCGCCGCCGAAAGCCATGTCGATCGCTCGATCGACGGGCCTGCGGCGTTCATTCAGACGAATATCGTCGGTACCTACACCTTGCTCGAAGCGGCACTCGGGTATTGGCGAATGTTGCCGAGCGAGGCGCAGCGTGACTTTCGCTTCCACCACATTTCGACCGACGAGGTTTTTGGTTCGCTTGACGCCGATGGCTGCTTCAACGAGACGACCGCATACGCGCCGCGCTCGCCTTATTCAGCGTCGAAGGCCGCATCCGATCATCTCGTGCGTGCTTGGCACCATACTTACGGCTTGCCGGTCCTAGTGACCAATTGCTCCAACAATTACGGTCCATATCATTTTCCGGAGAAGCTTATCCCCCTGACCATCATCAACGCGCTCGAGGGCAAGCGGCTGCCGGTCTATGGCAGCGGCAGTAATGTACGCGATTGGCTTTATGTCGAGGATCATGCGCGTGCCCTGCTCGCTGTTGTCGAGAGCGGCCGTCTCGGCGAAACCTATTGCATCGGTGGGCGCAACGAATGCACCAATCTCGATGTTGTGAAGGCGATTTGCGCGCTGCTTGATGATCTGGCGCCGAGCCGAACGATCGGCATCCGGGAATCGCTGATTGCTTTCGTCGCCGATCGTCCCGGTCATGATCTGCGCTACGCTATTGATCCTGCGCGCATTTGCACCGAGCTTGGCTGGCAGCCGCAGGAGACCTTCGCCACCGGCTTGCGCAAGACGGTGCAATGGTATCTCGACAATCGCGCGTGGTGGCAGGAGATCCGCGCTAATATCTATAGCGGCGAACGCCTTGGAGTACCGGCGTGATCCTGGTGTTTGGCGGCAATGGCCAGCTCGGCCAGGAGCTGACCCGCGCGGCTGCCGCGCGCGCGACGGTGTTGCGCGCGCTTTCTCATATCGAGGCCGATATTGTCGATGCGTCCGCGATTGCGACCGCGCTGGCGCTGTGGAAACCAAGTCTCGTGGTGAATGCGGCCGCCTACACGAAGGTCGACATGGCGGAGACCGAGCTTGACGAAGCGCGCCGCGGCAATGAAATCGGTCCCGGGATACTCGCGGCCGAATGCGCGCGCGCCGGCATTCCGATGGTGCACATCTCGACCGATTACGTGTTTGATGGCAGCAAGGACGGGGCATACCTGGAAAGCGATCCGGTGTGTCCGATCAGCGCCTATGGGCGCAGCAAAGCGGCAGGAGAGGATGCGGTGCGCAGTCACTTGAAGCATCACGTCATCCTGCGCACCGCATGGGTGTACGGCGAGTTCGGTCACAATTTTCTCAAGACGGTGCTGCGCCTCGCCGCGACCCGCGATGAATTGCGCATCGTGTCCGATCAGCATGGCAGCCCGACCGCGGCGGGAGAACTCGCTGAGGCGGTTCTCAACGTCGCGGCTGCGTTTATCCATGATCGGACGCTCGCCGGGACATATCACTTCACGGCCGCCGGGGTTACGACTTGGCACGGCTTCGCCAGCCGCGCCGTGGCCGTCGCTGCGCCCGTCACGGGCCACAATCCTCGCGTGATCCCGATCGAGACCTCAGAATACCCCACGGCGGCGAAGCGGCCGGCAAACTCGCATCTCGACTGCCGCTTATTCGTCAAAAAATTTGGCTTCCTGCCGCGGCACTGGACCGTAGGAGTCGATGCGACAACCCGTATTCTGGTCGGGGCAATGCAGCAGGCGGGAAGTCATGTCGCGTAAGGGGATCATTCTCGCAGGCGGCGCTGGGACGCGGTTGCATCCGCTGACGATGGTGACGTCGAAGCAGTTGCTGCCGGTCTATGACAAGCCGATGATCTATTACCCGTTATCGGCGTTGATGCTCGCCGGAATCCGGGAAATCCTGATCATCACCACGCCGCAAGATCAGGCGGCGTTCAAACACCTGCTCGGTACCGGCAAGCAGTGGGGCGCGAGTTTCGACTATGCGGCGCAGCCGGCGCCCGAGGGCATCGCGCAGGCGTTCGTGATCGGCGCCGACTTCGCGCGGGGACATCCGTCCTGCCTCATCCTCGGCGATAACATTCTCTACGGCCACGGACTGCCCGATGCGCTGCGCCGCGCCGACGCGCGTCCGCAAGGCTCGACCATCTTTTCCTATTGGGTGGAAGATCCGCAGCGTTACGGCGTGATCGAGTTCGACAGCAAAAATCGGGTGCTGTCGATTGACGAAAAGCCGCAGAATCCGAAGTCGAATTGGGCTGCGATCGGTCTTTATTTCTATGACGAAGAGGTGGTCGATCTGGTCAAGGAGTTGAAGCCTTCAGCGCGCAATGAATTGGAAATCACCGACCTTAATCTGCTCTACATGAAGCGGGATCGGCTTGGCGTCGAGCGGCTGGGCCGCGGCTTTGCCTGGTTCGATGCCGGCACCCACGATTCGCTGCTCGAAGCCGCCGAGTTCGTGCGCGTGCTGCAGCGCCGACAGGGGCAGCTCGTCTGCTCGCCGGATGAAATCGCCTATCACAATGGCTGGGTCGATGCCGGCGAACTGAAACAGCTCGCCGCGAAAGCGGGCAAGACGCAGTATGCGCAGCGGTTGTTGGATAACTTACGCTGATGCTTTCTCGAGTTTGAAAAGCCCGACATCGACTCTGCCGGTGCGGAAGCCCGCCTCGCAATAGGCGAGATAATACTCCCACATGCGGTGAAAGCGGCCATCGAACCCGAGCCGTTCGATAGCGGGCCATGCCTTGCTAAACCGCACGCGCCATTCGCGAAGCGTGCTGGCGTAGCTGTTGCCTAAGGACTCGTGATGGACAAGCGTTAACCCGGCGTATACCGCGTGCTGCTCGATCAGCGAGCAGGTCGGCAGCATTCCGCCGGGGAATATGTGGCGCTGGATGAAATCGGGTCGTCTGCGATACGCGGCGAAGCGATCCTCCGCAATGGTTATGGCCTGCAGCACGGCCACGCCGCCTTTATGAAGGCATGCGCCCAACTTGGCGAAATAGGTCGGCCAATAACGTTCGCCGACCGCTTCGATCATTTCGATCGACGCGATGCGGTCGAATTTTCCGGTAACATCGCGGTAGTCCAGCAGGCGCAGGTCGGCGAGCCCCTCGCTAAATTCACGGGCGAGACGCGTTCGGGCGTAGCGCAGCTGTTCGGTCGAAAGCGTGACGCCGCAGACCGCCGCATTGAAGCGGCGCAACAATCGCTCGGCCAACGCGCCCCAGCCACAGCCGATCTCCAAGATGGATTCACCGCCGGAAAGATCGAGCAGGGTAGTAATGCGATCGAGCTTAGCGTCCTGCGCAGCCTCCAGCGTCGTTTCGCCGACGTAGAGCGCCGAAGAGTAATTCATCCCCGCATCAAGCCAGGGAGAAAAAAAGTCATTGCCGAGATCGTAATGCGCGGCGATGTTGTGTCGACTGCCGCGCCGGCTGTTCGAGCGCAGCCGATGCAACAGCCGATTTCGCAAGACGCTCGTTGTTAAGCTCCCGGCGGCGCGCTGTAACGCGGCGTCGTTGCGGGCTAACAATTCAAGCAAATCGTAGAGTGCCGGCGTCGACCAGTCGCCATCGAGGTAGCCTTCCGAAAAGCCGCTTTCCCCATCTGCGAGCATGCGCCACAAGGCTCGCCATCGGTTGGCGCGCAGCACGGCGTGAGGTCCTCTGCTACTGCCGCGGCGTTCGATGATGTCGCCATTGGGCAATCGGAGTTGCAGCCGTCCGTACTGCAGAGCCGGAACAGCACGATCGATCAGCCGGCTTATAAGGCCCAGGCGGCGGGTGCCTGGAAAGCGGCCGTCGTGCGGAAAGCTGGTATTGGCGAACGTCATGCTGCTACCGCCCGGCGGTCACGACGGTGACCGGATTGTGCGGCGGTCTCGGACGCGCGCGAAGCGTGAATCCCTTCAGCAGCATGCGCACCGCATGCCAGTGGATTGCGCCGATGACTTTCAGCGTCACCGCCGGGTGGGTCACCAACACGCGCAGCAGCGATGCAACGTTCAGCGCCGTGCGTTTCCCGGCAAGCACCGCCGTCAGCAGGCAGCCATCGGCGTCGGACGTATTGATCGCGACGCTGACGCGCTCGCCGGGAACAGCCACGCGAAAAGCATACGTCAAGTTCATGTCCATGAAGGGTGAAACATAAAAAACTTTCTGGCAGCGCTGGTCGATCGCGCCGCGCACGCCGGCTTCAACGGGAATCAGATAGGTGTGCCGCTCACCGAAAGTATTGTGGACTTCGTAGAGGATAGCGGCAATCGAATCGTCCGGCCGATAGCAGAAATAAATGCTCAACGGATTGAAGCCGTAGCCGAAGATCCGCGGCATGCAGAGGAGCTGGATTGAACCACCGGCATTGTCTATTCCGGCCTCGCGCAGGTGCCGGTCGATCTGCCGGCGTAGTGGAGTAGTGCTGCCGTCTCCGTGGTCGGCGTCGTGAAAGCTCACTGCGTTAAGGCGGTTGTAGGAGAACACGCGAAGGGCGCGCGGCAGACGATCAAGCTCGTCGAGATCGAGCAATATCCAGAACGCGCGATAGCGCAGATTGTGCGCGCGGGGGCGTAACCGCCGGTGCATGACTGAGCCGACATAGAGTGCCGAACGATACGTCATGCATTGAGCTCCAATTCCGGGGGCTGAATCCGCGAATTGCCGACGACAATGCGGCCGGATTCGTTGGCGACGATCCACGGCCGACGCAAGCCGCCGAGCGCTTCCGCGACGGCAAGTCCGGCCTGCAACCCGTCCTCATGGAAGCCCGCCCCGAAATAGGATCCGCAAAACCAGGTGTTGTTGCCGCCTTGCAGCGACCACAGCTGCCGTTGCGCACGAATCGCGGCAGAATCGAAGAGCGGATGCCAGTAAGTTTCGCTATGCCAGATGTCGCGCGGCTGTCGTCTCGGATTCAGGGTGACGAAGAGCGGCGTATCGTCCGGAATGCTCTGCAACGAATTCATCCAATAGGTCACGGCAGTGGCCGCGCTCACGTCATCACTTTCGCCGATATGGTTCCAGCTTGACCATACCGCACGCCGTCTTGGCATCAGCGCAGGATCGGAATGCAGAACCGCGGTATTGCGGCTGTAGCCGAACGCGCCCAGCAAGCGCCGCTCGTTGCCTGTTGGATCGGCCAAAATGGCCAGCGCCTGATCCGCGTGCGTCGCGATCACCGCGTGATCGAAGGCCGCGGTGTCGCCAGTACAGTCGCGGACTCTCACGCCGCGGCCGTCACGATGGACCGCCGACACACCCGCCGATAGGCGAATACGGTCGGCGAAACAATGCGTCAGGCGTTCGATATAAGCGCGGCTGCCGCCGCGCACGGTGCGCCATGGTGGACGATTGCGCAGCCGCAGCAGGCCATGACTGTATTGGAAGCGGATAAAGGAGGCGGCGGGATAATGGAGGATTGCGCTTGCCGGCGCCGACCAGATCGAGGCCGCCATCGGCAGCAGGTGATCGCGCCGGAACGGTTGGCCGTAGGCGTTCGCGTCCAGGTAATCACCGAGTGTGGTGTGGAATTGTTCGAGCAGCGCGAGGTCGCGCGGCGCCTCGCGATAGAAGCGGTGCAGATCGTGCAGCATTGACCAGAAACGCGGGCGAAGAATATTGCGCTTCTCGGCAAACAGGCCCGACAGGTTGCTGCCCGAATATTCCAGCTCGCCGTTCGCAAGCGACACCGAAAACGACATGTCCGACAATTGCGTCGGAACTTTTAGATGGGCGAACAGCGCCGTCAGGTTAGGGTAGGTCAGTTCGTTGTAGACAATAAATCCGGTGTCGACAGAAATCGGTCCCTTCACCCCCGGGACCGTGACGGTGTTAGAATGGCCGCCGATGCGATGGTCACATTCATAGACCGTGACGTCATGGCGCTGACTGAGCAGCCAGGCCGCCGACATGCCGGCGATGCCGGTGCCGACGACCGCTATTCTCTTGCGACTTGTGAAAGTGCCATGCACCGCCTGCCCCTGCGTGAATCGAGCCGGCGCGTGTCGTGGCCGGCCTTCGGTCTTGTAGTTGGATTACGCTTCAGAGGCTCGGCTGGATCACCCTTGGGTTTCCTCCGGAGTGATCCAAATCGCCGCGGCGGTTGTATGAGCATGCATGGAGGTCACATCCGTTGGAATTTGGCCGGCGAGACCCATGGTGCGGGCTGGGTCGCCCCAGGGTGGTGCCGCGATGCGCGATGACGATCGCCCAGGATTCGGGTCGACCCCTATCGGGCCGGCCCCAATCGAGCCAAGCGTGAGCGAGCCAAACCCGGCTGCCTGGATTGCCGCGGTTGCTGCCCGGCAGGACAGGGCGGCATTCGCGTCGCTGTTTGAATTTTTTGCGCCGCGGATCAAAACCATGTTGATGCGGCAGGGAGCGCCCGCCGATGCTGCCGAGGATATCGCGCAGGAGACGCTGGTGACGGTCTGGCGCAAGGCCGCGCTATTCGATCCGCGTCGCGCCGCCGCCTCAGCCTGGATTTACACGATCGCGCGCAATCTGCGTGTCAATCGGCTGCGCAGCGATAATCGGGCGAAAAATTATGCTGCGTATGAAGCGATCGAAGCCGAGGGGCCTGAGTGGCCCGACGGAATGCTTGACATAACGGAACGACGGGAGCGCGTTCGTGTCGCGCTCGATGCACTGCCCGAGGACCAGGTTCACGTGGTGCGGCTGTCGTTCTTTGAAGGCCGTCCCCACGGCGATATCGCTGTGCTGCTCGATTTGCCGCTCGGCACGGTGAAATCGCGATTGCGGTTGGCCATGAGCCGGCTGCGCCATCTGCTTGGTGACCTGACATGACCATCGTGCACCACCCCACCGACGCATCGCTTGCCGCATACGCATCGGGCACGCTCGACGAGTGCCGCGGTCTGGTGGTCGCGACCCATGTTTCGCTGTGTGCGCATTGCCGCAACGCGGTCCGGGCCTTCGAGGCCGTCGGCGGGTTTTTGCTTGAGGGCGCGGAGCCAACGGGTATGAGTTCGGGTGCGCTTGAGCGGGCCATGGCGCAGCTTGACTGTTCGGCGAAGATCCACGCCCCTTCGTCATTAACAGCAGCGGGAATTGAATACGCTCTGCCCGAGCCGCTGTCGCATTATCGTGTTGGTCCGTGGCGCTGGATCGGTCGCGGCGTGCAATGGCGTTCGGTCGATGTCGCATCGAGCGAAGGAGTGCGTGTCTTCATGCTTAAAGCCGCGCCCGGCACGCGGCTTCCGCGTCACAAGCATACTGGAACCGAATGGACCTGCGTCTTTGAGGGCGCGTTCCGTCACGATCTCGGCCGCTTTGGGCCCGGTGACTTCGACGAGGCCGATGAAACCGTCGAGCACAATCCGGTCGTGGAGGATGATGTTCCCTGCATCTGTTTGGTTGCGCTGCAAGGAAATATCGAACTTCAGAGTACTCTCGGCAGGATCATTCAACCGTTCCTTCGCATCTGATCTCTGCAATGCGCGCCGCATCTGACGACCTTTCGGCCGGTCGGCTCGGCATTCCGCCGTCCGGCAACCTCGGTGGCGGCGGCGTGAGCCGCTGGTCATGCAGCCTGCTGGCAACTTTGCTGCTGGCCGCGTGCTCGCCAGATGCCGCCTTGAATCTGATCGCCGCGACGCGCGGCGTCGTTATTGCACGCTCCATCCCGTATGCGACGGGCGCGCGCCGCACGCTCGACATTTATCGACCGCAGGATGCCAAGACTGCGCCGGTCATCGTTTTCTTCTATGGCGGCTCGTGGCAGAGCGGGAACAAGTCGATCTACAAATTTGTCGGCTCCGCGCTGGCGCGGCGTGGCTACGTGGTCGTCGTGCCAGATTATCGTGTGTATTCCGAGGTGATTTATCCCGCCTTTCTTGAAGACGGCGCGTTGGCGGTGCGCTGGACCAAGGATAACGCCACGCTCTTCGGCGCTGATCCAAACATGCTGTTCGTCATGGGTCACTCGGCCGGGGCGTATATGGCCGCAATGCTTGCGCTTGACAGCCGTTGGCTCGGGCGCGCCGGGCTTTCGCCCCGTCGAGATATCGCGGGCCTCGTCGGTATCTCAGGCCCGTATGATTTTCTGCCGCTGCACGATTATACACTAAAGACAATTTTCGGCGGCGCACACGACACCACGACCCAACCGATTACCCATGTTGAGGCCGGAGCTCCGCCCGCTTTGCTTCTCACTGGCGCAAAGGACCACACCGTCGATCCCGGTAATGCCGCGCGGCTTGCTGCCCGTCTGCGAGCCGTTGGCGACAGAGCGACCGTGTTGACCTATCCGTGGGTCGGTCACCTCGGCATCATCGGCGCTTTTGCGGCGCCGCTACGGTTTCTTGCTCCTACCCTCAAGGACACCGACGCCTTCGTTTCCGGCGTCGCAAAGACCGTTGCCGTGACCGATTTGCATGCGCGTGCGGCCGCGCCGACGAGGACAATGCAATGACGGGTCCGGTGTTCGTGCTGATTATCGTCGTTGTAGCGGTGACACTGTCGCTCATCATGTCCGTAAGCTGGGTCGTGTGGCGGCGCACGCGAAATTCCGGCTGGATAGACGCGACCTGGACCTTCGGGCTCGGCGCTACCGGTCTGGCCGGAGCATTGGCGCCATCCTTGCTGTCTGGCTCCGTGTTGCCGCGGCAGGCTCTCGTCGCAACGTTCATCGCCGTCTGGTCTCTGCGGCTTGGGCTCCACATCGTTCGGCGCACGGCACGCATCACTGACGACCCGCGCTACGCCAGGCTGGTGTGCGGGTGGGGCGCCGGAGCGCCGCTGCAAATGCTTCTGCTTGTGCAGAAGCAGGCATTGGTCAGCGTTCCGCTCGCGCTATCGGTTTTGCTTGCTGCATGGAATCCGGCCCCGGGCCTGCGCCTGCAAGATATCTTTG
This sequence comes from Xanthobacteraceae bacterium, assembly GCA_049300295.1. Classification (GTDB taxonomy): domain Bacteria; phylum Pseudomonadota; class Alphaproteobacteria; order Rhizobiales; family Xanthobacteraceae; genus BOG-931. The sequence continues at coordinate 34,623 of JBAQJL010000118.1, forward strand.
CCGTGTTTGTCCTCATCGTAGCAATCGGCGGCGAGGCGGTCGCCGACGCCCAACTGCGACGCTTCCGCGCTATTCAGGCCAACCGCGCTCGCCTCTGCGATATCGGGCTGTGGGCATGGTCGCGCCATCCGAACTATTTCTTCGAGTGGCTCGGTTGGGTCGCCTATCCGCTGTTCGCAATCGATTTTGGCGGTTCCTATCTGTGGGGCTGGATAGCGGTCGCCGGACCGGCGTGCATGTACTGGCTGCTGGTTTACGTTTCCGGCATCCCTCCTCTGGAAGAGCACATGCTGGAGCGCCGGCACGACGAGTTCCGTGCGTATCAAGCGCGGACCAGCGCTTTCTTTCCGACGCCGCCGCGATCCATTGGAGCAAACAGCCAATGACGCTCGTGCAAAAAGTCATCGGCATCGGCGAAAGGGTGCCGCTGCCCGACGCAGTGAGCCAAGCCGCAATCAAATTTCTGGTCGGCCAGACGCGGCGCAGGCTTTCGCGCGCCGGGAGTGACGCGGACCAGCGCTTCGCCCGCGATATGGCGGCGTATCCGATCGCCGAGCATGTGGCGCAAGCCAATGCGCAGCACTATGAGATTCCGGCAGAGTTTTTCGGCCTGGTTTTGGGGCCGCAGCGCAAATACTCGTGCTGCCTCTACGATGATGGCGTCGAGACACTGGCCGGCGCGGAGGAACGCGCCTTGCGCGTAAGCGCCGCTCACGCTGCGCTTGCGGATGGGCAGCACATTCTGGAACTGGGCTGCGGTTGGGGTTCGCTCTCGCTGTGGATGGCCGCCCATTTTCCGAATGCGCGAATAACGTCGGTCTCCAACTCGCGCTCCCAGCGGGCGTATATCGCCGTCGAGGCGAATAGCCGTGGCCTTTCGAACCTCGAAGTCGTGACAGCGGACATGAACGAATTTCGGCCGAGTGGGCGGTTCGACCGCATCGTGTCGATCGAAATGTTTGAGCACATGGCGAATTGGCGGCCTCTGCTGCGGCGCCTGCGCGCCAGTCTCAAGGATGACGGACGCATGTTCGTGCACGTGTTCAGTCACAAGCACGCCTCCTATCGGTTCTCCGCTGCCGACAAGGACGATTGGATCGCGCAGCACTACTTTACCGGCGGCATCATGCCGAGCCGGGGATTGATCCGGCAGTTCGCCGACTGTCTCGAAGTCGAAGCCGAATGGCATTGGAACGGCCGGCACTACGCGCAGACTGCCCGGTATTGGCTCGAAAATTTCGATCGCAACGAGGACCGTATTCTGGAAATCTTGCGCACTGTGTACGGCGCCGATGCATCGCTATGGCTGCGCCGTTGGCGGCTTTTCTTCCTCGCTACGATCGGCCTGTTCGGCCACGCCATGGGCGAAGAATGGGGCGTGAGCCATTATTTGCTGACGCCGGTTCGCTCACAGTGCTGAAGGAATGCCGAAGCTCACGCGAATGATCGTGTAGGCGGCAATTGCTGCCGCCGCGGAAGCGAGCGCGCCATAGATCACATCGAGCACAGTGATTTGCAGGGTCCAATGGCGGAGCGTCGCGTAATTGGTCAAATCGTAGGTAGCGTAGGCCAGTGCGCCAAAGAGCAAAGCGGGAATAAGCGCGTTTACCGCAGTGCCGGCGCGCAATCCCGGCGTGACTGCGAAATAGACCAGGCCGATTGGATAACTCAGATAAAACACGATTGCGGGAGCGACCCGCAGATTCGGCGCCAGGATTTCCGCGAGCGCCGGCCGATAGACGATCGGACCCATGAATGTGAGCCAAGCCGCGTCAATTGCACCGAAAACCACGAGAGTGGAGACATAGGCAATTAAATAGCGCACGGGCTAATCCTTTTGGCTTTGCCGCCAATACTACGTCTGGCGACGGCCCGCGGATCACCGAACCACAAAGCTTAGATATGCAATCTCACGCCGCAATCGCCTCCAGTCGCCGCTTCGTCACCGCCGGTCCGAATCCACCGATCACGATGAATACGACCGCCATGGCGGCGGCAATGAATCCAAATACGCCGAACGTGCCGTAATGGCCGAGAAAGAAGGCGATGATGAAACCCGAGAAGATCGCCGAGAACCGGCTCCATGAATAGACGAAGCCTACGGCTTGCGCGCGGATGCGGGTTGGATAGAGCTCGGCCTGATAGGCGTGGAACGAGAATGACATCCAGTTATTGCAGAGCGTAATCAACAGACCGCAGATGATGACGCCGACTGCGCTCGATTGCAGCGAAAACAGGATGCCGAATACGGCGATGCCGATTGCCGCCCACGCGATCTGCCATTTGCGCTCGAAATGATCGGCAAAAAATACGCCGATTAGCGGTCCGACGGGGGCCGCAATGGCGATGATGAACGTATAGGCAAGCGACTTGGTGACTTCGACGCCCTGCGAGATCAAGAGCGCCGGCACCCAGCTGGAAAAGCCGTAATAGCCGATAGTCTGGAACAGGTTGTAGATCACCAGCATGATGGTGCGGCCGCGATAGGTGGTGTCCCACATTTCGCTCCAGGTGCCGGTTTTCGTCTCGGCTTCACCCGCCACGGTTTCGGGCGGTGGCAGATCGGTGCCCGTGTCCTTGCGGATTTTGTCCTCAAGATCGGACACGATGCGGTCGGCCTCAGCGGCGTGACCATGCTGTGCAAGCCAGCGCGCCGATTCCGGCAAGCTGCGGCGGATCCACCAGATCACCAGCGCGCCGATCGAGCCGAGAACGACCACCCAGCGCCAACCGTCGAGCCCGAAAATCTTCAGCGGCACCAATTGCCACGCCAGGAACGCAACGATGGGAACAGCAGTAAACATGATGAACTGATTGTAGGCGAAGGCCGGTCCGCGCTGCGCCTTCGGCACCAGCTCCGATACGTAGGTGTCGACATTCACCAGTTCGACGCCGAGCCCGATGCTGGCGATAAACCGCCATAGATCGATATTATCCGGCGTGCTCTGAAACGCCATGATGAATGCGCCGATGGAGTACCACAGCAGTGCGAAGGTGAAGATCGAGCGGCGGCCGAAGCGGTCGGATAGCCAACTGAAAGCGATGGTGCCGACAAACAGACCCGCGAACAGGGCCGCGACGAAACTGGCGAAGCCGTGCAGGTCGAACAGCCCGGCCGTGGTCGGCTTGAATATGCCGGCTTTGAACAGTCCGAGCGCCACATAGGCGGTGAAGAATAGATCGTAGAACTCAAACCAGCCGCCAAGCGACACCAGGGTCACGAGCCGGCGCGTATGGCGCGATGCCGGCAACCGATCAAGCCGCGCCGCCACTGTTACCGCTGCGTCCGCCATATCGTCTCCCCGTCGCTTTTGTTCTATTATATCCCCGTCTTCTGTCGGAGCGAAGCCCGCGCACAAGCGCTGCTCAGAGCGTCAGGCACCATCTCATACCCTTCGCGGGCCGCGCGCAGCGGAATCGGCGTTGGAAAAATAACGCCGACATGCGGCCGCCATCCGATCAAGCCCACGCCCATGTGTCACTCCCGTTATTGAATTTTTGCGCCGGTCGCCTTGATGACGGCCGCCCATTTGTCGGTGTCTGAATGCATCAGCGCCAGCATTTCGGCGGGCGTGTTGCCGACGACATCGAGACCCACATTCGTCACCTTGTCGCGAAATTGATGGGTGGACGCGGCTTTGTGCACTTCTACGTTCAGCCGCTCGAGCACGGCTTTTGGCGTGCGCGCGGGCGCCAGAATGCCGAACCACCCGGTCACGTCATAGCCCGGCACGCCGGATTCATCGACGGTCGGAACATCAGGCATCAGGGGATGGCGTTGTTTTCCCGTGACAGCCAGCAGCTTGAGTTTGCCGCCTTCCGACATAGCTTTGGCCGAGGGCGGCCCGGTAATCATGACGTCGGATCGTCCAGCCACCACATCCGTCATGGCCGGAGCAGTGCCGCGATAATCGATCCGCGTGATCTGCGTCTTGGTCATGAGCTTGAACAGCTCCATGCCGAGATGCGCCTGTGTGCCGAGACCGATCGAGGCGTAGTTGAGCTTGCCCGGATTCGCCTTGGCGGAGGCGATAAGCTCGCGCACATTATTCGCCGGTACCTTCGGATTCGCCACCAGCACGAGTTCGGTCTTGGCCAGGATGCTGATCGGGGTGAAGTCGCGGAACGGGTCGTAGGGCAGGTCGCGATAAAGCGTCGGGTTGACCACAAGGTTGGTGTCGACGGCCATGAACAGCGTGTAGCCGTCAGGGGTGGCGCGGACGACATCGCCAGCGGCGAGCCCGCCATTGGCGCCGGGACGATTCTCGACGATCACCGGCTGGCGCATCTGCGCCGAGAGCCTGTCGGCGAGCGTCCGCGCGATCAGATCGATCGCTCCGCCCGGCGGCTGCGGCAACACCAGCCTGATCGCATGTGACGGATAATCCTGCGCGCGAGTGATGTGCGGCTGCGCGAAGAATGACGCGAGCGCGAAGGCCGATAGGGACGCCGCCGTCAACCGTTTCATTTCGCCCCCCTGTGATCGCGGCCGCGATTTTATCGCGGGTTATGCAACCTGCGCCGGCGCGCACTACGCAGGCAAGCGCACAGGCTGTGCGGCAGCTCCGTCTGCCCAGCGGAAGCCGTCATAGAGCCACGCAAGACACCGGAAAGTGTCGGCTTCGCTCCGTTCACCGAGCATCTGCCGATACACGTCCCGCCCGATGCCGTCGGCATGATACACATCCCAGATGGCGCGGGATTCAAGCGTCACCCGCGCGGTGCGCACCGATCGGGCGCTTTCGAAGCGCCGGAAGGCGGCTTCGAAGTCGCCGCCGGTACCATCGATGCAATCGGCGAGGCAGGGGCCGTCCTCGATTGCCATACAGGCGCCTTGCGCCAGCGATTGCAGGGTCGGGTGGGCCGCGTCGCCGAGCAGCACCACGCGGCCCTTGTGCCAGCGCCGGATCGGATCGCGATCGCCGATCGCCTGCCGCCGTCCGAGGTCGAGCATTGCCAACAGCGCCTTCATGGTCGGATGGGCGTCGCGGTAGACGCCTTCAAGTTCGGCTCGATACGCCGGGGTATCGCCGCGCTCCGAATGCGCCGAGCGACGAAACACCGCGACGATGTTGAATAGCGTGCCGTGGCGCAGTGGGTAATGGACGATGTGGAATCCGGGGCCGGCCCACAAGGCCACGATGTCGCGCTGCACGTCCGCGATTACCTCGCCCATCGGCACGATGGTGCGAAAGCCCATGAAGCCGTTCGGGCGAGGCTCGCCGTCCGCCAACAACTGCGCGCGCACGCGCGAACGAATGCCGTCTGCGCCGATCAGCAACGCGCCGCGAAAGCTTCTGCCGTCCTCCGTCATCGCGGTGACGCCGTCGGGGCCGTCCTCGAACCGCGCCACCATGGCATCGGGCACGAGCGTGATTAGCGGCTCGCGCCGACAGGCATCGAGCAGCACGTTATGCAGATCGATACGGTGGATGATGATATAGGGATATTTGAAACGTTCGCGGAAGGTCGCGCCGGTCGGCACTCGCGTGACTTCGTTACCGTTAAGCGCATCGAACATCATGATGTTTGGCGGCGAGTCGGCCATTTCGAGTACAGCGGCGCTAATGCCTAGGCGATCCAAAGCATGAAACACGTTGGGACCGAACTGGATACCGAAGCCGATTGCCCCGAACTCCGGTGCGCCTTCGAGCACGCGGATCGTGTAGCCATGGTGAGCCAGGGCCAATGCCGTGCTGAGTCCGCCAAGGCCGCCGCCAACAATGACGATGGGATTCTTGCGATCCACTCCTCACTCCTCCGGGCCCGCCATCAAGCCGCCCATTTAATCTCTTTTAGCCGGCACGATCAGCTATATTTGTACTTAGCGTGCCATCGGACGGAACGGTGATGCAAATTTCGACGGACGACCTGAGCATTCTCGGCGAGCTGGAGCGCAAGGTGCTCTGGCTCGCCAGCTGGACCATCCATCATGCCAATCACGTGCGTGAGAGTACCGACGGGCTGAAGGTCGGCGGTCACCAAGCGTCGTCCGCCTCGCTCGCCACCATCATGACGGCGCTTTATTTTTACGTCCTGCGGCCGGCCGACCGCGTGGCGGTAAAGCCGCACGCCTCGCCGAATTTTCATGCCATTCAGTATCTGCTCGGCAGACAGAGCCGTGAGAAGCTCGAAAATTTTCGCGGCTATCACGGCGCCCAATCCTATCCCTCGCGGTCCAAGGATACCGACGACGTCGATTTCTCAACCGGCTCGGTGGGCCTGGGCGTGGCGCAGACGCTGTTCTCCTCGCTGGTGCAGGATTACGTGCGCGCCCATGGCTGGGGCCAAGAAATTAATGGAAAGCCGCGGCCGGAAGGCCGCATGGTGGCGCTGATCGGCGACGCCGAACTCGACGAAGGCAATATTTTCGAATGCGTCCTTGAAGGCTGGAAGCAGGGTCTGCGCAATTGCTGGTGGATCGTCGATTACAACAGGCAAAGCCTCGACGCTGTGATCCGCGAAGGTCTGTGGGAACGCATCGAGCAGTTGTTCCGCAATTTCGGCTGGGACGTGCGGATTTTGAAATACGGCTCGCTGCTTGAAGCTGCGTTCCGTGAGCCGGGCGGTGAGGCGTTGCGGCGATGGATCGATACCTGCCCGAACCAGCTTTACTCGGCGCTGGTGTTCCAGGGCGGCGCGGCGTGGCGCCGGCACCTCAATGACGCCATCGGCGACCAGGGCGCGGTCTCGCGCCTGATAGCATCGCGTAGCGACGACGAGCTTGCGCGGCTCATGAATAATCTCGCCGGACACGATCTGCCTTCGTTGCTGGAGGCGTTTGGCAGCGTCAATCACGACCGACCGGTCTGCTTCATCTGCTACACCATCAAGGGTTACGGGCTGCCGTTTGCGGGACACAAGGACAATCACGCCGGTCTGATGACGTCGGCGCAGATGGAGAGCTTCCGTCAGGTGATGCACATTCGCTCAGGCCACGAATGGGATCGCTTCGAAGGGCTGCGGCATCAGCCCGAAATCTTGCAGGGCTTTCTCGACCGCGTGCCGTTTGCCGCCGACGGCGCGCGGCGGCTCACGGCGCCGCGCTTCGTCGCGCCCGACACGCTGACGCTCACCGTCCAGCCGGAAATGTCGACGCAGACCGGCTTCGGCGCACTACTCAACGAACTGGCGCGGGACAAATCCGACCTCGTCGACCATATCGTCACCACGTCGCCGGACGTGACGGTGTCGACTAATCTCGGCGCCTGGGTTAACCGGCGTGGCCTGTTTGCCCGAGAAGCGCTGGCCGACACGTTCCGCAGCGAGCGCATTCCCTCGACGTTCAACTGGGATTTCTCCGCCAAAGGCCAGCACATCGAACTCGGCATTGCCGAGAACAATCTGTTCATTCTGCTCTCGGCGCTCGGCCTGTCACACGCCATCAACGGCGAGCGGCTTATCCCTATTGGCACGCTCTACGACCCGTTCATCGCCCGCGGCTTGGACGCGCTCAACTACGCCTGTTATCAGGACGCGCGCTTCATTCTGGTGGCAACGCCGTCGGGCGTGACCTTGGCGCCTGAAGGCGGGGCCCATCAGTCGATCGCCGAGCCGCTGATCGGCATGGCGCAGGATGGCCTTGCCGCATTCGAGCCGGCCTTCGTCGATGAGCTTGCCGTTATTCTCGCCTTTGCACTCGACTACATCCAAAAGGACGCGGGCAGCGAAAGCGGCGAGGTCTCCGAACGCAATTGGCTGCGCGACGAGACAGGCGGCTCGATCTATCTGCGGCTGTCGACGCGGCCGATCGAGCAGATCGCGCGGTCCATGACGCCGGCACTGCGTCAGTCAATTGTTGACGGCGCCTATTGGTTACGGCCGCCGGGACCGAATTGTCAGGTCGTCGTCGCTTACGCCGGTGCCGTCGCGCCCGAGGCGATCCAGGCCGTCGGCCTCATGGCGGAAGATCGCCGCGACGTGGGCCTGCTCGCGGTGACGTCGGCCGACCGGCTCAATGCCGGCTGGACGGCGGCGCTCCGGGCGCGCGAGCGCGGCCTTGTCCATGCCCGCTCGCACATCGAGCGGCTGTTGGCCGAGCTGCCATCGCATTGCGGCATCGTCACGGTGCTCGACGGTCATCCGGCGACGCTTGCCTGGCTCGGTGCGGTCGCCGGTCATCGCGTGAGGCCGCTCGGCGTCGAGCATTTCGGCCAGACCGGATCGATCCCCGATCTCTACCGGCACTACGGCATCGACGCCAACGCCATCATCGCCGGCGCACAGGCGCTGACGCCGGGCGCGCCCATCCGGCACTTGAAGGCGCTGTGACCGATCAGGTCTTGCGCGGACCGTAATACCACTCGCGAAGCTGCAGATAGGTCATCGGCTCGTAATGCGCCGGGCGTTCGGCGCTCTGGCAGCTCGGCAGCACCTCGATCAGCGCGTCGCCGCTCGGACCAAAGAACACCGGAATAGAATAGCGGTCGACCGTGTTGGTGTTGATCACGCGGTGCTTGGTCGACAGGTACTCGTCATTGGTCCAGCGCACCATCAGGTTGCCGGTGTTGACCAGCAGCGTGCCGGGTACGGGCTCGACCGCGCGCCAACGACCGGACGGCATCCGCACGGCGAGCCCGGGAATGTCCTTCTGGGCAAGGAATGTCATCAGCGCATTGTCGGTGTGCGGCGCGATGCCGTACTGGCGATTGCCGATCTCCTTTTGTGGCGGGTAGTGCAGGAGGGTCATCGTCATATGCGGGGTGGCAAAATACTTGTCGAAATAATCCAGCGGCAGCTTCAATGACGTTGCCCAAAGCGGCAGAAACTGACGCCCCAACTTTTCTATGCGCGCATGATAGTCGGAGACCGTCTCCTTAAAGCCGGGAAGATGTTCCGGCCATATGTTGACGCTTGCCTTGCGCTGCTCGTCGGTCATGCTCAGGCCGCCGGAGCCGCCCTCGCGATTGACGGAAAACTTGGCGTTGAGGTTGGGTTTCGCGTCGTTGATGATGTTGATGTTGGTGCGCTGATAATCGTCCCTGGTGCAGGGCTGGTAACCCGACTTGAAGCTGCCGGTGTCGAAATAGGGAATCTTGGTCTTCGTCTCGATCGGGAGCGCGTGAAAGCGCCGCGATTGCTCAAACGTGCGATCGATCAGCTCCTGCGGGATGCCGTGACCCTTGAGGTAGAAGAAGCCGACCGCCTTGCTGACCTCGCGCAGCTTCGCCGCGGCCGCTTCGCGGCCACCCGGCTGGCCGCTGAGGTAAGCCGCGATGTCAAGGGTCGGAATTTCCTCGTCGGAGTCCGGATGGTCCATCAGATGGATGGCTTCGTCGTCGTCGCGCAGATCGCCACGAACGTCGCGAGTTTCGGCGGCTTTGGCTTCTTGCGTGCGCAGTTCCATCGCTTGGCCCTCAATCGCCGAAATTGGCGGCAAGATAATCGGTGATGGTCTTGGCTTCCTCAGGCGTTGCCGGCGCACCCCACGCCACCATGTTGGCGATAATCGGCGTCCAGTCTTCTTTCTTGCGCTTGACCTCGGCGACGCGTTCGAGGTCGTGGCACAACGCGCAGCGGGTCTGCACGAGCTGCTTGCCGTTGCCGTCCGGCAGCGTCACGGGTTTTTGCGGCGGCAGATTGATCCCTGGCCCGAGATTGGTCGAAAGATAGGCCACGACCTTATCGACCTCGGCCGGAGTGAGCTGCGCGCCGCGCAGCACCATGTTGCTGACGTAGGTGCGCCAGCCCGCGGCGCCGTCGCGTATCTTCGCGATCGTACCGAGATAGTGGCATTGCGAGCACGCCACCGCGACGATCTCGCGGCCATCGCCCGGTGGCAGCGGGTTGGCATTCTGTTGGGCGCGGCTTGGCGATGAGGCAATAGCAAGCACGGCTCCCAGCGCAAACGCGGCGAGACCTGACGAAACAATGCGCATGATCAAACCTTCCGCGTCCGCTGGCCGGCGATGGAGTAGGGCGGATACCAATTCGATACCGCGCCGAGGCCTTCGCGCTTAATGTGAATGTCGAGCAGGTACGGACGCCCTTCCACGGTCGCCGCCTTGGCGCGTGACAACGCACCGGTCAGCGCCGAGGGCTCCTTGACGGTTTCGCCGTCGACCCCAAAGGCATTCGCCGCCTTGGCAAAATCCACGTCGGGGCTGCCGTTGTAGCAGGTCATGTCGCGGGCGGCGTCGAACTGCCGACCGGCGCCATTCCAGATGCGGTTGCGCTCGTTGTTGTAGCTATGATTGTTGAGCACGATGACGGTGATCGGCGCCTTGTAGCGCGCCATGCTCCACAGCGGCTGCGGTCCCGAGAACAGGAAACTGCCGTCACCGACCACGGACACGACCGGCACATCGGGCCGCGCCAGCTTGACGCCGAAGCCGGCCGCCATTCCCCAGCCGAGTACATTCGGACCGGTGCCGAAATATTGTTTGTTGTCGCCGCCAAATGTCATCAGCGGGTCCATGGTCTTTCCCGAGTCGACGTCGGCGACGTAACAGGTCTCGCGATCAAGCGTTTTTTCCAGTTCGAGCCCGAGCCGCTCCATGCTGATCGGCGTCGAATCGGCAAGCGCGCGCGCGATGGCCTCGCGTTCGTCCTGCATCTGCGCCGAGTAGGCGCGGACGCGGGCCGCACGCTGCTCGGCCATATCCTTAAGCGATGATGCCGTCGCCATGCTGCGGATCGCCGCTATAAGATCGGCCGTTGCGAGTTTCAGATCGGCCACCATCGGCAGATCGACCGGCGCTTCGCGCGCCAGGCTGGTCGGGTCGAGCCTGACAGAGATCAGCTTGGTGCCGGGTGAGGCGATTTCGCCCCAGCGGTTGCCGAGATTGAGCAGGACGTCGGGCTTGCCGGGGAAGCGCATGGTGCGCAGGACCGTGCCGATGAATAGCGGATGCCGGGTTGGAAACGGCTTCGACCAGTAGCCGAGCGAACCGGCCTCGCCGGCGACCGGCGCACCGAGCAGCTCTGCAAGTTCGATCAGTTCTTTGTCGCCACGGCACCAGGTGACTTCGTCGCCGACGCTGATGAGCGGATTCTTGGCTTCAATAAGCATACGGGCCGCTTTCTCCACATCCTCCTTGTCGGGACGGATGCGCATGGGCACGTCGAATTTGCTGCGTTCCCAGATCTGCGCCTTGGCGTGCTGGTCGAGCGTATTGGTCGGCAGCGACAGGAACACCGGTCCGCACGGCGGCGTCGAAGCGAATTTCAGCGCGCGCCGCGTGGTCTCAGCCATCGCCGCTGTCGACTGCGCCTGCCAGTACCACTTGGTAATCGGCTGGGTCATCAGCTCATGGTGATCGACTTCCTGCCATTGATCGCGGCCGAGTTCGTTCTGACCGATCGAGGCGACCGCAACCAGCATCGGTATCTGATCTTTGTAGGTGTTGACCATCTGCGTCATGGCATTGGGCAGGCCGATATTGGCGACCACAAGCACGCCGGTGCGCCCCGACGCGCGCGCGTAGCCGTCCGCCATAGCGGTGACCGCGCCTTCCTGTATGCCCTTGATGATCGTGATCTCGGGTACATCGACGAGTGCGTCGAAGATCGGATGATCGCCCGTCGACGGATTGAAAAAGATGTATTCGACGCCGGCCGACTTAAGCTGTTCGACGAACAGCTTGCCGCCGTTGCCTTCGACTTCACGGATCGCCGCGGGCGCCGCCGCCGTAGCGGGAGCAGCCGTTTTGCCGCCGCCCGGACCGAGCGGTGCGAGATTTTGCGCCACCGCCTTGGCGGCGACCGTGCTCATGCCGAGCGCGCTCAGGCCGGAGACGAGCTTTCGGCGCGACAGGCCTTGATCGAGGTATTGTTTGATCAATTCCTTCATTGATTCCTCCCCGGTCCGTTCGTTGATTTATTGGACGCCTGCGTTATTGCGCATGCCGGTAGCCTAGCACCGATGGGCGAGCCGCTAAAGCGCGAAGCTTATTGGTGCTCCTCCAATTTCAGCATGGTGATATCGAAGCCGAGCGGGGCTCGCCCCTTTGTCGGTTCGAGGTAGTCGACCTTCGCTTTCATGCCGGGCTTGAGTTCCGAACGATCCTTGATGCCTTCGAAATCGACATCGCCGGCCGCGCGCAGATGCAATTCCTTGCCCTCGGCGGTAGTGACGGTGAGGAAGCGTCCTTCTTCGGTGAGTTTGGTGATCGTGACGATCGCGGTGCGGTCGACAAAGGGCGCTATTTCCGGCCCCTCGCCCTTGAGCTCGCGATAGATTGTCTCTGCCGTTGCCGACAGGTGGGCGCCCCGATCCCAATCCTTGTACTCGTGCATGTCGAACTGCCGCTCGATGGTTTGCAGCGGCAGGCCCTGCTGCATCATGGTGCGGACTTTCTGCCGCGCCAGAAGCAGATAGTCGGTCAGCGTCGTGAGCGCGTCGATGCCGCCCACGGGACCGTGCGCCGGAACGACGATCCTGGGATGGAGTGCAGTCAGGATTTCCAACTGCTTGAGCATGCCCCAGGTGGTGCCGTGGCTGTAGTCGGGGCGAATGTCGGGATGCCGCCCGATATAGCCGGCGAAGCCGGCGTGCATGATCCGATCGTCGGGCAGCCAGACCGCCACGTCGCCCGGATTATAAGTGTCGTCGATGTAGATGAGCTCAATCGTCTTGCCCCCGACATGGAGCGTCATGCGGTCGGAAAAACTAAATGCCGTGTCGAGCGGTTTGACGTTCTGAAGTGCGGTGACTCGTTCGGGAAAGCGCTTCTGCCAGGACTTGATCTGATAGTCCTTCAGGCCGGCCCAGTCCTTCGCGACCCGATCTTGAATAATGACCGTGGCGGGCGGCGAGAACAGCGGCGTTCCACCGGTGTGGTCGCCGTGATTTTGCGTGATGATCACGTAGCGAACCGGCTGCGACGTGACCGACTGAATATCCTTGAGCAGAATTCGCGTCTCGGGCGGATTATTGCCGGTGTCGACCAGCACCACGCCCTGCGTGGTGACGATCACCATGGCGTTGGCGTCGTTGTGTTTGCCCACAAAGGCATAGACGCCGTCGGCAAGTTTCTGCAGCTCGGCCTTGTCGCCCGTCATGGCCCGCGCTGAGAGCGGGGCCAACAGGAGGAGGAACGGAACGAAGAGACGAATCCATTTCATGGCCGCGCTCCGTCTGCGGAGAAGATGCGGGGCAGGATAGCGAGCATCCCGCGCCGCGAACAGCACTCACATGTCTTCGAAATAGCTGCGCACCGATTTATCGGCAGCTGTCACCTCTGGCCCCTCGTATGGCATGTCGGCTTCCATCGTCTCGTGAGCCGCGGCAAACATATTCACATAAGGCGCACCACAAAATGCAACCGGTTTGACGCGTTCCCAGACGATGTAGCCTTTGGCGTCGACACAATCGGCGTAAGTCGACGCGGCCACGACGTTGCCGACCACCATCATGCGGTTGAGCCACTCCTTGGTCCAGACCAATTCGCATTCGAAATGGCGCAGACATTCGGCAATCCGCGGTGGTTTGATTTTGGTGGAGGGCAGGGCAGTCAGGCCGGCCTTTTCCAGTTCGTTGACGCCGCGCGCGAAGGGTAGTCCGACCACGCGCACCTGTTCGAGCTGGCGACGGTCGAATGACGGCAGGTTCACCACGAATTCGCCGGTCGCCAGAATGTTTTCCCGGGTATGGCCGGCAAGGCTGGTGGTAAACGCGATCTGCACCGGGTTGTGCACGATGCGGACGCAGGTCGCATACGAGGCCGCATTGACGCGGCCGTCGCCGTCGACCGAGGTGACGATTCCCACATGGCCGCCCGGTGCGAATAACCGATCCCAGTACTTTTCAGGCTGGCTGATGAGAGCGGCGGATGGATTCACTTTATGATTTCCATGTTGCGTGTGCGATTGCTTCCGTTATTGCCGGTCGAAAGCGCGTCGCTCGGCTTACGGTTTCACGGCGCGCCTGGCGCGGGCAATGATAGCGGGCGGCGCAGCGTAGATTTGGCGAACGAACTCCGCGACATCCTCGCCGTTCATTGGCGTCAAGTCGATCTGCAGTCTGGCAGCCTCCGCCTTGAACTTCGGATCGTTGAGCGTTGCCATGAAAGCGTTGCGCAGCGCCTCTGCGCGAGCCTTCGGAATTTGCGGCGGCGCCGCGAAGGGGCGTCCGATTTTTTGCAGGCCGAAGATCAGGTCGAACAGTTTTCGATCGTCGTCGGTCTTGGCGTATTGGTAGACATGCGGCACGTCGCCGAGCGCCGGATCCTTGTCGTGGCCGAGCTGCAGGAGCAGCTTGAACCGTCCGGCGCCGTAGTCGTCCCTCCACTCGGTCTTGACGGTCGATAGCGGGATGCCACAGACGCCGTGAACCTCGCCGCGGGTCATCGCCAGGCGGATGTCGGCCGAGCCGCGATAGCCCTGGATCAGCTTGATCTTGACGCCAAGCAGGTTGCGCAGCGCGGTCGGGAATTGCGTCAGGGGGCCGGCCGTCCCGGAGCCGGCGCTGCCGAACAGGGTCTGTTTCGAAAACAGGTCGTCGAAGCGCGCGATGCCGGAATCCTGCCACACGCCGCACAGCCCGACGACCGAGTCCATGTTGCCGATCCAGGTGAATTGCGTGCCGTCATATCGGCCTTTGCTGTCGCCAAGCAGCGGATCGAACGCTGCAGTGTGGGCGAAGATCGCGATTGTCGAACCGTCCTTCGGTGCTGCGTTGTAGAGCCAGTTGGCCGCCACCAGTCCCGCGGCGCCGACCATGTTTTCCGGGATGACAGTCGGGTGGCCGGCGAGATGATTCCCGAGGTAGCGCGCGAGCAGCCGCGCGTAGAGATCGAAGCCGGTGCCGACCTCATGCCCAATAACAATGCGCAATGCATGGGATTGGTAGAACGACGCGGCGTCATCGGCGGCTGCCGCCGGTACGAGCGTGCCGATGAGGATCTGATAGCAGAACGATAACGTGCGGAGTAGCGTGGACACCATTCCTCCCGATTGTTCACGATCGAGCGCGACCTTCGGCGCATCTTGCGTGCCGCCTGTGCGGGAGGCAACTGACGCCACCACAAGGCAGCGTTGTCGAAGCGCGCTGGACACTCGGGCGGCGCCCCCGCAATGATCGCGCGCGAAGCATGGAGCAGGCTAAGCATGTCGGTAACGCGCGAACTCTCCGAATTCGCCCTCGGCATCCGCTATGAGGACATTCCCGATCGCGTCACCTATGAGATGAAGCGGTTCTTCATCGATGCGCTTGCCTGTGCGATCGGCGCATTCGACGCGGAGCCCTGCAGGATTTGCCGCGACGTTGCGCGCGAAAACAGCGGCCGACCCGATGCTACGCTGATCGGGGAGACCGCGAAGGTGTCACTGTCGTCTGCGATCATCGCTAACGGCGCCATGGTCCGCTATCTGGACTTCAACGACGGTTATCACTTTCCGAAGAGTCCCGGGAAGATCGGCGGCGGGCACCCGAGCGATTGTCTGCCGGCCGTGTTCGCCGTTGCCGAGCGTCAGAACGCCTCGGGCAAAGCGGCAATCGAGGCTGCGGTCGCCGGCTACGAGATCATGGGCCGCATGGTCGACGCGTTCGCCGAGGGCCTCACGCCGATGGGCTTTCATCACGGTTCGGTCATGCCGTTTCTCGGCGCGGCGATTGCCGGACGTCTGTTTGGCCTCAGCGCGGCGCAGATGACGAATGCCATGGGTATCGGCGCCTCGTCGTCGCTCGGGCTCGGCATCAACGATGCGGAGGGTGAGGAGTACAACAATTCAAAGAACATCGCCGACAGCTTGATGCTGGAACGCGGTGTCTATGGCGCGCTGCTCGCTGCGCGAGGGTTCACCGGACCGGAGCGGGTGGTTGAAGGTAACAAGGGCTTCGCCTATTGCCTGCTGCGCGGCGTCGAAAACTATCGGCCAAAGCCCGTCCCGAACGACTACTATCTGATGCGTACCCGCATGAAATATTTTCCGACCGAATCCACCAATCAGGGACACTTGTTTGCGACCGGCGCCCTGGTGCGCGAGCACGATCTCAAGCCGGACGACATCGAGTCAGTGCGGCTGCGCCTGAGCAAACGGACCGTCAACCACAACGGCGATCCGGCCAAGAAATATCCGCGCAACAAGGAGACCGCCGACCACAGCGCCTATTTCATCACGGCGCTCGGTATCGTGCTGCGCGGCAAGCTCATCCCCACGTCGTTCACGCCGGAATCCTATGACGATCCAGTCATCCGCGAGCTCAGCGACCGCGTGACCCTCGAACACGGCCCGGAATTCGACCAGGTGCTGACTGGTGCCGCCGTGACGATCCGCACCAAGGACGGCCGTGTGTTGCAAAGGCGCGTCGAGTTTCCACGCGGCAATCCTGAGAATCGCATGAGCGATTCCGAATTGCGCGAAAAATTCATCGAATGCGCCGGTGCGCGGCTGCAAATCTCGCAGATTGACCGCACCATCGAGGCCTGCATGGCCATCGAGAAACTCGCCGATTTCGGCAAACTCATCGGGCAGCTCGTCGTGGCCGTCTGACCAGCGCCTGGGCATGGCGGGCTGGCGCGGCCGGCCATTGACCTTCGGCCCCGGGCGCGGGATTAAGACTGGAATTACGCGGGCACCCGGGCGGCAGGAACGAAGGAACGACGAATGGCGGACGCCGACGACAACAACGAAAAGAAACCAGGGGGCCACAATCTTTCCGATCACCTTTATGGTCAAAACCTCGTGCACGAGCACGACGAGGACACCGACCACGATCACGACCACGATTACGATTTTGAGAACGACGAGGTCCCGCTCGAAGACAACCCGCTGTGGCGGCAAGACAACGTCTCGCTGACTACTGTTGGCATCGACATCGGCTCCTCCGGTACGCAAGTCATCTTCTCGCGCGTTCACCTGCGCCGTCTCGCCGCGGATCTGACCAGCCGCTACTATGTCGTTTCGCGCGAAACGCTGTTTCAGTCGCCGGTCGCGCTCACGCCGTATCAGAGCGAGGAGCGCATCGACGACGCCAAGCTCGGCGCCATCATCGACGACGCCTACGATGCCGCGAAGCTCCATCCCGACAATATCGACACCGGCGTGGTCATTCTCACCGGCGAGGCGCTGCGGCGCGAGAACGCGCAAGGCATCGCTGCAATCCTTTCCGAGCAGGGCGGAGAATTCGTCACCGCAACTGCCGGGCATCACATGGAATCAATGCTCGCCGCCTACGGCTCCGGCGCCGCACGCGTCTCCAGCGACGAGCACAAGCGCATCCTCAACATCGACATCGGCGGCGGCACCACCAAGCTCGGCTTGGTCGAGAAGGGCAAGGTAATCGCGACCGCGGCCGTGCATATCGGTGGCCGCCTCCAGGTCGTCGAGAACGGCAAAATTGTCCGGCTCGACCCGGCAGGGAAACATCACGCCAAGCGTGCGGGCTTTTCCTGGGATCGCGGCGATGCGATCGACCTCGCCGACATGCAGAAAGTCGCTAACGTGATGGCCGATACTTTGGTCGCTGCGTTGACGGTGCGGCCGATGCCGCACGACGTCGAACACCTCTATCTGACCGATCCGATCGGCGATCTCGGCCGCATCGACGGCATCATGTTCTCGGGCGGTGTCGCCGAGTACATCTATCAGCGTGAAAACCAGGATTTCGGCGACATGGGCCCGCGGCTCGGCCGTGCCATCCGCGAGCGCATCGAGAAAGGCGCGTTCCCGTGGCCGGTGCTGCCGGCCGGCGAATGCATTCGCGCCACCGCGCTCGGCGCTTCCGAGTATTCGGTGCAGCTCTCAGGCAATACCAGCTACATCTCCTCGCCCGGCACGCTTTTGCCGCAGCGCAATCTTCAGGTGCTGCAGCCGCCGTTCGAGTGCGGCGAGATCATCGATTCAGACAAGCTCGCCGCCGCAATCAAGAGCCACATCACGGCGTTCGACCTGCAGGAAAGCGAACGCGAGATTGCACTGGCGCTGCGCTGGACCGGGATGCCGGCGCACGAGCGGCTGTTCGCCTTCGCCAAGGGCATCAAGGGCGGCATCGCCGACCGCATCGCCAAGAAAGAGCCAGTCTTCATCATGCTCGATGGCGACGTAGCGCAAACCCTCGGCCATATTCTGCGTGAGGAGTTGCATGTCGACAGCGAGCTTCTGGTCATCGACGGTGTGGTGTTGTGGGATTTCGACTACATCGATCTGGGTCGCATTCGCATGCCGTCCTACACGGTGCCAGTGACCATCAAGTCGCTGGTGTTCGACGAAGACCCGCGTGGTCCGCGTCCGCGTCAACGGCTGCATCATCACGATGATGATCATGAGCATGACCATGCGCACGGTCATGAGCATGGTCATCACGGCCATAGCCATTCGCACGACCATGATCACCCGCACGATCACAGTCATTCACACGAGCACGTGAGGACGACGGAACGCTAGCCCGAGGCTTTCCGGAGGCGGGGAGCCCGAATTCACGCTCCCAGCAATTTGTCTTCCAGCCAATTCCACATGACAGCGGTGCCGAGCGAGAGATAGTCGCGCTGGCAATGCTGAGCGCCACCCTCTTCGGCGGTGAATACCCGCAAGGTCTTGTCGGCGGAGCCGCTGGCGTCATAGAGCGCCTGCGCATCCTTCAGCGGAATTTGCTCGTCGTCGGCGCCATGGACGATCAGGAACGGGCAGCGCATCTTTTGCACCACCCCGTCGAGCCGGAACGGTTCGAGTTTTTTCAGCGCGGCATCGAGTGAATCGACGCCCAGAATCCACATGATGTGATGGCCGGGTACCGACATCGAGGCCTTGAAGCCGGCATCGATGCGCTTCTTCCAGGTGCCATAATAATCCCAGATCGCCCCCCAGGCGATGCAGGCGGCAATGCGCGGCTCCATCGACGCGCAGCGCGGCGCGTAGTAGCCGCCGAGGCTGATGGCCATGACGCCAATGCGTCTCGGGTCGACATCGGAGCGCTTCTCCAGATAATCGATGCAGGCGCTGGCGGCTTTCTCATAATCGTAGCGCAATGGCATGTCGCGAAATCGGATTGCCTCGCCGGTGCCTGGTCCATCCATCACCAGTACCGAAATGCCACGCCGAACCAGATCGGGCACGCCGCGCAGGAACTGGATCTCCTTGGTGATATCGAGACCGTCGAAGAACACCATACAGGGCGAGCGCCCCCCTCCCTTTCTTCCCCCGTTTGCGGGGGATGAAGCGGGGGGTGGGCCGGGACAAAATATCCGGGAAGCTTCTTGCCCTCGAACGGCACGTCGACGATTTCGATCTTGCTACCGGACAGTGCGACGAACTGATGAAAGCACTCGACCGACATGCGGTAGGCATCGAGTGCGCGGGCATCCTTCGGTGTGCGGAAGCGTTCGCCCATCTGGTAATAATGACAGGCGCGCAAGTAAAACGAGGCGGCCGATGCCGGATGCCGCTCGGCACGGAATTTCTCGGCGTGACCGCGCACGGTGTCGGCGACCTTCATACTGGCGTCGAACCACGCTTCGTCGTCCTCGCCGCTCTTGCCGTCGAGCATCCGGCCGATGGCGTGCAGTTCGCTGATGTCGACGCCGCCGAACGGCGCGGTGCCCAGCATGTTCACGAACGCGGCCGACCAGCGGTAATTGCCGGGAAAGTACATGAAGTATTTTGGCGCTTGGGACATGCATTTCCTTTCCGTCATTCCGGGGCCGAGCGCAATGAGGAGCCCGGAATCCATAATCACCGTCGGAATGAATTTGATGCAGACCCTAAAGAAGTTCGTCGTTTGTGGCTATGGATTCCGGGCTCGCGCCTACGGTGCGCCCCGGAATCGCGAGCTCACGTATCCCACACCGGCGCGCGTCCGGCGGGGTTTGCGGTACGGCCGTCGGGCCGCTTGAGCGCGCCGATCCGGCGCATCTCGTTCTCGCTGAGTTCGAAATCGAACACGTCGATGTTTTCGGCAATGCGCGTTGCGTTCGATGACCGCGGGATCGCGGCAATGATGTCCTGTTGCATCAGCCAGCGCAGCGCGACCTGCGCGGCGGTCTTGCCGTGACGCTGTCCGATTTCGGTCAGCACGGCGTCACCCTGAATGCGGCCGCGAGCCAGCGGACAATAGGCTGTCAGCACGACGCCGCGGGCGCGGCACGCCGCGATGACCTTCGACTGGTCGAGATAGGGATGGCACTCGACTTGCAGGGTCGCCAGTGGCTCCGGACAAAGCCGGATCGCCTCGTCAAGCATGGCGATGTTGAAATTGGCGACGCCGATGTGACGCGTGAGGCCGTCCCGCTTCGCCTTGCCGAGCGCGCCCATGGTTTCGGCAAGCGGAGTGTTCTTCTCTGGCCAATGAACCAGCAGCAGATCGACGTAGTCGACGCCGAGCGCACGGAGACTTTGTTCGACCGAGCGGGCGAAGTCGGCGGCATGAAGATTCTCGTGCGAGACCTTGGTGCAGACAAAGATATCGCTGCGCGGCACGCTTGAAGCGCGCATGCCATCGCCGACGGCCGGCTCGGTGCCGTATTTTCTTGCTGTATCGATATGCCGGTAGCCGGCCCGCAATGCCGTTGCGATATGTTCGGCGTGAACGGTGCCGAGCCCGGACGTGCCGATGCCGATGGCGGGAATTTTTGCGCCGTGGGCTGCGAGGTTTCGAGCAAAAGGCATGAGTCCGGGCGCTTTCACAGGTGGCGGGGAACCCAATATTAGCGCAAGCCTTTGCGCCCGGCCACGCCACGGCGCCAGACCGGCGAGTGCGGCAGCCAATGCGATTTATCGCTTGGGCCTTAAGGAACGAGCGCGCGGGGGCGCCGAGCCGTATGCGTCTTGAGGACGGGAGGCGGACTTGGAACGCGCGCGGAGGTCGCCGACGCCGACTCTACGCTTCTGATCTCGTCAGATTCGATTTGCAACATGTAGCGCAGGCCTGCCAGCGCGTAGCTCGCCTCGACTTTGCGGCTAAAGCTTCTGGCAAAAGTCCCAAGAATGCGGCTGCCGAAGCCGGTGGCCTCGGGTTCGGCTACGGGCGGTCCGCCGCGCTCCTGCCACGTGAAGGACAGCACGCCGACGATCCAGTCGAACCGCAAACTCACCCGGCCCTGCGGGACCGACAGCGCTCCGTATTTGAGGGCATTGGTGACGAGCTCGTGCAGGATCAGAGAGAAATCCTGGGTGAGCTGTGCTCCGAGCAAAAGCCGGCCAGTACCGCCGATCTCGAATTGCGCTTCGAAGCCGCGGATTTCGCCGCTGATAAGGTCGAGCAGGTGCACCCCATCGCCCATCGAATCGGTAATCGCCCGATTGGCGGCTGACATCGATTGCAGCCGGTCCATCAGCCGTTCCCTAACTGCTGCGGCGTGAACCATTCCATCACCCGGCAGGCTGAAGCGGACAACGCCCTGGATCACCGTGAACAGGTTCTGGATGCGGTGGTGCAACTCCTTCGCCAATATGGATTGATGTTGCTTGGCCTGCTTCTCGCGATCGATGTGCGCAAGCAGGAGATCGAGCGTTCGGTTGATGTAATCGATCAACATGACGCAGATGGTGGCGTCGACTGCGTAGGAGGCAACGGCGAGCCAGTGCAGCGCCGGGATGAACAGCGTCCACTGCGATCCGCCGGCCAAAATCGCGGCGAGAAATCCCGGGCCGCGGCCGCCGATCAGCGCGGCTACAATAATGGCGGGAAATATGGTCAGAAACGGCGTGTTTTCGTAGAGGCTTCCTGCCGCCCGCTGCAGAAGCGTGGCGAGCGCGACGAATACAAAGGCCATCGTGTAACCGAACAACGGATGACACCGCAGTTCTTTGGTGACCCGCAGAACGCGAACGGCAACCGCGGCTCCGGTCTTGTTGAACGGCGATTTCAAAGGCGATGTTTGCATCTGTCGTCTGTCCCACGATCGAGATGCCGGCTCCGTCTTCATCGGGAACCCAGCCTGCTCGGGGGACGACGATTTCGCGTGTCGGCAATGGAACTTTCGCCATATCGCCCAAGCCGGCGGATGGTGCCCGCAATAAACTGCGATGAGATTAATAAGAAACCTGCGATGCCATGCACAGAGGTGCTGTCGTGATGTGTTTGCAACTCATACGAGTGCACCTTTGCTGCGTCGCCTTCGGCCAGTGACGTGCCGGCCATTCCCGAACTATAGTTGCCCTGCCGTGAGGACCGACCGGCCTCGGTCGCGGCAGTTTTGCCGCCCGCCGGGGTCAAGGAGAATTTGACAATGTTGACGCTGTATTACGCTCCAGGCGCCTGTTCGTTGGCGGCGCACATCGTGCTCGAAGAAAGCGACGAGAAATACGAGGCCAAGAAGGTCGACCTCGCCGGTGGCGAGCAGCGCACCGACGCCTACCTCAAGATTCATCCGCTGGGACGGGTGCCGGCGTTGCGTCTCGACGATGGGGGGCCGCTAACCGAGAACACGGCCATCTTGCCCTATCTCGGCAAACGCTTCGATCTGTGGCCGAAGGATCCGGTCGCCGAGGCCAAGGCGCTGTCGCTGATCGGCTTCTTCGCTTCGAGTGTGCATCCGGCAAATGCCCATGTGGGTCGCCCAGAACGCTACACGGCCGACACGACGGCATTTCCAGGCATCAAGGAAGCCGGCCTGAAAACCTTTCACGGCTACCTCAAGCAAATCGACGGTATGCTAGCGAACCGCGAATGGTTCCTCGACCGATACAGCGTGCTCGATCCTTACGGTTTCGTATTCTACGTCTGGGGCTCACGCCGTGATCTGCCGGTGGGCGAACTGAAAAACTACACCGCATTCAAGGATCGGATGCTCAAGCGCGCCGCAGTCGGCCGCGTCACGGACGACGAAAAGATCAAAGTGTGAAAAAGTAGCTTCGGTAAAAGGGGAGAGAATTCATGGCCAAGATTACCTGGGATCACATTCATCTGCGCACCGTCAATCCGGAAGGAATGGCGCAGTGGTTCGAGAAAATGCTGGGCGCCGAGATTATGCGGAGCACGCAGGGGGGCCAGACCCGCATCGATTTGAAGCTCGGCGGTGGCAACATCTTCATTGCGCCGGTGAAGGATGGCGACGGCACCAACGCGGCGCCTTCCATCCCGTACCGCGGCCTCGACCATTTCGGGCTGTCGGTCAGCGGCATCGACGCGATTGCGGCCGACCTGAAAGCCAAGGGAGTCGAATTCACCCGCGAGCCGACGACGGTGCGGCCGGGCGTGCGCGTCTGTTTTATTCGCGCGCCCGAAGGTGTGTCGATCGAGTTGCTCGACCGCGACCCCAAATACACGAGTGCGGCGTAGCGCGCCGCACGATTGCGCTATTCGAGATATTTGCTCGGCGGGTAATCGCGCGAGAACGGCGGCCGGGTGACGAATTCGGCAGGCTTGTAGGTCCAAAACTGGCCGACCTGCGGATAAGTCTTGAGGATCGTGTTCTCAAGCTTGCCGTTCAGGCGCGCGACCTTGCGAATATAGATGTCGAGGATCGGCGTGCCATACTCGTCGAGCCGCACCGGTCCGATCGGACCGTGGGTCAGGCGGACGTCGCGCATCGCCTTGAGAAACGCCGCGGCGTCGGCCGTATTGCCGCCGGTCGTATTGAGCGCTTCCTCGATGATGAGCAGCGCCGTGTAGGGACCGGCGGTATAAAATCCCGGGTCGTGGTGATTGGCGGTGTTGATGCCGACGACGAATTTCTTGTTATCCGGTGTGTCGAGGCCCGCCGCGTACCAGCCGGCTGTATAAACGCCGACCGCCTCGTCGCCCATCAGCTTGAGAATGCCCTCGTCAGTGCTCGTCGTGTTGCCGAGCACGCCGAGCTTGCCCTTCAAGCCGAATTCATTGAACTGCTTGAGGAAGCGCAGCGGATTGATGCCGGCAAAGCCCATATAGATGCCGTCGATGTTGTTTTTGATCTGCGCCAGGTAAGGGGCGTATTCAGGCGCATTAAGTGGCGGCCAGAGTTTTTGCACGATCTTGCCGCCGGCGGCTTCGAACGCGAGCTGAAATCCGCCGGCGCCCTCGTAACCGTAGGTGAAATCTTCGGCGACAATCGCCATGCGCTTATAACCAAGCGTCTTGGCTGCGTAATCGCCGAGCGGGAAGGTCACCTGCGGCGCGGTGCCGAAGGCGTGCAGCACCCACGGATTGACCGGATGGGCTTTCAGATCGACAGTTGCGGCCGAAGTCGTGGTGATCAGCGGGACCTTTGTGTCGCGGATATAGCTGTCCATCGCCAGCGCTTCGTTGGTCGCCAGCGGGCCGATCATCACCGGCACTTTGTAGCGTTCGACAAGCTCCTGCGTCTTGGTTCTTGCCAGTGACGTATTGCCGGCCGTGTCCTGTTTGATCAGCTCGATCTTGCGGCCGGCGATCATGCCGCCGCGTTCCTGCAAAAATAGCGCCGCACCTTCTTCCTGCTGCTTGCCGCCGGCGGCGAGCGGGCCAGTATCGACGGTTAGAAAGCCGATCTTGAGCGGCTCAGCCACTTGCGCTCGCGCGCGCCGCGCCGGCAATACGCTGATTGCAGCCGCGCCCGCGAGCAGCGCGCGGCGCGTGAGCTCTTGTCCCCCTTTACGATGCGGCATCCTCCCACTCCCCAGGTCATTTTGATGTTTGCACTAAGTTTGGACGCGGAGCCTATTCACTCCCACCAACCCGCACAAGGATAGCTAATTCCGTATCGTGCGAAATATTTTGTCGCAGGTTATCGCACGGCATGGCCGATGCTGATGCCACGCCGGGTCTGCGGCGTCACGACCTTGTCGGTGACTTGGATATTCCATGCCTCGGCCCTATCCTGCCTGTCATGGGCGTCGAACAATTATTCTGGCTAAGTGGCTGAAATCTTCCCGCGCTTTACGGATATCATAACGCCATGAACGCATCTCGTCGCATGACAGGATTTGTCCGGCTGCTGGCGATCGCCAGCTTTGTGCTCGCCGGCGCCAGGGTTGCGCACGCCAATGAGCTTGTCCGCGTCGGCAAGGCGCAAGGCATCGCCTGGACTTTTCTTCCAGTCGATGTCGGCGTCGCGCAGGGATTCTTCGCCAAGCAGGGACTCGACGTTGAAATCTCCAGCCTCGGAGGCGATGCCAAGGTGCAGCAGGCGCTGGCCGCGGGGAGCATCGAATTCGGGCTCGGCAGCGGCCCGGGGATGGCGTTTGCCGTCAAGGGCGCGCCGGCCATCGCCGTCGCCGCTTTTGCCGGTCCGCCGCGTAATATTTCGGCGATCGTGCTTGCCGATTCGCCGATCAAGACAGTTGCCGATCTCAAGGGAAAACTGATCGCCGTCTCGACCGTCGGCTCACTCAGCGACTGGCTGGCGAAGCAGATGGCGATTCAGGAGGGCTGGGGTCAGAACGGTGTGCACGCGGTCGCTCTGGGTGCGGCGGAGACCAGCATGGCGGCGTTGCGAGCGAAACGCGTCGACGCCATCGTGCTGTCGACCGAAGTGGGTTTCGGCCTGGAGGAGCAAAACCAGGGCCGCATATTGACGACCATGGATCGCTATGCGCCGCATTTCATTACCCATGTGGTGTTCGCGCAAAAGTCTCTCGTCGCCGATAAACCAGCGCTCGTGCGGCGATTTCTCAACGGTTTTTTTGCCGCGATCGCTTTCATGAAAATCCATCGGGATGAAACTTCGGTGCTGGCCGAGCGCATCCTGCATCAGAACGCGAGTGTCGTGCACAAGGACTACGATTCGGAGATCGGCATGTTCGTCGATGATGGCCGCTTCGATCCGCAAGCCGTCGCTGTGCTCGCGCAGTCCTTCGTCGATATGGGAACGCTCAAGGAAAAGCCCGCGGACAGCGCGCTGTTCACCACACATTTCCTCCCGATCAAGCCTTAGGACGACGAACGATGACGACGCCGGGGGCCCCCATCACCAATCCCAACGTGACGCGCTCACGTCTGGTGCTGGAGATCGCCTCCGAAATGACAGGCGGCGCCGCCGCCGACGCGGTTCCGCATTATGTTCTGCCGAAGGTCGTGCTGCGGGATTCGCGCGGCGGGCGGCCGGTGACGCTTTCGGCCAGCAGCTCGGCCG
The DNA here is from genome assembly GCA_049300295.1 of Xanthobacteraceae bacterium. Classification (GTDB taxonomy): domain Bacteria; phylum Pseudomonadota; class Alphaproteobacteria; order Rhizobiales; family Xanthobacteraceae; genus BOG-931. Next base: position 60,533 of record JBAQJL010000118.1, read on the forward strand.
ACGGCATTTTTGCCGTCGCCGCGCGCGAGGCCGATCTGGCGATGATTAATCCGGCTTCTGTGCTGTCGGTCGCGCTGCGCGGCAAAGGCATCTTCAAACGCCCCATGCCGGCGCGGGCGATCGCCGTCATTCCATCGTGGGACGCGTTTGTTTTCGCCGTACGGCCTGAAACCGGGCTGGTACGCTTCGAAGACATTGCGGCGCGAAGGCCAAAACTTCGCATTCTGATGCGCGCGACGCCGGATCATTGCCTGCATCACATGTTCGATGATGTCGCGGCGGTGGCGGGCTTTTCGCGCGACGACATCAAAAGCTGGGGCGGCGAAGTGCAAAAGCGCGGCAGCGTGCCGTGGCCGCACACGGAAACCTTCAAGGCACTCATCCGCGGCGAGGTCGATGCCATCTTTGACGAGGCAGCAAGCTCCTGGGTGCCCCAGGCGCTCGATGCCAGTATCAAAATTCTGCCGCTCGCCGAGGCAACCGTGCAAAGTCTCGAAGGTATGGGTTATCGCCGCGCCGTGCTGCCGCGGTCGGCTTATCCGAAGCTGCCGGACGACGTTCTATCGCTCGATTTCTCCGGCTGGACCGTATTCGTCCACGAAGAAGCGCATGCGGATCTGGTGACGGCGATCTGCGCCGCCCTCGATGCGCGCAAGATGTGCATCCCTTGGGAAGAGCCGGGCGATTTGCCGGTGGAGCGCATGGCGCGTGAGGCTCTCGATACGCCGCAGACCGTACCGCTGCATCCGGCCGCAGAACTGTACTGGCGCAGCCGCGGTTACTTGTGAGAGCGCGGCGGCCGCAATTCATTGTCGCCTGATGAAGTCCAGAACTTTGTCGTTGAACGTGCCCGGCTGCTCCCACGCCATGGCGTGGCCGGCATCATGGATCTCGGCCCATTCGTGATTTTGCAGATGGCGCGCCCACAGGCGCATCAGGGCCGGCGGCGCCAGCAAATCGGCGTCGGCGGCGATGATCAGTGTCGGCGCCGGGATGGTGGCGATCTTGGCGAGCGTGTTTGGTGTGCGCAGCGGCGGCTGAAAGCCCGCGCCCGGCTGGCGCGCGTGCTCGTCAATCTCGATCCAGCGTTTGGTTCCTTCGGGATTGGCGCCGCGATACGACGCGCCGATTTCGCGATAATGTGCGGATTGCTTCCTGATGTCGGGAATTCCGATGCGGGCGATAAAGTCGGCCACATCCTTGTCCTCAATGGCGCCGGTGCTGGCGCCGACGATGAGGCTGCGCACCCGCTCCGGATGCCAGGCCGCGTAGTCGAGCGCGATGAAACCGCCGCCGGCGACGCCCAGCAGATGAAAGCGGTCGAGCCGCAGATGCTCGGCCAGCGCGTGCAGATCGGCGGCGATGCCGCCTGATTCCGAGCTAGCCGCAGGATCTGGCGTGCTCTTGCCCCAGCCTCTGCGGTCAAACGCGATGACGCGATAGCCGGCCTGCGCAAACGCTGAAATCTGCGGCTGCCAGACCGCGACCGTGCCGGTGTTCGGATGCAGCAGCACGATAGGCACGTCGCCGCCGCCGGTGTCGATGAACCACAGCTTCACGCCCGGCAGATCGGCATACGCGCCGCTGCGCGTGGCTTCGTTATTCATGATTCGGTCCGCAATTGGCTACACGGCAGGCGATACATGTTCGAGCACTTTTCCGCGGGTCTCGATGGCGAAGAAGAAGGCCGTGACCGCCCCCAACAAGGCAAACAGCCCGAACATCACGAAGACTGCGTTGATACCATAATACGGCAGCACCCATCCGACGACGGTCGTACCGACCACCGATGCGCCACGCTGAAATGAGCTGGCGACGCCGCCGCCAAGCGCGCGCAGCTGCGTCGGATAGATTTCGGCCGTATAGGTGGCGAGCGATAGCAGAGTGGAACTCAGAAAGAAAAATCCGCAGGACGCCAGCGCGAGTGTTTCGGCAGCGCTGGGTTGCGGCAGGAATGCGAACGCGATGAGCGAGATGGCGCAGCCGCCGAGACTGAGAACGAACATGCGACGCCGCCCGATCGCCTCGATCAGATAAAGCGCCATGAACGCGCCGGACAGCCCGAACAGGTTGTTGATCAGGCCGTAATTCAGCGATTGCTGGACGCTAAGATGATAGACGGTGCGGAACAGCGTCGGCATCCACGCGGTGATGCCGTACGACACGAAATAAGCGCCGATCCAGATGAACCACACCGCGATGGTGCGGCGCAGATAGATGCCCTTGAACAGATCGGCGACGTTCGGCCGCGCCTCCGCCACCGCCGGAATATCGGCCGGCAGCGGCGCGCCGACGAGTCCCTCGTGGGCGGCGATGGCTTCGATCCGCGAAATCGCCTGGTCCGCTTCGTCGTAGCGCCCTTGACTCGCGAGCCAGCGCGGCGACTCTGGTAGCACCATGCGCATCGGAATTGCGATCAGTCCGGGCACGGCGCCGATGATGAACATCCACTGCCAGCCCCAGTGCGGCACCACGTAGACGCCCACCAGGGCAACCGCCATGAGGCCGACCGAGAATAACACCTGGATCGAAACCGAAAACCGGCCTCGGTTCCTGGCGTGAGCGAATTCGTTGACGTAGGCGGCCATCAGCGGAATCTCGCCGCCAAGGCCGATGCCTTGAACGAAGCGCAGCCAGAACAGCATACCGTAGCTCGTCGCCGCGGCGCAGGCCAACGCGCCCAGCGAAAAAATCAGCAGCGTTGCCAGCATCGAAGAGCGGCGTCCCCATTTCTCGGCGATCCAGCCGAACGCGATCGCGCCGACCAGTTGGCCGAGGAAGCCGATACCGATCAGCGGACCGATCTGCTGCGGCACGAGATGCCACATCCCGATCAGCGGCGGCAGCACGACCGCGATGGCGATCGAATCGAAAGCGTCGAAGAACCATGCGGTGCAGATGATCAGCCGCATCTTTAGATGCCACGAGCAGTACGGCAGGCGCTCGAGCCGCGCCACCACGTGGCGCATGTCGCCGCGCTCGTTCGAAACCGCGGCGTCGGCCATCGTTGCAACACTGGTCATGGCGATCCTCCCGTCCCCGCTCGTTCGGAGGCGCCGCATCGCCGCGATCTTGCCGCCGCGTGGTGCGCGTTGCCCCGGCTCCGACCATACTCCCGAAACGCTGTTGAGGCGCACCAACGATTTGTCGCGGAAACGCCGGCGCTTCTCCTCTCCCCGCACGCGGGGAGAGGTGAACACGAAATCTCATTCTCGCGTTGCGCTTTTTGTTCGCGCCCCGAGGTTTGCCAACGATGTTCACGAACGCCGCCTCGACATAAGGGAGGCGGAGCGCCGAAAGGCGCATAGTGAGGCCGCTCCGCGCCATCGCAGCGTTGCCGCTGGGCGGGGTCGCGGCGCGGCCCCCACCCTGACCCTCCCCCGCGTGCGGGGGAGGGAATGGGAGGGGGCCGCTCGCCTTCCGGCGCTCTACCGCGGCTCTCGCCAAGTTTTCAGGCTTGGCTCAGTCCGGTCCCGCGCTTCATGGCAGCGCCAACGGATGTCACTCCGTCCGCCACCCGGGCAGCGAGCTCCTCGC
>JBAQJL010000119.1:0-3939 GCA_049300295.1 Xanthobacteraceae bacterium
TCGGCTCACGCTGGAGGGCTCAACGGCGTGCTCTCGCTCCGACATTTCGGGCTGGCGTGATGCTGCTCTTTATCCCTTGGCGCGGCGGCGCCGCGCGCCGACAGGCACATGGTCGGTCAGCAGACAATAAGAGGGAACAAGGCGACTGTTACCAATCGCCCCTGCTTAGGTCTTGTCTGCGAAGAGTCCGTTTCCAAAAGGACGTCTACGCGTCAGCAATTGGATTGTGACTCTTGTCAGGTTGCGAAGGAAGGCGCTCGGTCTCCCGACAGCTGGATGATAGCCCGTCGCGTCGGGGAACGTAAACATGAAGTTCGCGCCTTTCAGGCTGGCGGGGTGGTGCTCTCTGTCGGTTGGCGGATGCGAGCCGAGCGGCGCGGCGAATCGGGCTCGAGCTCTGGGTGGCGCCAGCGATTGCCTTAGGTCGATGGCATCGATCGCCGAGCTGGGCGGTTGGGCTTCGGCAGCCCCCGCAACAGCGCGGTGATGGGGCAGATCCTGCCCCGCACACTGCTAGGACTTTGCCTTCTCAATCTCCCTCGAACGCGCCTTCCACTGCCTGGCTTTGATGGTTGCGGCGCAACTATTTTCGGGTTCCGCAGTGCGTTTGCCGATGACAAGTACGCCACCCGTCTGGGGAATGTCGCTTTTGCGATGCTTTCCCCACTTTTCGGGGAGCGCCCACTCCAAAAGAAACCGCATCATTTTAACGTTTGGTCGGCGGACGGCCTCTAAAATAAAGTTTCCGTTTTCATCCGTTGCGTAGGCGTCACGGCCTTCGTAACCATGGTCCACGAGAACCGGGTCGGTCTTGTAGACTGCGCCGCCCATTGCCATATCCCACGCCGCCGCGAGGACCTTATCATGGGCCTCGGTTATCGCTGATTCGCAGTGTTCGTGAAACCTCCACATCACGCCTTCCCACTCGATGTCGTATCCGGCGTCACCGGCCGTGCTGCGCTTGATCCAGTACTCGAGTGTTTTTCGGTGGATGCCTGCTTTGTTAGCTGCGTGCCATAGGACGCGAGGCGGTGGCCACGATCATCACCTGGGCTTGCCGATGTGTCGGGGCGACCGCATTCACTTTTCCGTTGGCCGTTGAAAATCTGCCGAGCCGGCGGCTCGCCGAGAGCATCGGAGGAAAGGTCACAGGCATGCGCAAACTGCGAAAGCCGAGCGGCGTGGTGGTGGACCAGGTCGTCTATCGGATTGTGCAGTCCGTGCCACCGGCAAGACCCACCGAACCTGGTGCATGTTAAAGCGAGGTGCTGCGCTCAGCGCATCAACCCAGCTGTCGTTGAATGAGGGCTGTTGTGCAGCACAGCAAGAACTGACGCCGATGTCTGCAAGGGGTCAAAGAACGAACCCGCTTCGCGGGAGGGAGGCTGCGGGCCGGTCTAGTCTGGAGCGAAGGCCGACAGGGGATTTGATGAGAGCTTCGTGAGTTCGACGATTGGAGTGTTGCAACCTCACGAGGAGCACTCCGATGCAGGACCAGCCCATCAGCCCGTTGCGCCAGCGCATGCTCGACGCCATGGCGGTGCGCAATTTCAGCGACAAGACGCGCCACGACTACATCCGCCAGGTCAAAAGCTTTGCGTCATTTCTTGGCCGCTCGCCCGATACCGCGAGCGCCGACGATCTGCGCCGGTTTCAACTGCATCAGCGGCAGAACGGGGTACAGCCGTCGAGCATGAACAGTGCGGTGTCGGCGCTGCGTTTTTTCTTCAGCACGACCCTCGACCGCCCCGACATGGAGCGGCACCTCACCTTCGTCCGCGAGCCGCGCAAGATTCCCGTGATCCTGAGCCCGCAGGAGATCGGCCAGCTCTTAGAGGCGGCACCCGGGCCGAAGTACAAGGCGGCGATGAGCGCCGCCTACAGCGCAGGGCTGCGGGTTTCCGAGGTGGTGGCGCTGAAGGTCGCGGACGTCGATTCCAAGCGCATGCTGCTGCGCATCGAACAGGGCAAGGGCCGCAAGGATCGCCTGGCCATGCTGTCCCCACGGTTATTGGACTTGCTGCGCGACTGGTATTGCATTGCCCGGCCCGCGGTATGGCTGTTTCCCGGCCGCGATCCGATGCTGCCGATGACGACCCGGCAACTCACCCGCGCCGTCCATATGGCCGCCCGCATTGCCGAGATCGACAAGCGGGTCACGCCGCACACGCTGCGACACAGCTTTGCCACCCATCTGTTGGAGCAAAATATCGATATTCGCCTGATCCAGGTTTTGCTTGGACATGTGAAGTTGGAGACGACCGCGCTTTACACTCAGGTCGCCACCAACGTGATCCGCGCCGTGACCAGCCCGCTCGATCAGCTCACACCGCTGATCCCGAAGCCCGATAAGCCGCCGGCATAACGCCATCACGCGCGTGCCTCGTCCGGCTTTGGAGGTCGCGGATGTCTTCCGCGCGCATGGCCCTGCATGGCGTCAAGCCAATGCCGGTCATGTCAGCCTCGACCAACTCAAGGTGATGAGCGCGATCGAGCGCTGCCGCACGGCGGCGCTCGGCGGCCATGTCGAACGCTGCGAGGACTGCCACCACACCAGCATTGCCTACAACAGCTGTCGCAATCGGCATTGCCCGAAGTGCCAGGGCGCAGCGGCCAAGCAATGGCTGGCCGAGCGGCAGGCGGATCTGCTGCCTGTCCCGTATTATCACGTGGTGTTCACCGTGCCGGCGGCGATCGCCGAGATCGCCTATCAGAACAAGGCGGTCGTCTACGATCTGTTGTTCAAGGCGAGCGCCGAGACCATGATGACGATTGCGGGCGACCCCGAGCATCTGGGCGCTCGCATCGGCATCACATCGGTACTGCACACCTGGGGCTCGGCGCTCGTCCATCATCCGCATGTGCACATGATCGTGCCAGCGGGCGGCCTCTCACACGATGGTCAACGCTGGGTCGCCTGCCGGGCCAAGTTCTTTCTGCCGTGGCGGGCACTATCCAAACTGTTTCGCCGGCTGATGTTGCAAAAGCTTCTCGCCGCCCATGCCGCCGGTCAATTGCACTTCTTCGGTACCCACCGCCGTCTCGGCGAACGCGCGGCCATCACCGCCTTTCTGGCGCCGCTGCGCAAGATCAAATGGTATGTCTATGGCAAGCGCCCGTTCGGCGGACCCGCCGCGGTGCTGACCTATCTGTCTCGCTATACCCACCGGGTCGCCATCGCCAACAGCCGGTTGATCGCCGCCGACAATGGCGGCGTCACCTTCAAGTACAAGGATTACCGTGCCGACGGCTCCGCCCGATACAAGATGATGACACTCACCGCACAGGAGTTCATCCGCCGCTTCCTCATCCACGTCCTCCCCGCCGGCTTCCACCGCATCCGCCATTACGGCTTATTCGCAAAAAGCTCGTGCGCGGAGAATATCGCGCGGGCGCGAGCGCTGCTCAATGTGGCTGCGCAAAATCAGACCAGCGACACCCATGCCAACGATGACGACACGACCCATAGCTGCCCCCACTGCGGCGGCCGCATGGTCGTCATCGAGACCTTCGAACGCGGCCAGACGCCTCGCCATCGGCCGAGCGGTCCAATGGTCGCCGTCAGGATCGACACGTCATGACAACGATTGTGCTGTTACCGAGACTCGCCGCCGCGCCTCCTTATTGCCGATCTCAGATCGGCCGCCACAGAGCTCGTCACCATGCGCAAAATAACCAGCTAACCGAGCCGTAACCGCAATGCCCGTCGACAACTGCAATTATCGTCGCAAGCCGTCACGCACTAAAAACTACCCCATCGGCTCCGCTAAAGCTGAGCACGGCCAACATCGCGCAAGTCACGTGTCAGCCAAATACCCATAGTCACCGCGCCAAATCTCCATCCACCACCGACCGCGGGTTCGTTCCTTGACGGCTTTCGGACGCCGGCCAAGCGCACGCCTACATCTCACTCACGGCCGGCATCCGAAACCCTGTACA
>JBAQJL010000120.1:0-42552 GCA_049300295.1 Xanthobacteraceae bacterium
AGTATTTCTGCCACGACGTGCGCGTGATCCGGCTGCCGCGCCACGGCGCCTCGCTGCCGATCGGGCTCGGCGTGTCGTGCTCGGCCGACCGCCAGGCGCTCGGCAAGATCACGCGCGACGGCGTGTTCCTGGAGGAGCTGGAGCATAATCCGGCGAAATATCTGCCGGAGGTAGATACCACAAAGCTTGGTGGCGAGGTGGTGCAGATCGACCTCAACAAGCCGATGAAGGAGATTCTGGCGCAGCTTGCCAAATATCCGATCAAGACGCGGCTGTCGCTGAACGGCCCGATGATCGTGGCGCGCGATCTGGCGCACGCCAAGCTGCGCGAGCGGCTCGAGCGCGGCGAGGGCCTGCCGGATTATTTCAAGAACCACCCGGTCTATTACGCCGGCCCGGCGAAGACACCGGAAGGCTACGCTTCGGGTGCGTTCGGTCCGACCACAGCCGGCCGCATGGACTCGTTTGTCGCCGATTTCCAGGCCGCCGGCGGCTCGATGGTGATGCTGGCGAAGGGCAACCGTTCGCCCGCAGTGCGCGAAGCGTGCAAAAAGCACGGCGGCTTTTATCTGGCCTCGATCGGCGGCGCGGCCGCGAACCTCGCCGAGCACTGCATCAAGAAGGTCGAGACGGTGGAATATCCCGAGCTCGGCATGGAGGCAATCTGGCGCATCGAGGTGGTAGATTTCCCGGCCTTCATTGTCGTCGACGACAAGGGCAACGACTTTTTCAAAGCGCTGAATCTGGGGTAACGTCGTTGCGGGGTGCGGGCATAAGCCCGCGAGCCTGGAATCCACACTCACACCGGGGCTATGGATTCCGGGCTCCTCGCTGCGCTCGGCCCCGGAATGACGAGAGGACCAAAACAGCGCGATGAGCGAACCGCCGGTGCCGTCGAAGCGCATACCGCTGTTTCGCCATCGTTCGTTTCGGTTGCTGTTCACCACGCGCGTCGCCGCCAACACCGCCAACCAGATGCAGTCGGTCGCGGTCGGCTGGTACATCTACGCGCTCACCGGCAGTGCGCTGGCGCTTGGGCTGATCGGCTTGGTCCAGTTCCTCCCGCCGCTCTGCCTGTCGCTGTTGGCCGGACAGATCGTCGATCATCACAGCCGCCGCGTGATCCTGATCTGCTGCTATGCGGTCGAGGTCAGCGTTTCGCTTGGGCTCCTCGTCCTGGCGACATTTATTGCGCGTCCGGTCGGACTTGTGTTCGGCCTCCTGCTCATCAACGCCATCGCGCGCACGTTCGAGGGGCCGGCGCTGCAATCGCTGGTGCCGTCGACGGTGCCGCGCGAGATGCTGATGCGCGCGGTGTCGATGCACGTCTCTGGCGGAAAAATGTCGCAGCTGCTCGGCCCGGCGCTCGGCGGGCTGTTTTACAGTCTCGGCGCCGGGGTCGATTTCGGCCTGTGCGCTGTGTTGATCGGCATCGCCTTCATTGCGGGTGCCTTGCTGCCAATCCCTCCGGCGCCGGCGGAGCGCCCGAAAATGACGTGGGCGACGGTCGTTGCCGGCATCCGCTTCATCTGGCACGAGCCCGCCATGCTCGGCGCCATGTCGCTCGATCTGGTGGCGACGTTGTTCGGCGGCGTGGTGGCGCTCCTACCGATCTTCGCGCGCGACATTCTGCACATCGACGTCTGGGGCTTCGGTTTGCTGCGCAGCGCACCGGCGATCGGCGCGCTCGTCGTCGCCACGTTGCTGTCCCGGGTCCAGGTCACGCGCGCTGCCGGCCGCGTCATGTTCGTCGCCGTCGCGGTGTACGGCATCGCCACCATCGGCTTCGGGTTGTCGGACCGCGCGGCGCTGTCGCTCGGCATGCTGATGACGGTCGGCGCCGGCGACATGCTCTCCGTCGTGGTGCGGCAATCGATCATGCAATTCGCCACGCCCGACGAGATGCGCGGGCGTGTCTTCGCCGTGAATTCGCTGTTCACCAACTGCGCCGGCCAGATCGGCATGTTCGAGTCGGGGGTCACGGCGGCCTGGTTCGGCGCGGTCGGTTCCGCCGTGCTGGGCGGCGCCGTGGTGCTGGTCGTAGTGCTGCTGTGGGCATGGTATTTCCCGAAGCTGCGCAAGGTCGAGCGGCCCGACGAGCTTGCGCCTGCGACGCCACTGCGGTTCGTGGCGGGACCGTGACGCCCTGAGCCAAGGAATTCAAAAGATGACGCAGACGCCGTCCTCATCAACGCCGGTCTGGCGCGACATGGATCAGAAGGCGCTCGACGACGCCTACGAGCAGGATGTCTACGCGCCGAACCGGCCGCTGATCGTGACGCGCCGCATCGCCGCCAGCGATCGTGCGCGCGCGATCCTGGGCCCGCCGGAGCGCATCGCCTACGGACCGAGCGAACACGAGCGGCTCGATATTTTCCGTGCCGCAAAGGCGAACGCGCCGATCAATCTTTTCATTCACGGCGGCGCGTGGCGGCGCAATAAGGGGCCGGATTATCACGTTCAGGCTGAACCGCTGGTGCGTGCCGGCGCGCATTACCTGATCGCCGATTTCATCAACGTGGAACAGTCGGGCGGCGATTTGTTTCCGATGTACGAGCAGGTGCGCCGCGCCATCGCCTGGGCGTGGAAAAACGCGGCGCAATTCGGCGGCGACCGCGAACGCTTCTATATCTCGGCGCATTCGTCAGGCTCGCATCTATCCGCCTGCGTGCTGACGTGCGGCTGGCGCGAGGAAGGCTTACCGGAAAATTTCTGCAAGGGTGCGCTGTTGCTTTCTGGCATGTACGACCTCGAAGCGGTGCGGCTGTCGAAGCGTTCGTCCTACGTCAAATTCACCGATGCGATGGTCGGGCAACTCAGCGCGCAGCGCCATCTTGGCGGGCTGCATACGCCGCTCGTACTCGCATATGGAACGCAGGAGACGCCGGAATTCCAGCGCCAGACGTGCGAGTTCTTCGCTGCCGTGCAGGCGGCGTGTCAGCCAGCGGAGTTGATCGTCGGCGAGGCCTACAACCATTTTGAGCTGTTGGAGACGCTCGCCAATCCCTACGGGCTGATGGGCCGCGCCCTGCTGCGGCAGATGCAGCTTGCCTAGGCGCTCCGGCCCTGCACAATGCGGCAACAACCTTCAGGGGGACACGCCGTGACATTGAAAAGATTTGCAGCTCTCTCACTCGCCGCCGGTGTTGCGCTCCCGCTGTTGGGCGTGTGGACGCCAAGCGCGCAAGCGGAAACGACACTGATAACCCTTGGCACGCGCGGCGGGCCCTTGCCGACCAAAGACCGGATGCAGTCGTCCAATCTGCTCGTCGTCAACGGCGCGGGGTATCTGATCGACGCTGGTGGCGGCGTCACGCACCGCATCGTGCAATCGGGTTACGATTTCCGCAAGATCAACAAAATCTTCATCACGCATCCGCACGACGATCATGACGCGGGTCTGGCGACGTTTCTTACGTCTGCCTGGGAGTACAAACCCGCCCAGCCGATCGACGTCTACGGTGGCGGCGTCGAGGCGCTGGTCAAAGGCGCGATCGCTTATCTGACGCCGAACGCCGAAATCCGTTGGTCGGAAGGCAAGCGCTGGTCCATGACCCAATTGTTTCGCGGTCACGACGTCAAGCCCGGCCTCGTCTATCAGGATGCAAATGTGAAAGTCACGGCGGTCGAGAACACACATTTCCATTTCGAGCCGAGCTCGCCCGCATACGGCAAATATCACTCCTATTCCTACCGTTTTGAGACGCCCGGCCGCGTCGTGTTTTTCACCGGCGACACTGGCCCGAGCGATGCGGTGGTCGAACTGGCGAAGGGCGCCGATCTCTACATTACCGAAACGACTTCACCCGAGGATGTGGTCGAGTTGTTCAAGAAGAACGGCGCTTGGCAGGCAAAGACCAAGGCCGAGCAGGACGCTTTCCTGCGGCACATGCATGAGGAGCACGTGACACCCGCGGATATCGGCCAGATGGCCGCCAAGGCCGGCGTAAAGGCCGTGGTGATGAGTCATCTTGGTCCGTCGATTGACCCGAATGACGACTATCAGCGCTTCGTCACGGAGGCGAAGAAATACTATTCGGGGCCGGTCACCATCGCTAAAGACCTGATGAAATTCTGACGGTTACCGTCGCCCGCCGCAGTTTTTTGCTCCCGCACGTGCGGCCGTCCGCGGCGTGGCGCGGACGGCGCGCTTGACTTTTCGTAACTATAAGGTTACTAAATCAGTAACCAAATGGTTACTCTAGAACCCAGACAACGCGAGGCAGTGTTCCGCGCCATCGCCGATCCAACGCGGCGGGAGATTCTTGGCCTGCTGCGCGGCCGCGCCCATACGGTCAACGAAATCGCCGGGAATTTCCGAATGAGCCGGCCGGCGATCTCCAGGCACCTGCGGCTCCTGCGCGCCGTCGGCTTGGTCGAGACCAAGCGCGAAGGCACGGCGCGCATCTGTCGGCTGAACGCGCAGCCGCTGCGCGCGGTCGAAGCGTGGCTAGGGAATTATCGGGAGCTTTGGCGTGAAAGCCTGCGGGGGCTGAAGCGTTATGTAGAGGATGGAAAATGAGCGCGACCAATACGATCGACGCGATCGTCGAGCAGATCACCATCAAGGCTTCGGCGGAGCGCATCTTCGAGGCGCTGACCGATCCGGCGCAGCGCGCGAAATGGTGGGGTCTCAAGGGCCGCTTCGAGACCGAACGCATGGAATCCGATTTACGGCCGGGCGGACGCTGGACCATGAGCGGCGTCGGCATGGGCGGCCGAGCTTTTGAAATCCGCGGCGTGTATCGGACGATCGAACGGCCGCGCGTGCTCGCCTTTACGTGGTGCCCGAGTTGGGACGAGACCGCAGCCGAGACGCTGGTGCGCTTCGACCTTGAGGAGCGCGATGGCGTCACCATCGTGCGGCTGACGCATTCGGGCTTTGCCGCCGAATCCTCGCGCGAGCGGCATCAGGGTTGGCCGCAAATCCTGTCCTGGCTGCAAGGTTACGCCGAGCGCGCATAGCGCCGCCCGCGATGGGACTGGCGTAAGGGCGCGGAAAGCGCGTAACGTCGCCGCCCTTTGCAACGGAGGATTTGCGTGTCCGAATTGCCCTTGACGCTTGCTTGCGGCGACTACGAGATCGTCAGTCCGCTCGTCGACCGGAGGATCAGGCCGGACGGCATCGATCTGAACGTGCTGACTGAGATGGATTCGACGACGCGCCATTGGCGTTTCCTGCGCAACCAGGAATTCGATATGGCGGAGGTGTCGTGCTCGTCGTATCTGGTCGCGCGCGATCAGGGTCTTGAGTTTGACGCGCTTCCGGTTTTCCTGCACCGCCGCTTTCGCCACGGCTTCATCTTCATCAACACCACCAAGGGCATCCGCAGTCCGGTGGATCTGGCCGGACGCCGCATCGGCCTCAAGCAATTCCAGTCGACCGCAATCGTGTGGATGCGCGGCATCCTGCAGCATGAATACGGCGTGCCGCTCGAATCGATCGAGTGGGTCTGCGAGCTCGACGAAACCATCGAACTTGCCGGCCCGTCGCGCCTGAAAGTCGTGCGCCTGCCGAACAATAGCTCGGTCGAGCGCATGCTGGCCGAAGGCGAGATCGATGCGCTGCTACATCCCGATCTCATTCACCCGCTGATCGATAAGGATCCGCGGGTGGCGCGGCTGTTTCCCGATTTTCGCCAGGAGGAAATCGCGTATTATCGCAAGACGCAGATTTTCCCGATCATGCATGTCATGGGTGTCAAGCGCAGCGTGATCGAGCGGCATCCGTGGATCGCCATCAACATGTTTCACGCCTTCGACGACGCCAAGAACGCTGCCGTGAAGCGGCTGGCCAATCCCCGCGTCGTGCCGCTGGCGTGGTATCGCGAGGCCTGGGAGGAGCAGGAAAACCTGCTCGGCCGCGATCCCTGGCAATATGGCTTGGGACGGCAGAACGCGAACAATCTCGAAACGCTGATCGACTATGCGCACGAGCAGGGACTGATCCGCCGCAAGCCGTCGCTCGAAGAGCTTTTCATCGACGTGTTTCAGGGCCGCAAGCGCGGCGACGAATTCCGCATTTAAGCACCGGCGCGGTCAGCCGGTTTTGCCCGGCTTGTGACTGTGGCCGTGCGCATGGTTGTGCGATCCGCCACGACCGTGCGTGTGCGCGCCGTCAGCCGGCAGATAGACCACATGGCCGTGGCGCACGCCGCGCTCGGCGATAATGTGATCGGCGAATTTCTGCACGTCGGAGCCGCGGCCCTTGAGCACCGTGACTTCCATGCAGCTCTCATGGTCGAGATGCATGTGCAACGTTGTCAGCGCCAGATCGTGGCGCTCGTGGAAGTCGCGGGTGAGGCGCTTCGGCAATTCGCGTTCTTCGTGATCGTAGAGATAGACCAGGGCTGCGACGCACTGTCGCGAGCCCGCAACTTCGGTCGCCGATTGTTGCAGGCCCGAGCGGGCGAGGTCGCGGATCGCCTCCGAGCGGTTGGCGTAGCCGCGTCCGTCCATGAAGCGGTCAATCTCGGCGGCAAGCTCGTCGTCGATGGTGATAGTCACGCGCTGCATGGCTGGCTGTCTCCGGTGGCAAGCCGAGCATATCACGCCCTGTCGCGACGTGGACAAGGCCGACAGCGGCCGATAGCCTCGGCGGCCCAATCAGCACACCGAGCACCAATCAGCACACCGAGACCGGAATGCCCGAAACCAAAGACTCCCGCGTCGATATGTACGGTAGCCGCGCGCGCATCGGCTATACGTCGCCGCCGCTGACCACCGAAGTCTTCCCCTATGAGTTCTACAAGATCGTACCGGCGGGTGTGACGCTGGTGGTGACTTCGCTCGCCATTGTGGTGCGCAGCAAGGACGAAGTCGATCAGTCCTACGACATCAGCATGCGTGCCGCGCGCGAGATGGCGGCCGCCGGCTGCGACATCGTCGTGCTCGGCGGCGTGCCAATCAATCTGTCGCGCGGCGCCGCCAATGCCGAACAGATCATTCGCGATCTCGAAGCCGAGCTGAAGGTCAAGGTGGCGACCAGCGCGTCCGCGCAGGCCGCGGCCGCGAAGGCGCTGGGCTGCCAGAAAGTGGTCGTCGCGCAGCCTTACGAAGCGAAGGATACCGACCGCATCGCCGGCTACGCCAAGCATTTCGGTTGCGAGGTCTTGGGAGCGACCGGCTGGGGCTCGCCGTTCAATCAGATCGGCCGCATCCCGCGCCACGCCGCGATCGACATGGGCCGGGCGCTGATGAAACAGCATCCGGACGCCGACACGATCATGTTTCCGTCGCCGCACTGGCCGACCGCCGGCGCGCTTGACGTGCTGGAGCGGGAGTTCGGCGTCAACTGCATGTCGGCGCATCAGGCCATTGTCTGGGACGCGCTGCGCCGCTGCGGCGTCAACGACCGGATTGACGGCTTCGGCCGCCTGTTCCGGGAGTTTTGATGCCGGGCCGATCGCTGGACAATGGCGCACTCCCTGAATACTGGATGGTAAACCACAGTCCGATTTCGGCCGAACATGGCCGAGCCGGTCGGGCGCATAACAGGTCATGGAGGAACGCCACGATGCCGAGCAAGCGCTCCTTCATCGCGCTGTCTGTCGCCGCCTTGTTCGCCAACCCCGGAAAGCCTATGGCCCAACAAACCTCCGCTCCGCTTCTCATCAAGGCCGGCATTTCCGACCCTGTGAACACCGTGCTCGCCTGGTATATGGCGCGCGACGCCGGGCTTTATGCGGCTCAGGGACTGAACGTCGATATCATCAACATGAACGGCGGCAGCCGCGGCGCCGAAGAATTACAGGCCGGCCGCATCGACATCATGCATGTCGGCCTGTCGTCGGTTATTCGCGTCAATCATGCGGGCGGCGACCTGCGCGCGATCGGCTCGCTGTCGAACGTCATACGCTTCACGTTGTTTTCAGCGCCAGGCGTCACCGGCGCCGCTGCGCTCAAGGGTGGCATCGTCGGCGTCAGCACGTTCGGCTCGGAAAGCGATTCGACCGTAACGCTCGCGCTGCAAAAACTCGGTCTGACGCGCAGCGACGTGACGGTTAAGGAATACGGCGGCGGCTCGCGGCGGCTGCAGGCGGTGAAGTCCGGAGAGATAAAAGCGACTGCGCTCAATGAGCCGACCGCGTCGCTGGCGCGCGCCGAGGGCGTCAATGTGCTGGTCGATCTCGTCCCCGATCAGATCGCGTGGCTGTTTTCCGGCATGGTGGTGCGCCGCGCCGATATCGCCGCACGCCGCGACGTGCTGCTGCGCTTTCTCAAGGCGAGCATCGAAGGCAACTATGTGGCGCTGACGGATGAGAAGCGCGCCAAGGACGTGCTCGCCAAGGAGCTGAAAATCGCCGACCCGAAAATCCTCGACATCACTTATGAGGATTTCAAGAAACAGTCGCCCGCGAACCTTGTGCCATCGCGCGAAGGTGCACAGAACATCCTCAAACAATTTCCCAATGTCAGCCAGAATGTCGACGACTTCGTCGATATGAGCCTGCTTGACTCGCTCAAGAGCGACGGATTGTTCGCAGCACTGCAACAGAAATACAAATAGCTGAAAATGAATCACGCTCGCAGTTTTCTGCTCGGCGGATTGGTCTTCATCGTCGGTTTTGCGCAGCCCGCCTGCGCCCAATCGGTTGAGGCGTTCTACAAATCGCACCCGATCACCATGCTGGTCGGAAGCGGCGCCGGCGGCGGTTATGACGTCTACGCACGTTCTTTCGCGCGGTTCTGGAGCAATCATATTCCGGGTCATCCGGATATCATCGCCAAAGACATGCCGGCGGCCGCGGGCTTGGCGGCCGCCTCGACGCTCTTCACCAGCGCGGCGCGCGACGGCTCGGTGATCGGCGCCTTCACCAACGGCGCGGCGATGGATCCGCTGTTCGGCAATCCGGGCGCGCATTTCGACGCGTTGAAATTCAATTGGCTCGGCAGCATCGGCAAACTGGAGAACGTTTGCGCCACGTGGCACACCAGCCCGGTGAAGACTATCGCGCAAGCGCGCGAGCGGCAGCTGATTGTGGCTGCGGCCGGCGCGACGTCGAACACCGCGATCGTGCCGAACATGCTCAACACGCTGATCGGCACGAAGTTCAAGGTGATCTCCGGTTACGATCCAGGTTCCGGTCTGACACTCGCGGTCGAGAGCGGCGAGGCCGAAGGCATTTGCGGCCTGTCGTGGTCGACCATGCAGGCCTCGCGTCCGCGCTGGATCAGCGAGCATCTGCTCAACGTCATCGTGCAGATGGGCCTGACCAAGATCGCCGCGCTGCCGGATGTGCCGAGCGCGCTCGATCTGGTCAGCGATTCGCAGAACAAACAGGTGATGGAACTGATCCTGATGCGGCAGGAGGCGGGTCGGCCGTTCGCCGCGCCGCCCGATACGCCGCCTGACCGCGTCGCTGCTTTGCGCAAGGCGTTCGATGCGACGCTGGCCGATCCGGCCTTCGTCGCCGAGGCGCAAAAAACCCGGCTTGAGATC
The DNA here is from genome assembly GCA_049300295.1 of Xanthobacteraceae bacterium. Lineage (GTDB taxonomy): Bacteria > Pseudomonadota > Alphaproteobacteria > Rhizobiales > Xanthobacteraceae > BOG-931. Next base: position 9,443 of record JBAQJL010000120.1, read on the forward strand.
GACCCGTTGACCGGGCAGGAGATTGCCAAGATGCTGGCCAAAGCCTACGCGGCGCCGGCGCCGATCGTGGCGCGCGCGGCCGCTTTGGTTGAGCCGACAGTGAAGTGAGGAGCACCGATGAATACGATGACCGCGACCGCCGTGAGAGAAAAAGGCCCGATCGTCTGGCTCGATATGGATCAGCAGGCGCTCGACGACGCCTACGATCAGGCGGCTTACGCGCCGAACCGCGATCAGCTCGGCAAGCGGCGGCTGGCCGCAAGCGCGGCGGCGCTGACGCGGCTGGGCAAACCGGAGCGCTTCGCCTACGGCCCGACGCCAATCGAAGGCCTCGATGTGTATCGGACTCCCCACCTGTCCTCCCCTGCAAGCCGGGGAGGGAAGGGTGGGGGTGCGCCGGTCGTCATCTTCGTGCATGGCGGCGCGTGGCGTAATGGCGCGGCGCCGGAATTCACGTACCTGGCCGAGCCGTTCGTGCATCTCGGCGCGCATTTCGTCGTGCTGGACTTCACCAACGTTGACAATGCAGGCGGCAGCTTGTTTCCGATGGTCGAGCAGGTACGGCGCGCGGTCGGTTGGGTCTATCGCAACGCCGAGAAATTCGGCGGCGATCGCAACCGGCTGCATCTGGTGTCGCATTCGTCGGGCTCGCATCTCTCCGGTTGCACGGTGACGCACGATTGGGCGAAGGACGGACTGCCGCTCGACATTCTAAAGGGCGCGACGCTGTCGAGCGGGATGTACGATCTCAAGCCGGTGCGGCTGTCGAAGCGCTCCAAATACGTCAAGTTCACCGACGAGATGGAGCAGGAGCTGTCCGCGATGCGCCATCTCGACCGGCTGCACACGCCGCTTATCCTCAGCTACGGCACTTACGAAACGCCGGAATTCCAGCGCCAGACGCGCGACTTTGCCGCCGCGGTGAAAGCCGCCGGCAAGCCGGTCGAACTATTGGTCGGCGAGGGCTTCAACCATTTCGAGATGCTGGAAACGCTCGCCAACCCGTTCGGCCTGCTCGGCCGCGCGGTGCTCGGACAGATGCGGTTGCCGCTGGTTTAGGCCGCGGCCACGGCGCCGCGCTTGTCGCCGTCCACCGGATGGCGCATCGCGGTGCGGATCACTTCGGCGCCGCAGCCTTTGCACGCATAGACGGTGTCTTCGACGTCGGGCGCGACCACGCGACAGCCGTGATACGCCATTCGCCCGGCACAGACGGGGCAGGGCATTATGATCGATGGCAGTCTCGACGCGGGTGCGGCCGCGGGGTGGCGCATTGGCTGACCAAGGTTGACGCTTTTATGACTGTCCCCTTTGTTCCACTCTTGAGTCAAGGAAATTTGTGCGTTGCACACAGGCTACGCTGCACCGCCGAATTGATTTTGGCCATTGGAACTTTTCATAAGATGTTGAAATATTAAGAGAATTCTTGTGCGTTAATGCAAGGCACGCCGATCGCGGCAAGACTTGTGTGCGTTGCCGCTATTGAGCCGTCGAGGTTAATGCCGCGGCAGGCATCCTCGATGACGAACGCGTCGAAGCCCTGGCGGCGGCCGTCCTCGGCCGAATAGCGGACGCAAAAATCGAATGCCAGGCCGGCGAGAAACAACCGCGTCAGGCCGCGCTCGCGCAGATAGCCGATGAGCCCGGTCGGGGTTTTGCGGTCGTTCTCGAAGAACGTCGAATAGGAATCGATGGCGCTGTGCATTCCCTTGCGCACGATCAGCGCGGCATGCGGAATGTCGAGCGCGGCATGAATGGCCGCACCCCTCGTGCTCTGCACGCAGTGGTCGGGCCACAGCACCTGCGGTCCGTAATATGCGGTGACGGTCTCGAACGGTTGCTTGCCAGGATGCGAGGACGCGAACGAGGAATGTCCGCGCGGATGCCAATCCTGCGTCAGCACGACGTTGCGGAACCGCGCCGCGAGACTGTTGATGATCGGAATGATCTCGTCGCCGCGCGGCACCGCCAGTGCGCCGCCGGGACAGAAATCGTTCTGCACGTCGACTACGATGAGGACGCCATCGTCACCGAACGTCGCACGCGTTCCTGTTCCCGTCATCGTGACTGCGGTCCATGCTGTTGCAGACGGCGGTCGACCTCCGCGGCAAGGTCTTGCAGTTCGGGGGCGACCTCGACCGGGTATGTTGCGTCCGGATCGAGGCGCCGCAAGGGCTCGGGCAGCCGCTCGAGTTCGCGCTTGGTGCGCAGCTTGATCTCGGCGAGCGATTCTGGCGGCCGCAGCCGTTGGCCGTTCTGCATCACCGGCACGAGCAGCCTTTCGCCGCTCTTATCGTGCCCTTCGAGTGCAAGCGTGTCGCCAGCCATGCGGCCGTCGGCCTCGTAGCGGCGCCACACCTGCTTGCGCCCGGGCCAGGTGGCCTTGTGCTCCGATTTCTTCCGCCGCGGCAGGCCGGCATATTCCTGCAGCTTGTAGACGCAGTCGACGTTGGGCACGTCGGCGGACGTGGTGAGGCTCGTGCCGACGCCGAAGCCATCGATCGGAGCCGCCTTCTGCACCAGCGATGCCATCGAATCCTCGTCGAGTCCGCCGCTGGCAAAGATCGCGATCTCGGCGAGGCCGCCTTGATCGAGAATTTGGCGCACGCTCTTGGCCAGCACGGCGAAATCGCCGCTGTCGAGCCGCACGCTGCGGACGGCAATGCCGGCGGCCTTCAGCCGCGGCGCCAGCGCCACGACTTTACGCGCCGCGGCTTCGGTGTCGTAAGTGTCGAGCAACAAGGTCAGATTGTCGGGCCGCGACCGCGCAAACGCTTCGAAGGCCGCCGCCTCGTCGTCGAACGCTTCGATGAACGAATGCGCCATGGTGCCGTAAAGCGGAATGCCGAAACGCTCGCCGGCCAGAACCGTAGCGGTGCCGGCAAAGCCCGCGAGAAAACTCGCCCGCGCCGCCATCAATCCGGCCTCGGCCCCGTGCGCGCGGCGGAAACCGAAATCGACCAGCAGCTTGCCGGCCGCGGCGAGGATGCAGCGCGCCGCCTTGGCGGCGACCAGTGATTGGAAATGCAGGATGTTGATGAGTCGGGTCTCGACGAACTGCGCCTGCGGCAGCGGCGCGGTGATGCGCAGGATCGGTTCGCTGGCGAAAAACGCCGTGCCTTCCGGCATGGCGTGCACATCGCCGGTAAAGCGAAACGCCGCGAGATAATCGAGCATGTTCTGCTTGAAGCGGCCGGTGCTCTTGAGCCATTCGATGTCGGCCGCGGAGAAGCGCAAATTTTCCAGATAGTCGAGCGCCTGCTCGAGGCCGGCGGCGAGCAGAAATCCGCGCCGCCGCGGCAGCGTGCGCACGAAAAACTCGAACACTGCGGTCTGCGTGAAGGCGCGATCCAGATAGGCCTGGATCATGTTGAGCTGGTATAGGTCGGTGAGCAGCGGACTTTCCGGGTGCATCGGGCCTCGTTTGGCATGGTTTCCGCGTTAGGGGCGCATACTTTATCCGCCCCCACGCAAGTGTCACGCAAGTGCGGGAGGGGGACCACCCTGCGCAGCAGGGTGGTGGAGGGGCGCGGGCCGCGACGATTCTCTTTCGAGAAAGTGAATCGGTGTGTCAGGCGCCCCCTCCACGACATTCCGTGGCAGCGGAAATCCGATGCAAGCGACCTGTCTTAGACATCGCCTGCCTTATCGTCGTAGGGGCCAAGATCGGGCCGCACGATCGAGTGGCAAATGCTTCACCGAAAAACGGCATCCGCTCGTGTTCGGGGACGGAATCCGTCGAAAACCGGATGGCAAAATCGCCAGCGTCTTTTTCCACGGTTCAGATTCCGATTGAATCGTGTCGTGTCTCCGACGGGGTCTCGCCGAAGCGGCGCCGATAGGTCCGGTTGAAATGTGACAGATCGCTGAATCCGGCGGCGAAAGCGATCATGCTGATCGTGCGCTCAACCATCCGTGGGTCGGTCAACATCCGATGTGCACGATCGAGCCGCTCGTTGATGATGAATGTGGTGAGCGAAGCCCCCTCGGCCGCGAATAGCGTATGCACGTAGCGTGGCGTGATGCCCAGATGCGCCGCAACATTGCTGACCGATAGCCCGGGCCGCGCGCTGTGTCGTGCGATAAAGGCCTTTGCGGCGTGCAGGCGAGCGGCACGCATGCCGCGACTGTGCGCGATGTCGGCGCCGTCCCGCGTCGCTCCGACCGCAAGCGCGACGAGGTCGCTGATATGAGCCGCAAAGAGCCGGCGCAATTCCGGCGGTGCCGGCCCACGCTTTTTCAGAACCAGCTGAATATAATCGACGAGGAGGCGCAGCGCCTCCGTGCTTGCTGGTATCGGGCGCGCGAGCGCGTCTTCCGGTTTGGCCGCCATCCCGTCGAGCAGCCGGCGCGGAATGCGCAATGTCAGAGACTCTCCCGGCACCGGGCAATCCCTGGCGCCGACGTCAGAACCCGACAGCAATACCGCAGGACCCGCGTCCATCCGGAATTCCCGGCCAGCCTGGGACGGCAGGCTGAAGCCCGACAAATTGGTCGAGAGAATAAACTCGTCATGACCGTCGGTGAGCAGCGGTTGGGTACGCCGGCAAATATGGCCGTTTGTCTGCGCCGACATCACGCAGACGCCGTCAAATTCGTGCACCGCTGCTGCATATCGCAGCGGACGACTATCGTCGTAAGGCCCGAGATCAAGCCGCATGATCGAGCGGCCGAGTGATTCACGGAAAAACGGCAGACGTTCACGCTCGGGCACGGAATCCGTCGAGAACCGGATGCCGAAGCCCCCCGCGCCATGTGACATGACTGTGCTCCATCTCGCGCGGACATTCGCACTCCAGACCACTATATCAGCAGCAACAGGGATACAAAACCGATTTTGCTCTCATCCGTGCTGTCTTCACACCAATCCAAGCCACCAATAATTCGAATAAGTAAGTTTCGCCGCGGTGCACTTCGCGATCTACGCCGATAAGCGTAATCGCCGCGCGCGCCGCGCTCAGCCCCATCGGCGCTTGCTCAAATGGCGCCAACTCTGCCAATTGAAAGGCATGTGCGCGGAGGGTGTTGGCGATGAACAGAATTTGTCGCGCATGATCGCTGGTGGTGTTGTGCCTGTCGGTTATGCTTTTTGTTACCAAACAAGCAAAGGCCCAATGCGCACCAAGCGACGTGATGCGACGCATGGGTGAATTGTTCGGCATTGCCATGGCGCCGATCAGAGTCGCGAGGCGTGTTCGGCATTTTCAACGTGGCAATGGCGGCGCCGGCACGATGGTGATCGATCCGCCGATCGCCGGAGCCGACAGCGCGACAACGCAGATCAATCCGCATCACGCCCAAAGACGACGAACCGACAGCCTGGAACGGCTTCCCCTATGCCTCGATGTCGCCATTTGGCACTTCGCGTCGGTTCTCGGTGTCCCGTGCGACGGCAGCTTTGGCTAAAAGCGGACACCAGGTGATTTGGCTTGCGCCACGAGGGATGACCAGACACCGCGGCCGCGTTACATGTCTACGCTGGCGAACGGCGTGTGCTCCTCGAGCCTGTCATCGGGCCGGCCACTTCGTGCTGAGCCCATGGGCTCAACCCGGGCTACGGTGCGAATTGCCATCAGCTAACGTTTGCGCATAGCCTGCGGGCCGCTGCATACACCAGGAGCACGCCATGACGACGGCGGCGGAAAGCGTTGAGCTGACCCGGATCGGCCTCGGCACCGTGATGGGCCAGCTGATGCGGGAATACTGGCTTCCGGCGCTGATGTCGTCCGAGCTTGAGCGCGGCGGCGCGCCGCTGCGACTGATGCTGCTCGGCGAAAAGCTGATCGCGTTTCGCGACAGCGAGGGCCGGGTCGGCGTCATGGACCATCGCTGCCCGCATCGCGGCGCGTCGCTGTTTTTGGGCCGCAACGAGGAATGCGGGCTGCGCTGCATCTATCACGGCTGGAAATTCGACGTGACCGGCAAGTGCATCGATATGCCGAACGTACCGCCGCAGCAGGATTTCAAGCACAAGGTCAGCGCCAAGGCATACCGAGCGGTCGAACGCGCCGGGCTCGTCTGGGTCTATATGGGCGCGCGCGTCGAAGCGCCGCCACTCTCGGGCCTGGAAATTCTGGACGTTCCGGATGACGAAGTGGGCGTTCTCATGATTCAGCGACACTGCAATTATCTGCAAGCGCTGGAGGGCGACATCGACACGTCGCATTTCGGATTTTTGCACGCCGGCCATATTGACGCCGACGCGCTTGGCGAGGACGACCCGATCCTCCACACCGTCGCGATCCGCACGCCGGACTATCACATCGCCGAGGCGCCTTGGGGCACGACGTATGCGGGCTATCGCGCTGCCGGCCCCGGGCGCACGTCATGGCGTTTCGGCAATTTTCTGTTTCCGTTCTGGGCGCAGGTTCCGAATGGCGAGTTCAGCCGTCATGTGCAGGTGCGCGGCTGGGTGCCGCTCGACGATGAGCACACCATGTACTGTGTGCTGTGGTGGAAGCGTGGCGTCTCGGCCATGACGCAGCGCGATCCGGCGTTCAAGGACGGCGCGCCGATCGGCGGCATGGGACGCGGCAACGATTTTCTGCCCAATACGAGCGACTGGCTCGGCCGCTGGCGGCTCGCGGCGGACCAGAGCAACGACTGGCGCCTGAATCGCGCCGCGCAGCACGACAACACGATCTACAGCGGCATCGAAAGCATCCATTTGCAGGATCAGGCCGTCACCGAAAGCATGGGGCCGATCCTGGATCACAGCTTCGAACATCTTGCGCCGTCGGATCAGATGATTACCCGCACGCGCCGGCGTCTGCTGATGGCGGCGCGCGCGCTGTGCGACAATGGCGTGCTGCCGCCGGGCGCCGAAAACACCGCGGTATTTCGCGATGCGCGCGGCGGCTATTTCGTCGCCGGCGATGGCGGCAGCTGGCAGCAGGTTTATGCAGAGCAGTTGACGCGCGGATGGCGGTCAGCCGCGTCGGGTCTGCGCGCCGCGGAATAAGGCGCGCCCCAAAGGGGAAACCCTGGCGCGAATTTGTAAATGACAACTTGCTCTGACGGTGCACCCGTCCAGCCCTTCCGGGACCGGAAGCGGCTCGGCTGGCGGTGGGCCACGGCCGCCTGGAACGTTTATCGGCTAGCGCAATTGGATATGGAGGGTTGGCAGTGTGCGGCGTTGCGTCATTTCGCGCAGCCGCCGAGGGACTGTTCGTCGAGGTGAGGGGTCAGAGTACATGAGGAGCCGGAGGGGAGCCGGAGCAAGCCACGACGATCGCTCAGTCCTGCGGGCAAACCGCTGGTGCTACCCGGCGATGGATGCGGCGGTCATGACGTCCCCGCTTTGGAGGGCGCCATGATAAACGCCAACGCGATCGCGATTGCCGGCGGCGCCGTCGCGGCCAGCCTCGTCGATGCCATGACCGACAAAGGGCTGTTGACCGAAGACGAAGCCGCCAGAGTGCGCGCAAAGGCGTTGCAACTGCTGACGCCCTATACCATGACCTCAAGCGATGCCGAAGCGGCCTGCCGAATCATCACCGATATGCTGATCGGGCTTTCGAAAGGACGAGGCAAATAGAGCAGCGGACCATTCGCTGAGTGTCGGGATTGTCGCAGATGCGCGCCTCAATCCGACGCCGCCGACGGGACGCTTTGCCCGTGCTGGAACACGTTGTCGGGATCGAACGCCGTTTTGATCCGCTTCAGCCGCGCGAGATTTTGGCCCCAATAGGCCGTCGGCCAGTCGGTTAGGTCGGCATCGCAATAATTGACGTAGGCGCCGCCCGACACGTAGGGCCGCATCGCCGCGTAGAATTTGCGTAACATCGCGAGCCGGCTTGGCGTTTGCGCCGGGTCGGTCCAATAGGTCGCATACTGGATGGAGAACAGCGTGTCGCCGCGATGAGCGAATGCCGTTGCGTCGGCCGCCACGCGGGAAATCGCGCCACCATAGGCGTCGCAGATCACATAGACGTCCTCGGCGCCGTTGATCTGTTCCATCAGGGTCGCGAGGCCGCCGTCCGTCAGCGGCGCGGTCACGTAGTCGGACTTTCCCTTCATCAGCGACGACGCATAGATCCAGCCGGGTACGCCGCCGGCAAAATCGTTGATCGCCGCGATCAGCGGCGTCTGGCTGATACGTGGGGCGCCCGGCAGCGCTTTCAGCTCGCGCTCGAGTTCGGCGAGCGAGCCGATGGACTGGCCCGCACAGTGCAGGTTGATGCCACCCTCGGGGTGACGGTTGATCACCAGGTTGCCGGTGATGGCGGCCGGCGCATGCGGCGCCCAGCGCTGCCAGATTTTCAAGACTTCGGCGGCGCGCGCCGGCGAAAGTTGCCGCCAATTGATGCTGAAGGTGCTGACGCTCTTGAGGCTATGCAGCTGAAGCCGGAAGCCGGTCACGGCGCCGAAACTACCGCCGGCGCCGCCGCGGCAGGCCCAGAACAGATCCGAGTTGTGATTGCGGTCGGCGCGTAATGCGTGACCTTGCGGATCGATCAGGTCGACCGACAATACGTTGTCGCAGGCAAGCCCGAATGGCCGGGCGAGAAAGCCGTAGCCCCCGCCGAGGGCGTGGCCGGCCACGCCCACCGTTGGACAACTGCCGCCGGGAAACGCCAGGCCGTGCGCCCCAGCTGCCATGTAAATGTCGCCGAGCGAGGCGCCGGCGCCGACCGTCGCGGTCTTGGCGGCGCTGTCGACCATGACCTTGCGCATCGGCCGCGTGTCGATGACGACGCTCGAACTTTCCGAAAATCCCTCGAAACAGTGGCCGCGTCCGCGCAGCGCGAACTGCACGCCGTAATCGCGGCACCAATCCACCATGGTGCCGATCGCCTGCGGGGTTCGGCACAGCACACGCAGTTGCGGTGTGAGCACGGTGCGGGAATTGAATGCCGGCACATAGCCGTCGAATTGGGCATCGCCCGGCCGCAACAGCGTCGCTTCGCTCGCTGGCAGCTTTGGCGGCGCCGGCAGTTGCGCGAAGGCGGGCCGGCCCGACAGCACCGCGGGCGCGAACGTTGCCGCCGCGGCGATGTGCCGGAGCGCGCTGCGTCTTGTGAGCTGAACGGGAATGAACGCGGCTCCTCGCAATGCTTGGGCGGCCGCCACCGCCACCAGGCCGATGCGAGTACGGACGCACACCTGTGAAGCAAAGCCGACCGGCGCATGATGATATTTATCAACGATTGTTGTTTTCGAAATGACGGCATCAAGGCGATCGCGTGCCGCTTTATGCGGCGGCCGTTTATAGGATTTTTACAGATCGCGAATGCGCAAATTGTCCATGTCAGGTCAGCGGCGCGGTTCGGTCGCCAAAATGATTCGCGGCGCATGGCCCGGCAGTTCGACGATGCGGATCGCATCGAAATGCGCGGCGCGTAGCCAATCCGTAATCTCTTCGCGGAGAAGCGTCATCCGATTCGGCGTTCACCAAAATGTTAACGGTGAACAACAGCGCGGATTTTTTACCGACCGGCGGCGAACGAAAAAGGGCGCGGCTTTCACCGCGCCCCCGCTTCTCTATTTGTTGAGTACCGTGCTTCAGTCGGCCAGCGGATCAGGCCGCAGCTGGATGTGCACGATCATCGGCGTGTGACCTTTGCCGCCCTCCTGGTGCCAGGGCGTGCGGTCGCCGCTCGAGGTCCACAGACCGCGGCCTTTCCAGCCGCCGTTAGGATCGTCGATGCGGCCGTCGAGACCCTTGGCGAAGAAGCCGGTCGGATACGGCACCTTCATGGTGACCATCTTGCCGTCGGCAAACGCGATCAGTCCGTCGTTGAGATTGCCGGTGGAGACCGGCACGTCGTTGCCGAGCCCCAGCGTGTTGTGCTGGTCCACCCAGGTGTAGTAGCTCGACTCGGCGGAGTTATCGCCGATGCCGGCAAAGCCCGGGCCCGGATATTTGTAGAACGACCAGCCTTCGGGGCACTGGTCGCCGGTCGCCTTCGGTCCATTGAGCGGGCCTTTGCATTTACGCCGGTCGAAGCTGCCCAGATGTCCGCTGGCGAGCGACACCCAGACGACGCCATGCGAGTCGATGTCGCCACCGCGCGGGCCGAAACCGGGCGGCGGCACATTGTAGATTTCGGACAGCGCGGTTGCCGGCGGATTGCTGCCGGGGTTGATACGCACGATCGAGCCGGGACTGCGGCGCACCGTGCCCCACACCGTGCCGTCCACCGGGCTGGGCATCACCGCGTAAAATACCTGGCCGATGCGCATGTTCTTGCCGGGCTGCAACGGCTGGCCGGGCTCCGTATAGGCGACGCCTTCGCGTTTGCCGGTGCCGGCGGTGTCGACGATCAGCGCGGTCCAACCTTGCGAATGCGCAGCATCGCCGGTCTCGAGAAATTTCTTGGTATCGAGCCAGCCGACCACGCCGCCGCCGCCGCCGCTCGACGTCCACAGCGTATTATCCTTGTCGAAGCCGAACTGCAGATGGTGCGTGGTGAAGCAGGTATCGACGAAGGTGTATTTCATCGTCTTCGGATCGAGCATCGCCAGCTGCCGTTCGCTTTGCGTCAGCGGGAACAGTTTGGCGGACGGCAGGTCGGAAGTCTTGCCGCAGAAATCCGGATCTTTGCGGCCGCGCACGGCCGCCGTCAGCCACAGCCGGCCCTTATCGTCGAACATCGAGTTGTGGTTGTTGATATGCGTGTCCCAGATCTGCTCGGTGCCCCAATAGGGCGACGGCGCGAGCGCACGCACGTCGGCCGCGTAGCCGGGCCCGAGCGAATAGGGCATGTCCTTGTCACGCACTGGCGCGTGGAAGATGAAAGCTTTGTTGTTCACCGGGTCGAGATAGGGGACGTTGTCGGTTGAATATTCCGGCGAGCCGAAGATCAGCCCGTTGGCGTTCACCGTGGGATGGCGCTTGTCGGTCGATATCTCATCGTGCGTGTAGTGCTTCGGGTCGGCGTAATCCCAGGTCGTCACGACAATGTCGCGCTCAAGGCCTGACGGGCGCTGCGGCTTGGTCGGCAGCGCGCCGGCGGCGATGCGGTCGGTCCACTCGGCGAAATATTTGATCGGGACGGAACCGAACTGTCCGGCGATGATGTTGACCATCGTCGGGCCCGACTGGCCGGACTGCACGCGGCGCGCCCATGCGTCTTCCGAGGACTCGAACTTGCCGAGCGTCGCCGGAATGGTCCGGGTCGCGATATCGCCGAGCTGATGGCAGCCGATGCAGCCATTGTTCTTCATGGCGTTGAGCCAGTCGGACAGTTTGACGTGTGCGGGGATGTCGCTCTTGCCGCCGAACTGATCGGCGGCCGGAATTTTCATCATCGCGTACCAATAGATCGCCGGATAGTATTGCGCCGCGGCAGCGTCATCCGGCGCCGGTACTGCGGTCAGATCGATTTCCTTGCCCGGATCGGCGTCGACCTTCGGCGAGTCGATCAGGCCGTAGCCGCGCACCCACACTTTGTAATGCGCTTGCGGCAGATCGGGCACGACGTAGCGGCCTTGGTCGTCGGTCACGACCATCTTGGCGTAGCGGGTCGCGAGATCATGAGTCTCGGCAATCACCCACACACCGGCTTCGGTGCCGTGCACACTCTTCACCACGCCGCCAATGTCGTGACTTTTGACCGGTGCCGCGTTCTGTGCCTGCGCCGGCGCCGCGACCAGCGAACCGGCCACGTACAATGCGGCCGCGCTCAGATAGAGGCTTCGCGTCCTCATCATGCTTCGCTCCCTGATGCTCTTGGCTTGTTAGTATTGCGAAAAGTCTGCCCGAGCAGGAGGGGCTTTGCAATGCCGCTATGTCATTCCGGGCTCCTCGCTGCGCTCGGCCCCGGAAAGACTGTCACGCCCCTTCGTTCGGGTCGTGATAAAGGTCGCCGACGATGCCGGTCGTGCCGCGCGTCGCGGCTTGCAGGTGATAGCGGCCGTCGCGATCACGGCCGAGCTTGCCGGCTTGGCGCAGTTCATCGATCGCGCAGGCCACTTCGCGGCCGTCGTCGCTGCCAAGCGAATCGACGATGTCGGCATAGAACATCGGCGAAGCTGACAGCGCCTGCTCGACATTCTGATAGCGCGCCGGTCCTTTGAAGACGCGCGATGCGCAGCGCGTCAGGGGGATCTGGCCGTCGCGGCCGAACGGCTTGGTGCAATCGAAACCGGATTTGGCGCCGGTGCGCCGGCCGTTGAGCGAGGGGTCCATGGTCATGCCGAGAATGCCTTGCAGGATGACCATGTCCTGGTCGGCCTGGAAGCGGGTGCCCATCGCCCAGTCGACCTGGCGTTCGTCGTGGATGTCGATATCCTCGTCGAACACGTAGACGTGCTTCAATCGCATGATACCACCGAACAGTGCCGCGATTGCCTGCTTGGCCTCGCCATAGCTGCGCTGTTTGATCGAAACGCGCAGCGTGTTGGCGCCGCCGGACACCGAGCGCAGATACACCGCGACCGGCTCGCGCACGGTCGCTTTTAGAATCTTCATCGCATCGGCTTCGACGCGCATCGAGGAGATGTTGGCGCTGTCGGTCTGGTCGAGCAGAAACGCGGTGCCGTGCAAGAGCGTGTGATGCAGCACGTCGGCCCGCATGGTGATGGCGGTGCAGTGAAACACCGGGTCCATGTGGATGGCGCCGTAATAGCCCATGTATTCGCCATACGGACCCTCAGGCTCGACATAGCCGCGCTCGTCCAGATAACCTTCGAGAGTCATCTCGGCGTCGGCCGGCACCAGAATGTCGTTGGTGAGACTCTTGACCACCGGCGCCGGCTCGCCGCGAAAATTGGCGACGAGATTGAGTTCGTCGCCGGGCTGACGCGTGGTGGCGGCGAAGAAATCGAGCGGATGGGCACCGACCGTAAACGTCACCGGCAGTTTCTGGCCGCGCGCCACGCATGCGGTGTAGATGCGCTTGAGGTCGGATGGCGCGGTGACGTTGGTGCCGCACTCATAGCGATTGCGCAGACTCAGGCGGCGGCAGCCGACATTGCGCCGGCCGGTCGCCGGGTCGATCACATAATCGATCGCCGAACTCATATAGCAGCTGCCGTCATAGGCATGCTGCGGATGGAACGGCAGTTTGGTCAGGTCGACGTCTTTGCCGTTGATCTTGATCCGATGCACCGGCGCGTCGCCCGACGGCACTTCGACGAGCGGCTGCGGACTGGCGAGGCGCTTGAAATATTCGTCGTAAAGCTTTTCTTCGCTTGTCCCGAACGCTGCGGCAAGCCGCTTGCGATTGCCCGCCGTCTTGGCGACGAGCTCCACCTGTTCGGGCCCCGCTCTCTCGAACAGGACTGCCTTCTCGGTGCCCTCGATGATGGTGCTTACTGCCGTCAAGGCAACGGGTTGTTCGTAAACGTCTACCTCGCCGAGCGCGATGAGGCGGTCGACGAAAGCGCGCAAACGGTACTTGTCGAAGTCGATGGACGAGGCGGCGCTGCTCATGGCTCAATCTCGGCAAACTGATGAGGTTCGCCGAGAACTGACACCACGGGCCGGTACGGAGTCAATCAGCGCATGTGAACGGGAAAGCTACTTGCCCCAGCCGAAATGGTAGTTCACGCCGGCACGGAAGACGTTGTCGCGCATCGACACGTTCTGGTTCGGTGCGCCGCCGCAATTGACGCCGCAGTTGAAGCCGCCGAGATCGACGTGCAGGTACTCGGCCTTGGCGCTCCAGTTGCCGGGCAGGGCAAATTCGACGCCGCCGCCGACGGTCCAGCCGGCATTGGTGTTGGTGCCGCCCGGCAGGCCGGGTGCGGCAGCGTGGATGTCGCCAGCCGCGAGACCGCCGGTGACGTAAGGCATGATGCGATCAAACGAGTAACCGACGCGGCCGCGCACGGTCGACAGCCAGCCATCGCTCGTCGTGCAGCTGCCGCCCGGGCAGGCCGGCGAAACCAGGGTGCCGGACAAGTGGCTCCAGTCGAGATCGCCTTCGAGGCCCAGCACGGTCTGGCCGAACTGCCAGTTATAGCCGGCGGTGCCGCCGACCTGACCGCCCGAAACATTGGTGTGGCCGATGCCCTGCCAGTGCGAATCGCCCCAGCCGCCGCCGCCGTTTACGCCGAGATAGAAGCCGCTCCAGTTATAGGCGGGCGAATACTGCGTCGGCGGCGCCTTGTAGAGCGGCGCCAGCGAAAGATCGGCCGCGTACGCGCCAACCGGCGCGACCAACGCACCAAAAGCCAGACATGCAGCCAGAAAATGTCGCTTCACGGTTCTCGGCCTCGCGAGCGTCAGTCGCATCGTAGCAGATTTAAGCCGATGCGATACTGCGCATAACTTTATTACCCTAGGCTTACCGCTATGGTTAACGCCCAAGGTACCGGCGTCGCCTGCTACTCTATTGGGCACAAAGGCAAAATTGCGCCTGGACTGGGGCGGCAGCCCCTTGGAACATTAAGCTTTTGTCACCTTGGAAGTGGGGTGCGCCGGGCCATCGCGCAACCGAGACGGAAATGCGGGCTCGCAAACTGCTGGGTAGATTCCTGGCCAGATTCCTGGGTCAATGGCCGAATGGAACCGGCCCTCAGCCGTAGGTTTTCAGGACGTGGCGGGCGATGACCATTTTCATGACCTCGCTGGCGCCTTCGGTGATCCGGAAGCTCCTTTGCTGACGCCAGAACTTTTCGATCGGCAGATCGGTCGTGAGCGCGATGCCACCGTGGATCTGCATGCACATGTCGGCCGCCTTGAACGCCATCTCGTCGCAGAAATACTTGCACACATAGGCGTCCTGCCGCGCGTCCTCGCCGTTGTCGAGGCGAGTCGCCGCCTTGTAGACCAGGAGCCGCGCCGCCTGCAGCTCGATATACATGTCGGCCAGCATCCACTGCACCGCCTGGCGGTCGGCCAATGGCCGGCCGAACGTGGCGCGCTGCTTGGCGTAGGACGTCGCCAGTTCGAGGCAGCGCTCGGTGACGCCGAGAGCGCGCGCGCCATGGCGCACGCGGCCGGCGCCGAGCCATTGCTGGGCATGGCGGAAGCCCTCGCCCTCTTCGCCGACTCGATGGCTCACCGGCACGCGGACGTTCTCCAGCACGATCTCCCACGGCCGGTCGCCCATCATAGTGTTGTACTGCGCGCCGAGTTTGACGCCCGGCGTGTTCATATCGACGATGAAACAGGAAATGCCGCCGTGCGAACCCTTGGCGCGATCGGTCGCCGCCATCAGCTGCATGAAGTCGGCTTCACCGGCTCCGGTGATGAAGCGCTTGACGCCGTTGATGACGTACTCATCGCCGTCGCGCACCGCGACGGTGCGCATGCCGCCGGGGTCGGAGCCCGCGTCGGGCTCGGTCTGGGCGAAGCAGGCTTTCTTCTCGCCGCGCACCGCCGGCAGCAGATACTTCTCTTTCATCTCGCCTTTGAGCGAATACAGAATGGCGCGCACCGGCGGTCCGGCAATGCCGCCCATGCCGCGCGCCGGCAGCGCGATCGAGCGCGACAGCTCCTGCTCGACGATCGAGCGCGCCAGCACCGATAGTTCGGCGCCGCCAAACTCATCCGGAATATCCATCTTCCAGAAGCCGAGATCCTTGGCGCGCTGGCAGAAGCGTTCGTAATATTCCGGCTTGAGCTTCTCGCCGCCTTCGAGCGTGGTCTGCCGCTCGATCGGGATCATTTCGCTGTCGACGAAGCGCCGCAGCGATTGCTGGAACATGCGCAGTTCTTCGGGAAGTTCGAAGTCCATTATTTTTTCTCCTCACGCCAGACGACGCGTATGTCGACTGCGACTGCGCCATTGTTCCGCACCATGAGCGGATTGAGCTCGATCTCGGCGACGCGCGCGCGGTGATCGAGATAGAAGCGGGCGAGGCCGAGTGCGGTGGTTTCCAGTGCTTTGCGGTCGGCCGCGGCGCGGCCGCGATAGCCCGCGAGCAGGCGAGCAAGCTTGAGACCGTCGATCATGGCGGCGACGTCGCTCGCGCCGACCGGCAGCAGACGCTGCGCGATGTCGCGCACCAGCTCGACCATGATGCCGCCAGAGCCGATGAGCAGCAGCGGACCGTAGAGCGGGTCGGTATGAGCGCCGACGATCGCTTCGATGCCCGACACCATCTGTTGCACCAGAAAGCCGTCGATCTTGGCGCCGGGTTGCGCGGCGCGTGCGGCGTTCGCCAACGCGCCCGCTGCCTCGATGACCTGCTCACGGCTGCGCAGGTCCAGTATGACGCCGCCGGCTTCGGTCTTATGCACGATGTCGGCGGAGCGGATTTTCAACGCTACCGGAAATCCAATGGCCATGGCCGCTTCCGCCGCCTGTTGGGCGTCGGCGACGGCGCGGCTTTGCGGTTGCGCGATGCCGTAGCGCTCAAGCGTCGCCTGGAGGTTGGCCGGCGTCAGATCGCTTTGTGGCACCGGCCCCGGAGCCGGCGGCGTGCGGCCGGCACGTTCGCCGAAAAACCACAGTCCATTGAGCGCGCGCAGCAGCGGCTGTTGGCCTTGCAGAAACGGAAAACCGGCCTTTTCCTGCACATCGAGCCCGTCCTGCGAGACTTGGTGGATCATGCGGCCGAACGCGATGACCGGCTTGTCGGTTGTGCTGAGCACGCGCTGAAGTTCGTGAATGTCGTTCCAGCTGCCGCCTTTGCCGGGGAGCGGCGACGCCCAGGCCACCATGTCGATGCCGGGATCGCGGGCGACGATTTCCAGTTGGTCGGCGGCGTCCTTGAGCGTCGTCGGAATGCCAACGTCGAGCGGATTCTTTGGCTTGATGCCTTCCTGCATATACGGCAGCAGCGCCTCGTGGGTGGCGGCGGAAAATTCCGGGATCACCGCGCCCTCGGATTCGGAATAATCGTAGAGCAGATCGACCGTGCCGCCCGATGTGGTGACAACGCCGATGCGAGGACC
Source organism: Xanthobacteraceae bacterium (assembly GCA_049300295.1). Lineage (GTDB taxonomy): Bacteria > Pseudomonadota > Alphaproteobacteria > Rhizobiales > Xanthobacteraceae > BOG-931. Next base: position 26,235 of record JBAQJL010000120.1, read on the forward strand.
CTTCGGCAGCCGTCCACACTGAAAGGCCAGTGCCGCTTCCAAAAGATCGTCGAGCGAACGGCAATTGACGATGCCATAGCGCTCGCACATCGCCAGATACGCAGCGTAATCGCCGCCGATGGCGCCGGTATGCGACTGTGCGGCGGATCGCGACCGTTGCGTGGCGCCGGTCTTGATCGCGAGGATCGGCTTGCCGGCCGCGAGTGCGCGCCCCGCGGCGCGCATGAACGCGTCGGGGTGCCGGATACCCTCGATGAACAACACGATTTGTTTGGTGTGCGGATCGTCGACCAGAAAGTCGACAAAGTCGGCGAGGTCGAGATCGGCCTCGTTACCCGACGATACCGCGTAGGAAAAGCTCATTCCCCGTTCGGCGGCACTTTTGAGCCAGAACTGCATCGTTCCGCCGGACTGAAACACACTGCCGATCGGTCCCGGCGGCACGCTGCACAGCTCGGTGTTGGGGTAGGCGAACAGCTTCTCGCGATACGAATAGGAGCCCATGCAGTTCGGGCCGCTGACGCGCAGCTTGCTGGTCGCGACGAAATTCTTCAGCCAGGCGCCCCGCTCGCGTGACGCCTCACCCTCGCCGTCGCCGACCGCCGCGGCGTAGACGGTTGCGGATTTGACGCCGGCCGCTTCGGCATCGGCCAACACGCCGGGGACGTGTGTGGCCGGCACGATCACCATGGCATGATCGACCGGCTCGGGCAGGTCGCGCAGCGACGGCAGGCAGTCCTGGCCGAACACCTTCTGCTGCCGCGGATTGATTAGAACGATACGGCCGGCATAGCCGAAGTCACGCAGATTCGTATAAATCTGACTGGGCCATTTCGCCCGCTCGGACGCACCGACGATTGCTACCGAAGCGGGCTGCAACACGCTCTTCGCCGATCCCGCCCTCACGCCACTTGCGCTCACGCCAACTCCCCATCCTCGACCGTTTTGTCGTTTGGTATCGTATTTCAGAGCGGGGAGCTATGCTTGCCGAGGCTCGGGAGATCACATGCCAGCGCAAGGCTTGCTGCTGAAAGGCTTGCTACTGCGACGCCTGCTCATAGCGGTTGCCGCCGCGATCATGCTCGCGTGTGGCGCGCCGAGCGCGGACGCGGCCGATGTCTATGCGGGCAAGGCGCTGACCATGATCGTCGGCTTTGCGCCGGGCGGCGGCGTCGACACCACCGCGCGCGTGGTCGGCCAGCATCTAGTGCGCTTTATTCCCGGTGCGCCGACGCTTTTGGTGCAGAACATGGAAGGCGCCGCGGGCCTCGTGGCAATGAATTATCTCAGCCGCCGCATCGCTGCCGATGGGCTTACCATCGCCATGCCGGGTCGTTCCTGGTACGTCGAAGGCGCGCTGCGGAGTTCGGGTGTCGCGTTTGATGTCGACAAGCTCAGCTATATCGGCAGTCCGGGCGGGGTGAATTCCGGACTTTACGTGCGCACGGCGACCGGCGTGCACGATCTCGCTTCGCTGAAGGCTTCGCGCAAGCCGCTGACTTTCGGCACACTCGGCGCAACGACACCAACCGCGATGGTGCCGGCGCTGCTCGCCGCCGAGAGTTATCCGGTCAAGATCATCTCCGGTTATGTCTCGACCGCGCGCGTGCTGGTCGCGCTCGAACAGGGCGAGATCGACGGCTTCTGGACGGTCGAGGATTCCTTTGCCCGCCGCCACGACCTGATCGAGAAGAATATGGTGCGCCCGATCCTGCAAACGCGGGCGCATCTTCCGGGCGTACCGCTGTTGAGCGCTATCATTCCGAACAACTTGCGGCCGCTCTTGATGCTCTTGGAGGCGCCTGACAATTTCGGCCTGCCGCTGGTCGGGCCGGCAGGCGTGCCGGCTGAACGGACCAATATCCTGCGCAAGGCCTTCATGGCGATGGCGTCCGACCCGGCCTACCAGTCAGATGCGCGCAAGGCCGATCAGCCGGTCGGCGAGCCGATCGATGGCGCGCGGCTGCAGGCGATGGTTGACGAGTTGGCCAAAGAAGCTACGCCGGATATCGTCACCGCCTACCGGAAGCTCGAAACCGCAAAGTGACCAAGTGCCAGTGGGCGAGGCGCGGTCCGCAACGATGGAGTGAGGCGAATGCAACTTGACCGACTGGAAGGAAAACCCGACGGCAGCGTAGCCTGGGGCAGCGATATTGCCGCACAGATGCTGCGGCGCTTTGGCATCCGCTACATCAGCCTCAATCCTGGCGCCAGCTATCGGGGCTTTCACGACAGCCTCGTCAATCATCTCGGCAACGAGAATCCCGGCATCATCCTGTGCCTGCACGAGGACCATTCGGTGGCGATCGCGCACGGCTATTCCAAGGCGGCCGGCGAACCGATGGCCTGCGTGCTGCACTCCAATGTGGGTCTGCTGCACGGCATGATGAGCCTGTTCAATGCGTGGTGCGACCGGGCGCCGATATTCGTGTTGGGCGCCACCGGTCCGGTCGCCGCCGAGAAGCGCCGTCCTTGGATCGACTGGATTCACACCTCGCGCGATCAAGGCGCCTATATCCGCTCCATCATCAAATGGGACGATCAACCGACCTCCCCGGACGCGCTGGTTGAGTCGATGACCCGCGCCAACATGCTGACGCGCTCGGCGCCGACCGCGCCGGTCTATATCTGTCTCGACGCGGGATTCCAGGAACAGAAACTCGACAAAGAGCCGGAATGGCCCGATGTGAAGCGCTTCCAGCCGCCACAGCCGCCACGGCCGTCGCAGCAATCGGTCGATGATGCGGTGGCGCTGCTCAAGGGCGCGCAAAAGGCGGTCATCATGTTCGGCCGCGGTTCGCGCAAGGCGGAATACTGGACGCCGCGCATCAAGCTTGCGGAAAAACTCGGCGCTTGCGTCGTGACCGACCTCAAGCAGGGTGCCATGTTCCCGACCGATCATCCGGCGCACTATTGCCCGCCGTTCAATGCGCTCGGCCAGGACGCGCGCAAACTGTTGTGCGAGGCCGATGTCATCCTTGCGCTCGACTGGGTCGATCTCGGCGGCGCGCTGCGGCAGGCGAAGAGCGCCGGGGCCGTAGGCGCCAAGATCGTCGCCTGCTCGCTCGATCAAAATCTGCATACCGGCGCCAACATGGAATATCAGGCGCTGCCGCCGATGGACGTGGCGATGGCCTCGACCGCCGATGTGGTTGTGGCCGAGCTCAACGATGTGCTCGGCAGCGGTCGCAAGGATCCGTGGAAGGTCAAGATTCCGGCCAAGGCCAAGGCCGCCAACGGCGCCGCGATCAGCATGGAACAGGTCGCGGGCGCGCTGCGCGATCAGTTCAACGATCCGGAGAACGTGACATTCTGCACGCTCGGCCGCGGCTGGCCGTTCGATGTCTGGCCGCTGCAGAGCGGCATGGCGTATCTCGGCAAGGACGGCGGTGGCGGCCTGGGCTCCGGGCCCGGGCTTTCGGTCGGCTCGGCGCTGGCGCTGGCCGATCAGGGCCGTTACGCCATCTCGATGCTCGGCGACGGCGACTTCTGCATGGGCGCGACCGCGATCTGGAGCGCGGCGCACCATCGCATTCCACTTCTGGTGATCATCAACAACAACCGATCCTATTTCAACGACGAACTGCACCAGGAAAATGTGGCGCGCACGCGCGGTCGCGAGGTCAAGAACCGTTGGATCGGTCTGCGCATGGAAGACCCGTCGCCCGACATCGCCAAGCTCGCCGAGGCGCAGGGCGCGGTCGGCATCGGGCCGATCACGAAACCCGAAGACGTAAAGGGAGCGATCGAGAAGGGCGTCGACGTGCTTAAGAAGGGCGGCGTCTGCGTGATCGATTTCCACATCGATCCACCATCCGAGCGGCAGGCGGCCCATGCGCTCGGCCACCGCGCCACGGGGGAGTAAGCCCCGTTTCCCGGATGCGGTGCAGCACCATAAGCGCGTTCACGCGCGTCTTGCGCGCGCTATGGTGGTGCATCGCTATCCGGGATCGTTCCAAGCACTGACCGCGTAGCAGTCCCGGGTCAGCAGCGCACCATTCCGCTGCGCTGCATGCTGCGCTGCGCCCGGAAAACAAGGGACTCCGTACAAGCCATGTCCTGGCTGTTTTTCGCTTTCTCGGGCCCCATCCTTTGGGCGATGTCGGTCCATTTCGACAAATATCTGGTCGAGCGCTTCTTCAAGGACAGCAACGTCGCCGTGCTTCTGTTGTTCACCGCCTTTATCGGCGTCGTGATGCTGCCGTTCATCTGGTATTTCCAACCGACAGTCGTCAGGCTCGATATCCACAGCATCGCCATCATCGGCGCGTCGGGCCTGCTCTACATGGGCGGGATGCTGTTCTATCTGCGGGCGTTGCAGTCCGAGGAGGCGTCCGTGGTGGCGCCGTTCTTCCAGGCGTCGCCGCTATTCGGCTATGTACTGGCGTATCTGTTCCTCGGCGAAACCCTGTCGCCGACGCAGATGGCGGGCGGCGTACTGATCATCGTTGGTGCGCTGATCGTTTCGATCCAGTTCGGACAGCGCCGTGCGTTCAAGCTGCGCCTCGCCGCGCTGATGCTGACTTGCGGCTTTGTGATGGCGATTGCCTCGCTCATTTTCAAGATTTTCGCCATCAAGGTGGCGTTCTGGACCGCGACATTCTGGATGTTCGTCGGCGAAGCGGTGTTCGGCGCGATCCTGCTGATGATCGGGCCATACCGCAGAGAATTCACCTCCTTGCTGCGCCAGAATACCGGCGCGCTGCTGTCGATCAATGCGTCGAACGAGCTGATCAATCTCGGCGGCGGCCTTGGCAACCGCTACGCACTCTTGTTCGCGCCGCTCAGCATCGTGCAGGCGATCGGCTCGACCACGACGCTGTTTGTTTTCGCGTTCGGCGTGGTGCTGAGTTTGGCATTCCCGCGGCTGGGCCGCGAAAATCTGTCCGGCGGCGAGCTGGTGCAAAAGGGTATTGCGGCGGTCTTCGTTGCGGTCGGCGTCGCACTGGTGACGCACTGATTGACGGCCCGATCACGCTTGCGCGAATTTGCACCGATTGCGCGCAGATCGGCGCGGTTGCGCCGGCGACCGTGGAAATATATCTGCTGCAAAAGCCGTGCTAGGATGCGCCGGATAGCGCGGCAGGATCGTCTGAGTTGCAGTGAGGTGAACGAGCGATGAATTGGATTTCCCAGGTACGGCCGAAGATCCGTTCGTTTCTGCGCCGCGAGGTGCCGGAGAATCTGTGGATCAAGTGTCCGGAAACCGGTCAACTCGTGTTCTACAAGGACGTCGAGGCCAATCAGTTCGTCATCCCGGTTTCCAACTATCACATGCGCATGAGCGCGATGGCGCGGCTGAAATCGATGTTCGACAACGAGACCTGGTTCGATATAGCGGTTCCTGAGGTGGCGGCTGATCCGCTCAAGTTTCGCGATCAGGAGCGTTACGTCGATCGGCTCAAGATCGCGCGTGCCAAGACCGGCATGAAGGACGCGGTCAAGCTTGGTTACGGCAAGCTCGATGCGCTGCCGGTCGTCATCGCGGTGCAGGATTTCGATTTCATGGGCGGGTCGCTCGGCATGGCGGCGGGCGAAGCGGTGGTCAAAGGTCTTGAAACCGCGGTCGAGAAGGCCTGTCCGTTCGTGCTGTTCGCCGCGTCCGGCGGCGCGCGCATGCAGGAGGGCATTCTGTCGCTGATGCAGATGCCGCGCACCACTATCGCCGTGCAGGAGTTGCGCGAGGCGCACAAGCCGTACATCGTTGTGCTCACCAATCCGACGACCGGCGGTGTCACCGCATCCTACGCGATGCTCGGCGACGTGCAGATTGCCGAGCCCGGCGCGCTGATCGGCTTTGCCGGCCCGCGTGTCATTGAGCAGACCATTCGCGAGAAGCTGCCCGAGGGATTTCAGAAATCCGAATATCTGCGCGATCACGGCATGGTCGACATGGTGGTGCACCGCCGCGATCTGCGCGCCGCCATTTCGCGGCTGTGCCGGCTGTTGACGAAAGCGCCCGAGGTTGCCCTGCAACCGCGCTTGCCTGTCGCGGCGGCACCCGAGCCTGCTGCGCCATCGGCGGCGCCGGCGTGAGCGGTTCGCGTGCCCAGCCGTCGCCGGTTGAGGCGGTCGCGGCGCGGCTACTGGCGCTTCATCCTAGGCGCATCGATCTGTCGCTTGGCCGAATCGAACGCCTGCTCGCGGCGCTCGATCATCCCGAACGCCGCCTGCCGCCGCTCATTCACGTCGCCGGCACCAACGGCAAGGGCTCGACCATCGCGTTTGCGCGCGCCATCCTCGAAGCGGCCGGCAAAAGCGTGCACGTCTACACGTCGCCGCATCTCGTGAGCCTCAACGAGCGCTTTCGTCTTGGCGGCGCGCGGGGCGGCAATTTCGTCAGTGATGCTGAACTGGTCGATGTGCTGACAGAGTGCGAGGCCAAGAACGGCGGCGCGCCCATCACGGTGTTTGAGATGGAAACCGCTGCGGCGTTTTTGCTGTTCGCGCGCCATCCGGCCGACATGTTGCTGCTTGAAGTCGGGCTCGGCGGCCGGCTTGACGCCACCAATGTGGTCGAGCGGCCGCTCGCCACTGTCATCACCCGCGTCTCGATCGATCACCGCGACTTTCTCGGTGACACGATCGAACAGATCGCCGCGGAGAAAGCCGGCATCCTCAAGCCCGGTGTGCCCGCCGTTATTTCCAGTCAGGTCCGCGAGGCGCTTGCCGTGATCGAACGGCAGGCGGCGCGCCTGCGTGCGCCGCTCGCCATCGCGGGCGAGACCTGGACCGCGACCGAGGAGCGCGGCCGTCTGGTTTATCAGGACGGCGACGGGCTTCTCGATCTGCCGGCGCCGCGGCTGCACGGCCGTCATCAGTTCGAGAATGCGGGCGCGGCGATCGCCGCGCTGCGGGCGTGCGGGCTGAAACTTCCCGCGGCCGCGTTCGAGGCCGGCATGACGCGCGTCGATTGGCCGGCGCGGATGCAGCGTCTGGCGGGTGGCCGGCTCGCAGCGCTGCTGCCGGGTGAGGCGGAGCTCTGGCTCGACGGCGGCCACAATCCTGACGGCGGACGCGCCATCGCCGCCGCGCTCGCCGATCTGGAAGAGCGGGTGTCGCGGCCGCTCGTGCTGATCGTCGGCATGCTGTCGAGCAAAGACAGCGCTGGATTCCTGAAAAACTTTTCCGGACTCGCCCGCCGCGTCATCGCGGTGCCGATCCATCAGGACAAGACAGTGCCGGCGTCCGCGCTCGCCGACATCGCGCGCGACGTCGGCCTACCGGCACTCGCCCGCGACGATCTGGAAAGCGCGCTCGACAGCGCCGGCAAGCTCGATCTGCAGCCGGCGCCGCGCATCCTCATCACCGGGTCGCTTTATCTCGCCGGCGAAGTGCTGGCAGCCAACGGCACGCCGCCGCAGTGAATGGTGCGGCGGGTAGTTGTGAAGCATCCCGTCATCCGCTAGGTTCCGGCGCAAATTTCGGCTGCTTACGGCCAGACTGCAGCGGCTTCGATGGCGAATGGCGAAAGAAGAGCTCCCGGAGTTTCCCGGCGTGGTAACAGAACTGCCCCCTACGCCACTTTCCGCCTCAAGCTCGAGAACGAGCATGAGATCATCGCCCACACGGCCGGCCGTATGCGCAAGAACCGCATTCGCGTGCTCGCCGGTGACAAGGTGCTGGTGGAGATGACCGCCTGCGATCTGAGCAAGGGCCGAATTACGTATCGGTTCAAATGATCGGCCGGCCAAAACTCGTACTGGCATCCGGTTCGCCGCGCCGGCTTGCGCTCGTCAATCAGGCAGGCATCGAGCCTGACGCGTTGCGTCCGGCCGATGTTGACGAGACACCCAAGCGCGGGGAATTGCCGCGCGCCTGCGCGGTGCGCCTGGCGCGTCTGAAAGCCGAGACCGCGCTCGCCATGGTGAACCTCGATGACGAGCTGCGCGGCTCCTACATCATTGCCGCCGACACCGTGGTGGCGGTCGGGCGCCGCATCCTGCCCAAGGCGGAAATGCTCGACGAGGCCGCGCAGTGCTTGCGGCTGTTGTCCGGACGCAATCATCGTGTCCATTCCGCCATCTGCCTCGTCACGCCGAAGGGCGCGTTCCGGCAGCGCCACGTTGAAAGCCGCGTGCGCTTCAAGCGGCTGTCCGAACAGGACATCGAGGCCTATCTCGCCTCCGGCGAATGGCGGGGGAAGGCCGGCGGCTACGCGGCGCAGGGCATCGCCGGGAGTTTCCTGGTCAAGATCGTCGGCTCATATTCCAATATCGTCGGCCTGCCGCTGTACGAGACCATCACGCTCTTGGGCGGCGAGGGTTATCCCATTCATTTCGGCTGGCTCAACGCGGCTGGCGCATGAAGGCGCCGTCGCGAGATCTGGCGCGGTGCCGCCTGCGCCCCATATTCGGCTGATGGCCGATCCGGCAAAACGCAACGCCTGCCCGATTTGTGGCAAGCCCCCCGAGCAGCGGTTTCGTCCGTTCTGCTCAAAGCGCTGCGGCGACGTCGATCTCAACCGCTGGCTCTCCGGCGTCTACGCGGTCCCGGCTGTCGCCGCGGAAGAGGGCGACGACTTGCCCGACGACTTGCCCAATGACGCGTCCCGGGCGGAAGACGATGCCTCGCATTGAACGGTACGCAGGCACGCGATTTTGTTGCTCGCGGGGGCCCGTCCTGGACAGCCGCGGGGCGAGCCTCTATAAGCATCCCCCGCTCGGCCTTGCTCGGCGCGAATGCTCGAGCAGGTGAGAAACGCCCAGGTAGCTCAGTTGGTAGAGCACTGCACTGAAAATGCAGGTGTCGGTGGTTCAATTCCGCCCCTGGGCACCACTACCATGTTGCGTGGTTCCCCACTTCTCCACATAGCCTAAGCAAATCAATCACTTCTGAAAAACGCGTTCGCTCACTGTTCACCCTGGTGACCTGTGACAGCGCACACATCTGTGGGTAGGATTCAGGGTACATTTTTTCCGCCCAGAAGGCGTACCCGCATGTTGCTCACCGCCCTCGCCATCCAAAACGCGCGCCCGCAGGCGAAGCCCCACAAGCTCGCCGACGGCGATGGCCTGTACTTGCTGGTGGGGCCGCACGGCAAGAAGCTTTGGCGCTTTCGCTACCGCTTCGCCGGTCGGGAAAACATGCTGGCGCTCGGTTCGTTTCCGACGGTGTCGCTCGCGAGTGCGCGTTACAAGCGGGAAGCGGCGCGCAAGCTCCTCGCCGACGGCATCGATCCCGCCAACCAGAGAAAACAGGACAAGCTCACCGCCGCCATCGCCGCCCGCCCCGACCTGTCGCGACAAGTCGCGACACAGTACGTTGAACGTCTTGAAGGGGAGAACAAATTTCTGCGGAAGCAGATCGATGTCAAGGACGGCCAGATCAAAGACCTGACCGAGCGCGCGCGCGAAACCAATCACCTCATCGCTGGATTGCAAAAATGCTCACGCTCTTGTTGGGGAGGCTGGAGGAACCCCCGTCCCGTGCCTGCTAGTCGAACCCTCGGCCGCCCGTCGCCACGTCTGCAATTGGCGAAAGCGGACATAGGAGCCAACGTGGTAAAACCTGCTCTTTTGACCCCTTACCGGCGTGAGGGAAACCTGACCCTCTTCCGACATGAGCGACAGAGGACTTTTGCACTGCAAAATTGACTTTGGCCTCATTTCGCCGATCGCAAAACACTGCTCTACAGCCCGCTTCATTCGGAACACGGAGCGCACTGCAAGCGAATTTTTTGAATAGCCACCGTCACGTCGGGGAAACTGTCGCTACTCGTCGGATTGGCATCGTAACAACTGCCGGTTTATGCTGGGCAATACCTAGGGTGGCTTCGGGCGCTTACGGTGTCACGACTTTTCATCAGCCATTCGAGCAAGAACGACGATTGGGCGATCGCGCTTAAGGATTGGCTGCTCCGCGAAGGCTGGAGCGGGCCGGATGACATCTTTCTCGATCTTGACCCCGAGCGCGGCATCGCCGCCGGCCAGCGTTGGGTACACGCACTCGAAGATGCCGCCACCCGCTGCGAAGCGTTGCTGTTCCTCGTCTCCGAAGACTGGCTCGCCTCGAAATGGTGCGCTGACGAATATCAGCTCGCCAAGGAACTCAACAAAAAGCTGTTCGCGCTATTAATCGATGATATCGCACTCGATCGCCTACCAGGCGGCCTCACCGCGCAATGGCAGATCGTGCATCTCAAGGGCGAGCCGGCCGAGCGTTTCCTCACTGTCCATTCGCGGACCCAGCACCACTCGCTAGTTCACATCTCAAAAGCGGCCCTCACAAGTCTCAAGCGCGGGCTCGACAAGGCCGGCATCGGCGCCGAATCGTTCGAACTACAGCGCGATCAGAACGGGCCCTTTGGCTGGCGCGCGCCATACCGCGGGCTTGAGGCGCTCGAGCCCGAGGATGCCGCTGTATTCTTCGGCCGAAACGCCGACATCGTGCGTGGCATCGACATGTTGCGCGGGCTTGTCGCAAGAAGGCCGCCGCGGCTCTTGGTCATTTTGGGTGCCTCGGGTGCTGGCAAATCATCATTTCTGCGCGCCGGCTTATGGTCGCGGCTGTTGCGCGACGACAGCCAATGGCTTCCCCTGCGTGCCGTCCGCGCTAACCGCGGCGGAGCCATCGAAGGAAGCGAGGGCCTGCTGGCCGCATTGGAGGACGTGCACCGGCGCTTCGCAATGCAAGCACGCCGCGCCGATCTGCGCGACCGATTGGCGACCCCGCAATCGTTTGTTGCCCTGCTCGGCGAACTGCGTCAGGCCGCCGCAAAGCGCGCGCTCATGTCCGAGCCACTTTATCCGCTTCCGGTCCTTTGTCTGGATCAAGGCGAGGAAGTGTTCGGGGCCGGCGTCACAGCAGAAAATGACAAATTTCTTGTACTTGCCCGCGCCGCCATTGACGCCGATGCTGCCCTCCTCCTCGTCGGCATCCGTTCCGACTCCTACGGCGCCATGCAGGGTGCCAGAATAGTTGCGGGCATCGACCAAGCGGCCCTTACCCTTGGGCCCATACCGCACGGCGAGATCGCACACATAATCAGCGAGCCCGCCGCAATCCTGCGCCGCAAAGCGGCCCGCCGCACCGCTGTTCGACGCCGCGGTTATCGAGCGCCTGCAACACGAGATCGAGGGTGAAGACGACGCGCTGCCGCTGCTTGCCTTTGTATTGCAGCGGTTGATGCACGAGCACCAAGGTATGGCGACAATCGGACTGTCCGAACTCGATCGCACGGGCGGCGTCGCCGCCGCAATCGAAGCAGCAGCCGACGCTGCGCTTGACGACGCCGGCATCGGCCGCGATCGCACGACGCAACGAGATACGCTCCGGCGTCTGTTTATCCCGCGCCTGACGCGTATTGATCCGGAAAGCAAGGCAGCGCAGCGCCGCGTGGCGCGGCGAAACGAACTTCCGGCGGACCTCCTCCCCCTGGCCCGTGCTTTGACACAACGCCGGCTTCTCGTCGCGAAGAGCAGTGCTCAAGTCGGTGCACAGGCGCAAGGTGGAACGGCTGTTGATGCCGCAACCCTGGAAGTCGCCCACGAAGCGCTGCTACGGCGCTGGCCGACGCTCTCCTACCTTCTGGCCGATGACCGGGATGCGCTGCTTCTTCTCGACGGCGTGCTCTCCGCCGCCGCTGAATGGGAAAAGGCCGAAGCGGGGCACAAGCCCGACTTTTTGGCCCATCGCGGATCGCGGCTGTTGGACGCGCAGGCACTCGCCTCGCGTGGGGCCGACTGGGAGCGCGAGATTGCCCTCGCGCGGGCCTATTTAGCGGCCTGTGCGGAACGTGAGGCTGCCGAGCGCGCCGCACAGGAAGCGGCAGTCGCGCGGACGCAAAAACTTCAAAGAAGAACAATTTGGGCGCTTGTGGCAATTCTCATCGTCGTCATGGCCGCTCTTGGCGGCGCACTTTGGAACTCCTACCAGACTTCCAAACGCGAGGCGGTGATCTTCGCGAGTGCAGCGGAGACTGCCTTCCAAGAAACAGGTATTTGCGACCGGGCGCTACGGATGGCAGTGGCGGGCTTGCCGCCTGGCGAAGGCGCGTCTCCGCTATCGTATCGCTCGCACGAGTTGCAAGACGATCTAGCGGCCTTCGTATCCTCAAATGATTGCTATTTTCAATTGGCCTTGGCCAGGCAAGGCGGTCCGGTGAACAGCGCGGCCTTCAGTTCGGACGGTTCTCGCGTCGTTACCGCTTCCGACGACAAGATCGCGCGAGTGTGGGACGCCAAGACGGGTGCCGTGCTTGCCACGCTCCCGGGCCATACGGATCGGGTGATCAGCGCGGCCTTCAGTCCGGACGGTTCTCGCATCGTCACCGCGTCCCAAGATGGCACCGCGAGATTGTGGGATGCCCGAACGGGCGCCGCGGTCGCCACGCTCGCAGGGCATACGGGTGGTGTGAACAGCGCGGCGTTCAGCCCGGACGGTACTCGCGTCGTTACTGCATCTTCGGACAAGACCGGGCGACTGTGGGACGCCAGGACCGGCGCCGCGCTCGTCACCCTTTCCGGACATACAGATGCGGTGAACAGCGCGGTGTTCAGTCCGGATGGTTCCCGCGTCGTTACCGCTTCCGACGACAAGATCGCGCGAGTGTGGGACGCCAAGACGGGTGCCGCGCTCGCCACGCTCTCGGGCCATACGGATCGGGTGATCAGCGCGGCCTTCAGTCCGGACGGTTCTCGCATCGTCACCGCGTCCTACGACAAGACCGCGCGGTTGTGGGACGCCAGTACGGCTGCAGTGCTTGCCATTCTATCGGGGCACAAGGATTTGGTGTATAGTGCCGCATTCAGCCTGGACTGCTCTCGCGTCGTTACCGCTTCCGACGACAAGACCGCGCGAGTGTGGGATGCCAAGACGGGTGCCGCGCTCGTCACACTTTCAGGGCATACAGATGCCGTGAACAGCGCGGTGTTCAGTTCGGATGGTTCCCGCGTCGTTACTGCTTCTGACGACAAGACCGCGCGAGTGTGGGATGCCAAGACGGGTGCCGCGCTCGCCACGCTCTCGGGCCATACCGCTCAGGTATTCAACGCGGCTTTCAGTTCGGACGGTTCTCGCGTCGTTACCGCATCTTCTGACAAGACCGCAAGAGTGTGGGATGCCAGAACGGGAGCCGCGCTCGCCGCGCTCGCAGGGCATACGGATAGAGTGACCAGCGCGGCCTTCAGTCCCGACAGTAGTCGCGTCGTCACCGCGTCTTGGGACTACACCGCGCGATTGTGGGATGGCAGGACGGGCACCGCGCTCGCCACGCTCTCAGGGCATACGGGCGGTGTGAACAGCGCGGCGTTTAGCCCGGGCGGTAGTCGCGTCGTCACTGCATCCTTCGACAAGACCGCGCGAGTGTGGGATGCCAAGACGGGTGCCGCGCTCGCCACGCTTGCAGGGCATACGGGCGGTGTGAACAGCGCGGCGTTCAGCCCAGACGGCACCCGCATTGTCACCGCATCTATTGACGGTACCGCGCGCGTGTGGGACGCCAAATGTACGGGGATTTGTGCCGCGCTCGCCACGCTCTCGGGCCATACAGCTCTGGTATTCAGCGCGGCCTTCAGTCCGGACGGTTCTCGCGTCGTCACCGCATCTTCTGACAAGACCGCAAGAGTGTGGGATGCCAGAACGGGTGCCGCGCTCGCCACGCTCTCGGGGCATACGGCTCAGGTATTCAAGGCGGCTTTCAGTTCGAACGGTTCTCGCGTCGTTACCGCGTCCCAAGATGGGACCGCGCGATTGTGGGACGCCAGAACGGGTGCCGCGCTCGCCACGCTCTCGGGGCATACTGATGAGGTAGTCGGTGCGACGTTCAGCCCGGACGGCACCCACGTCCTGACCGCATCCTACGACAAGACTGCGCGATTGTGGGACGCTAGGACGGGCGCCCCACTTCATACACTGTCCGGGCATACGGATAGGATGAACAGCGCGGCGTTTAGCCCGGACGGTAGTCGCGTCGTCACTGCATCCTTCGACAACACCGCGCGATTGTGGGATGCCAGGACGGGCGCTGCGCTTGCCACCCTGTCGGGACATAGGGCCGAAGTATTCAGCGCCCTGTTCAGCCCGGACGGCAACCGGGTCGTCACCGCATCAGACGACAAGACCGCAGGCATCTGGCAACTCCATCCGATCATTCCGATGCGGGCGGATCAACGCCAAGATTATGTCTGCCGCGAGCGGCTGATCGGCGCGCAATCCTTCACCGACGAGGAGATGCTCGACCCGATCCTGCGCGGCCGCGACGATCTGCGGAACCCCTGCAATCGCGTCGGACCGCTCAGTCTCGATTATTACCGCCAGGCAGCGTTTGGTCTGGCAAACTAACGATGCGAGCTGCGTTATCCAAAATACTCAAGAGGCACGGAGCGAGGTTTCGTACAGCCTGCGCCGTTGATCGAAGGCTTCGTCGGGCATTAGCGCCCTGGGGCCCATCGAGACTTTTACTTTGACGCTACTTACACGTCTTCACGTAATATGCTGAGCCAGGATCGCCGCCGAGATCATATTCGCATCGACCGCAGACGAATTTGTCCGGGAGCTTGCCCTCCCGTCTCATTCTCGAAAGACGATCGGGGTCCGTTTTAGGTGCAAAAAGCGGATGATCCTCAGTTGCAATTGGCCCTTTGCAATCAGTCGCTCCAATCCTCAAAAAGAACACTTCGCCAGCTATTGGAACAGAGGGATACATTGCAAAAGCCGCCTGTGAGTGTGAAATAAGCATCGCACCGAGCAGCGCCAAAGATTTCTTCATCTCTCGTCCTGCCTTTCCTCTGTTGCCGACCAAGCGTCTGCTGAGGTGTTTCTCATGCATCCGCCCCCCCGACCATTCCTCCTGCGAGGATAAACCCCAGGCGTGCGACGGTCCCAATAATGCTACTGTAAGCAGCTTGCGCGAAGCAAGCGATCCGACGTTCAGCAACGCCTGTGGTTCACAAACGCTGACGCAAGCCCAACTTCAAGCCGGCGCAATTCCCGATAAAATTATTCCCTGCCCACGACCCGCCGCTCCTCAACCAGCGCGACAGCAACCGGCCGCCCCACAAGGGGCGCATGGATGCCCGTCTGGCCAAGATAGATACGCAAACGGAAATTGTGGACCAATTGGGATGCCTTGCGGTACCAGCCACTGCCTGGGCACCGACGTGTGTCTTGACAAAGGCAAGTCGTGTGAAAAGAGATCGTCTCCAAGAATTTGTTCCGATGGACGCTCGTCTTGCATCGCCGGATAAAAGCGCTCTTCGATAAGCTTTCGCCACGCACGAGAGCATGCATACGGTTTGCTGAGCGTGAAACTGGCTCACATGCGAAAGTGATCCTAGCGGACTCCGGACCTCACGGAAGTAAGGAAGCGTATGTCGGCTCGTGCAACTGGCTTTCATCGCGGTACCGATCAATTGAGGTGTCCATTCGCGTGCGGGAACCGCGCGTGGTAGGGACAGTAGCGGCCACTCTGGCTTGGCTCCGGATTCCACCTTCCGGCAAATGGGCCGCGGACGTTTATCGTCTTGCTGCAATCCGCAATGAGTGCTTCAGAAGCGGGCCGCGGGGTGTGATAGTATCCACATCAAACGTGCCATCTGGAATAGCACAATGGCCATGGTTCGATTCCCATCGTGGGCAGAGATTTCATCGGTACGCATGCGGGTGCAGACTTTTCCCCAACTCGAATTTGCCCGTTGAGCCAATGAGGTTACATGTTCAGTGCGATGCCGCCCCTGGCACCACTTTCCAAACGCCGCGTGTGTGTGATGGCCGCCGAGACCGCGCCTTCGTCCAGCCCGAACGGCACTGCGGTCCGGCCGAAACCGGCCGGGCCGATCGCTATTCTGCTGTGCACCTATAATGGCGCGCGGTTTCTGCCGCTTCAGCTTAAGTCTTATGAAGCGCAGGATTTCGCCGATTGGCGGCTTTACGTTTCCGACGACGGGTCGCAGGATGCGACGCTCGAGCTGCTTGCCGAGTTTCAGAACAAGCACGGCGCGTCGCGCGTCCAAATCCGACAGGGTCCGCGTCAAGGCTTTGTAGCGAATTTCCTGTCGCTGATCTGCGATCCGTCTATCTCGGCCGATTACTACGCGCCGTCGGATCAGGACGATGTGTGGGCCTCCGACAAGCTGTCGCGTGCGCGGCAACATCTCGATGCGGCGCCGAGCAACCGGCCGGTGGTTTATTGTTCGCGCACCCGGCTGATCGATGAGCAAGGCGTCGAGCTCGGCCTGTCGACCTACTACAAAAAAACGCCGCAATTTCGCAACGCGCTGGCGCAGAGCCTCGCCGGCGGCAACACCATGATGCTGAACGAAGAGATGCGGCGACTGTTGATGCAGGCGGGGCCGGACGTGAAAGTAGCCGCTCATGA
>JBAQJL010000121.1:0-7533 GCA_049300295.1 Xanthobacteraceae bacterium
GTGCGCAACACCTACATCTATCCGCCCAAGCCTTCGCTGCGCATCATCTCCGACATTTTCGCCTACACCTCGGCGCACATGCCGAAATTCAACTCGATCTCGATTTCCGGCTATCACATGCAGGAAGCCGGGGCGACCGCCGACCTCGAACTCGCTTACACGCTCGCCGACGGCGTCGAATACGTGCGCGCCGGGCTCGCCGCCTCGCTCGAGGTCGACCGCTTCGCGCCGCGACTGTCGTTCTTCTTCGGCATCGGCATGAACTTTTTCATGGAGGTGGCGAAGCTGCGCGCCGCGCGCGTGCTATGGGCTAAGCTGATGCACGAGTTCAAGCCGCGCGACGAACGTTCGCTGATGCTGCGCACGCATTGCCAGACCTCCGGCTGGTCGCTCGCCGCGCAAGACGTGTTCAACAACGTGACGCGCACCGCCATCGAGGCGATGGCGGCGACGCAGGGTGGCACGCAGTCGCTGCACACCAACGCGCTCGATGAGGCGCTGGCGTTGCCGACCGACTTCTCCGCTCGCATCGCCCGCAACACGCAGATCGTGCTCGCCCGCGAGAGCGGCACGACGCGCAGCATCGATCCGTGGGGCGGCTCGTTCTATGTCGAGCGGCTCACGCACGATCTTGCGGCGCGCACGTTCGGCCACATCGAAGAAGTGGAAAAACTCGGCGGCATGACACGCGCGATCGAGGCGGGGCTGCCGAAGCTGCGCATCGAGGAGGCCGCCGCACGTACCCAGGCACGCATCGATTCCGGCGCGCAGGCAGTAATCGGCGTCAACAAATACCGGCCGCGCGACGAAGCGCCGATCGATGTGCTGAAAGTCGATAACGCGGCGGTACGCCAATTGCAGCTCGACAAGCTGGCGCGCTTAAAGCGCGAGCGCGATCCGCGCGCGGTTGCCGATGCGCTTGCCGCGCTGACCCGCAATGCCGAGGGCGGAAATGGCAATCTGCTGGGGCTCGCCATCGACGCCGCGCGCGCTAAGTCCACGGTCGGCGAGATTTCACTGGCGCTGGAACAGGTGTTCGGCCGCCATCAAGCGGAGATCAAAGCCATCTCCGGCGTCTATCGGCGGGAGGCCGGCATGGCAGATGCGGTCGAGCGGGTACTGAAACGCGTCGCTGAGTTCGAGGATGACGAAGGCCGCCGCCCGCGCATCCTGGTCGCCAAGATCGGCCAGGACGGTCACGACCGCGGCCAGAAGGTGATCGCCTCGGCGTTCGCCGATCTCGGCTTCGACGTCGATATCGGCCCTTTGTTCGCTACGCCCGCCGAAGCTGCGCGCCAGGCAGTCGAGAACGACGTGCATATTCTCGGTGTATCCTCCCTCGCCGCCGGGCATCTGACCTTGGTGCCGCAGCTCAAGGCCGAACTCGATCGTCTCGGACGGCCCGACATTATGATTGTGGTCGGCGGCGTGGTGCCGCCGCAGGACTACGAGGCACTGAAAAAGGCCGGCGCCGAGGCGATCTTCCCGCCCGGCACGGTAATCGCCGAAGCCGCCCAGGCGCTGCTCGACACGCTCAACAAGCGGCTCGGGCACGCGCAGGCGGCGGAGTGAATCTTTTACGCAAGCCTTGCGCGCATCCTTTCAATTAATTCCACAAACCATGACTCATTATGAACTGACTTCAAATCGTCATCTGATCGCAACTGGTCCAGCTGCGGCAGGGTACCCGCTTTTTCGCCCGTTTCCAATGCAGTTCGACAATCAACAGAGTTTCCAAGCAAGGCATACACACAAGCCAAATTGTAAGTTTGCTCGCTGCCTAGGTTTTCCGCTAGCTTTAGTTTCCTTTCCGCAGTTCTCAGTAATTCCTTGGCAGAATCCCCATCAGGTTCGAATTTAGCCCACTCAAGACACGCAACACCGAAACTTAATAGCGGCTCGATCCAGTTTGGCTTTGCGTGCAATGCTTCGTCGTACTTGACCTGCGCCTGTCGAAAAAATTCTCGCGCTGTTCCGGGATCACTTGACAGTCGCGCGCGGCAAAGAAAGGTGTTTCCCCAATTGACCAATGCATTGAGATTGTCGGGCGCATAGCGCAGCGCGAGTTCATATTTCGTCGCCGCGCTCTCGGATAATTGATTCGCCGCTTCTCTATTATTGGTGTTTCGAGCTCGGTCGGATAGTGCAACACCCCAGTTGTTCAACGCTTCAGCATAGTCTGGCTTAATTCGCACCGCCGCCTCAAACCTATTTTCAGCTTGCCTTAAGAGCTCGTTAGCAATTCCGACATCGCTAACGTTACGTGCTCTCGCAGCCAGCGCCACCCCCAGATTGTAGATCGCAACGCTGTCATTCGGCGTAATTTGAAGCGCGCTCTCATACCTCTCCTCTGCTCTCTTGAAAAGCTCTCCAGCAACCGCTCTGTCATTGGCTTTAAGGCCTTCATTGTAAATACTGTTACCGAGGAGCATCAATGCAGCGGCAGCTCTATTGCGTAAGGCGTCCGTAGGACGCCCAGCAGAACGCTCAGTTTCAAATAATGTAAAAACTTCTTCATAACGACCTTCGAAGAACAATTTCTCTATTTTTTGAGTTGCCTGCTCCTTTCGCTTTTCGCTTGCTTCAAGCTCAGCCAAGCGAGAGCGCGTTGTTGCGAGGACGTTAACTTCGTTTCCCGGGATGGTTGGATAATCCGCGACAGGTTTCAGTTCAGCCAATAGATGGCCAATCGGATTGGTGCAAATAGCTGGCGGCCAACAGCGGAGCTTTTGTGCAAGCTCAATCAGAAAACGATCTGCGTCGATACCACCCACACACTTGAAATAGCTATGAGGCTCAGCGGCAGCGCGAACTGTAGGATCCGGGGTGTCATCGCGCGAAAGCCAGTAAAGATACTCACTACCAATATAATAATCTCGCACGATTCGCAGAATGTCGTCTGTAGTTCCGCTGTATCCAACTATGATGAGCGGGCGATCCATGCTCTGGCGCAGGACTGGAGCTATCTTCGCCGCATGCACCCTGGTCTCCTCCTCAGTATTGAGGAGGACAACACCATGACCCTGCCCGTGCAGATGGATGATCGCTGGTGAAACGATTACCGACACATTAGCCGTAGGTGCGGAGCCGAAATCATAGATGGCAGGATATAGGCTAAGAAGCCCGCACGCGCGCGCCAAAAGATTGTCAAAATTGACTGTAAGGGCACGCTCTATGAAATGCTCATTCATAAATTGGGCAAGAACGATATGCGCCCAATTTATGCTGGCCTTCGCAAGATAAGGAGCGAGAAGATCGCGCCGTTGATTGGGCGGCAGCAACTTCATACACGCGCCGTAACTACGCTGGTCCGACTCGCTAAGACTTTGGCAATAACCCGGAAATCGCTTACGAATTTCGACTACTACTTCCGCCGCCAATGGAATCCCAGCTGATTTTGAACAACCCGCTCCGATTAGGATATGAGCCGGCTTGCCCCGATCTTTTGCGCTGCAGAGCGTATCGGCGATTTCGTCAATATCCTGGGTAGAGTATTGGGGCATGGGCGATCACCAATCAGCGCGATGAGATGCAATCTGTAGCAGCAATCAACAATCAACTTGGTCTGCATCTCCGACCATCGACCGAGTAGGGACGGCAAACCGGATCGATAACCTCCCTTGAGATTTGGCCGGCAAAGAATCCACCAGGAAAGCGGGGCCAATCCTTTTTGCAACCTAGCCGAAGGGAGGCGTCGAACGCGAAAGATTTGAGTGGAGTCGACGGACGGCTCTCTCCCGGCTCGCGTGCAGCGATCTAGGCCTCAGCTTTTCGGCAATTCAATTTACCCCGCCACGCTTCCCCATGTCTTCGTCAGATGCTCGGCGCCCCGCAGCGCTGTGGCGAAGATCGTATAGGTCGGATTCGACGCGCCTTCGGTCGGGAAGATGCACGGGCCTGCCATCCACAGATTGGCGACTTCGTGGGTCTGGCCGTAGCTGTCGGTCACGGAGTCCGAAGAATCCTTGCCCATGATGGCGCCGCCGTGGAGGTGGCTCGTTGGCATCACCGGCCCCTTGCCTGACCAGGCCTCTTTGGCGTCGGTCGCCTTGGCGACTTTCAGGCCCTGGTCGAAATTGGCGTTCCACAGCGCGACCGCGTCCTTGTCGAAGCTGTGAATGATTCGCGCCATCGGCAGCCCGTAGTCGTCCTTGTCGCTGATCAGCTCGACGCGGTTTTCAATGTTCGGTAGATCCTCGCCGAAAATCGTCAGATGCGTGAGCCCGCGCGCCGCGCGCTTCATGTAGGCGGCGAATTCGGCACCGAAGAGGTCGCCGCGCGACTGCGCGTAATCAGTGGTCTTGTGTGAGGTCCCGGCGCCCATGAAGGACGAACCGAACGCGCCCGGATAGCTTGTCTTGGCGTAGCGGTCATACGACATGAACTGCGCGCCGACCGTGCCCATGTGCGGGGTGATGTCCTCGTCGAACAGCGCCCAGGTACCGGCGATGTGATGCGTCATCATGAACTTGCCGACGAGCTTGTTGGAATTGGCGAGCCCGTTCGGGTGCTTGTCGGTCACCGAGTTGAGCAGGATGCGCGGGTTCTGCGCCGACCAGGCGGCGAGCACGACGACACTCGCCTCCTGCACCTGGCGCTCCTTCTTGGCGTCGTAATATTCGACGCCGATGGCGTGCTTGCCTGTCTGATCGGTGAGCACGCGCGTGACATTGCTCAGAGCCCGCACTTCGGCGCCGGCTTTGCGCGCCTCGCCGAGATACGTCACCAGCGGATTAGCGAGCGCGCCGATCGGGCAGCCGACCGCGCACCAGCCGTCATAAATGCAGGCGTCGCGGTCCTTGAACTTGGTCGAGTTCATGCCGTTGGCCATTGGGATGAAGCGGATGCCGGTCGCCTCGCCGCCCTTGAGCCAAACTTGGCCAGCTGGGAAGACTTTCATCGGCGGCATCGGATACGGCTTTCCGGCCGGCCGCCACGGCTCCTCAGCCTTGGCATCGCCGGAAACACCGATTTGCTCCGCAACCTTGTCGTAAAACGGCGCGACATCTTCATAGGAGATCGGCCAATCGTGCCCGCGATTATGCTCGCTCTTCATCTTGAAGTCGGTTGGCAGGTAACGCGGGAACTGCGCAAAGTAATGCAGCGCCGCGCCACCGACCGCGTAGGCGCCTTGGTTGGCGTAAGCGAACGGATTTTTGCCGCCGAGCAGGATCGGACCGCCAGCCGGCTTGAGTCGTCGCCCCCAGATATCGGAGCTGATCAGATCGGTCAGCTTCCACTCCGGCCCGTTGTCGAGCACGACAACTTTCTTGCCGGCCTTCGCCAGCACGGACGCATAAAGCGAACCCGAGGCGCCGGAGCCGACCACGACAACATCGACTTTTTCATTAGCCGGATTTTGATTAGCCATGGCGGTCTCTCCTCACCACTTCTGCGTCGGTGCGATGTGCGGCATGTAGGGAACGCCGAGCGCGGCATAGCCCTCCATGGTCGAGTAGACGACATCGACGGCATCGCTGCGCAGCACGCCGAAGACGAACGGGCCGGGCGGACCTTGCCAGCCTTCGATCTTGTTGACGCGCATCAACCCGACGAAGTCGTGTTGCTCTTGGGGCGTCAACGCTGCAAATTTCTTGCCTTTGGTTTTGTTGCTCGCGGCATCGACCGCGCCGAGCGCCGCGCGATAAAAATTCGCGAACGGCGGACGCACGTTGAGAATGCGCGCCTGCAACAACGCCTGTTCGGGCGGAACGGAAATCTGCTGATCGATGAACTGGGTGATGCCCGCCTCTTTGGCGCCGGGCACGAGTGTCTCGCCGAGCGCGTCAAGCGTTGCCGCCTGGTCGGCGTTCAGCGTGCGTAGCGGCACGCCTTCAGCATGCGCCTGCCGTGGCGTGAGCATGATTTCGACGCCGCCCACCGTGAAAGCGAGCGCGCCAAGCCCCGCGCCTTGCACAAAGGCGCGCCGTTCGATGCCGGTCATGATGTTTCCTCCCTCGCCGCGCGGCGCCTCATATCGTGCCGGGCGTGTCGCAGCGTTCGGCGAAACTCAACGCTCGAACGGCGAACGAATCAAGGGCACGTCCGGAAGTTCCACCGCGTTCGGCACCCTACCGGCGCACCACTGAGTCTCTTCGCTAATTCAATAACTTATCGCCAGCCCGTGAGATTGGCAGCGAAGAAACCTCGATGTTTCCAAAGCATCTCACACAGAATCAGCCGGAAACCCGCGCCGTTGCGTGACAGATCGGTGACGTGGAACCGGCGTCCCAGGGCGGCGACGACTTCGCCAAGTCCTGCCACGGCCGCCGCGACACTCCGATCTAACCCTGGAAGTTCGCTTTCCCAGTGCAGAACTTCGGCCCTACACCTCATTGCTGTTGGGGATTCCCTACGAATCTCCGATACTTGGCAGGCGGTGGTGATTTGTCCCCGCTATCCCCACATTTAGCGGTTGATTCAGGTTTTCATACTAAGGCTTGACGTGCGCGGCGGCCTTGTCCTAGCTTCGGCAAGTTCGGCGCGCAGGTAAAAGTAGTCCGCCGGGCTCTCCACAAAGGGTTTGCGGGGTAGCTGCGCGCCACAGGCGGCGCGCGCGAGACTTGCTGTGCCTTGCGGCAGAGGCCCGGACGCGTCGGAGCCAAAGACCCGGTTCGTAAAGCCGGGCGGGTTGGGTGGGTGTCGAGCAGAAACAGGGGTCGAACGGACGCGGTGCGTGAAGCCGCGTCGCAGTGAGACTGTCGGCGGCTTATATTAGGCGGACCTCCGCCGGGCAGCCGTAAAAAAATGGAAAGGGGCCAGAAATGCGGATCGAGCGGCGCTTCACCAAGGCGGGACAATCACCTTACGCGGACATCAAGTTCCGCTTGACCACGAGCGAAATCCGCAACCCGGACGGCTCGATCGTCTTCCATGCCGACAACGTCGAAGTGCCGGAACAGTGGTCGCAGGTCGCCTCCGACGTGCTGGCGCAGAAATATTTCCGCAAAGCCGGCGTGCCCGCGCGCATCCGCAAGATCGAGGAAGAGACCGTGCCGTCCTGGCTGTGGCGCGGCGTCCCCGACGAGAAGGCGCTGGCCGAGCTGCCGGAGGCCGAGCGCTTCGTCGGTGAAGAGTCCTGCAAGCAGGTATTGGACCGGCTGGCCGGCACCTGGACCTATTGGGGTTTTAAAGGCGGCTATTTCTCCTCCGAGGAGGACGCCCAGGCATTCTTCGACGAGCACCGCTACATGCTGGCGATGCAGATGGTGGCGCCGAACTCGCCGCAATGGTTCAACACCGGCCTGCACTGGGCCTACGGCATCGACGGCCCGAGCCAGGGCCATTTCTACGTCGACTACAAGAGCGGCCAGCTCAAGCAGTCCGAGACCGCCTACGAGCATCCGCAGCCCCACGCCTGCTTCATCCAGTCGATCGCCGATGACCTCGTCAACGAGGGCGGGATCATGGACCTGTGGGTGCGCGAGGCGCGCCTGTTCAAATACGGCTCCGGCACCGGCTCGAATTTCTCCAAGCTGCGCGGTGAAAACGAAAACCTGTCGGGCGGCGGCCGCTCCTCCGGCCTGATGAGCT
>JBAQJL010000122.1:0-4426 GCA_049300295.1 Xanthobacteraceae bacterium
GATGGTGCCGTGCGAGCGGGTTCGAAACGGGTCTACGAAAGGGCGAACAAGGAGACCAGTGATATGAAGTCGACGCCCGACCGGTTCGGCATCACCCGCCGCGTACTGCTTACGACGGCGGCGACGCTATCAATCCTGTCTGCATCTGCGCTTTCTGTCTTAAAGCAGGCGCGGGCGCAGACCGATCCGCTTCCATCGTGGAACGACGGCACATCCAAACGAGCCATCACCGAGTTTGTCGCCCGCGTTACGCGGCAAGGCGGGCCGGATTTCGTACCGCCGGACGCGCGCATCGCCACGTTCGATAACGACGGCACCTTGTGGGTCGAGCATCCGATGTACGTTCAACTGGCTTCGCGCTCGATCGCGCGAAAGCCATGGCGCCAATGCATCCGGACTGGAAGGATAAGCAGCCATTCAGGGCCGTGCTTGATGAGGATATGAAAACCCTTGGCGCAGCAGGCGAGCACGGCATGGCCGAGCTGGTGTGATGGCAACCCACGCCGGTATGACAGCTGGACGGCCGGCAGCGTTGCGCAACGTGCATCCCAGGCTGCACGGTTACGTGCGGGCCGGGTTCTGCGTTGAAGACCAGCTGCCCGTCATCTGGCTCAGGGCGTTTCATTCCTGGCAAATGGTACCCCGGCCTGGATCCGCTTTTCCAATTTCCACGGTGCCGCCAAGCCGTACGCCAACGCCGACGCGCGCGGCATGTCGATCAAGCTGCTCGGCGTGCCGGGCGACAAATATTCCCAAAAGCAAGGGCGGTGGAGACGCAGGATTTGCGTATGCCGCGCGACCGTTCGGCTTTTCTGTCGGCGCTCGACCAAACCATCGTGAGGCTCACCCGCGCCGGGTTCGGCACCGCTAGTCCGTCACCCTGAGGCGCTCGGCGCGAAGCGGCGAGCCGCGAAGGGCCAGCTTGGCCTATGCCGGCTGTCAGTTTTTTTGTGATTTCAAAACAGGGAGACACGTGGCCGGAAACAGCCCGTCTCACGCGGCGAGTCAGAACCATTTATTGCGTTCTATCAGAAGTTTAGCTGAGCTTTCGGGGGCCCGTCGTAACAGGCGCGGAAACAGGCCGAAACAGGAGTGCATCGCGGGCGCACCGACGTTGGTCCGCCCAGTCTCTAGAGCGACCGAGCACTGCAAACGACTGTTCTTTTCCTTCCATCCGTCAGCCCAAAACAGGTGAAAAACAGGAAGGCGAAGCGTTGAAACCGCGGATTGCCCCGCCCACGCGTCGGCGCTTTTTCCTCGGGCCCTCAAATCAGTGGGGGGACGCGAGAGTGCTTGAACGATATCTGGCTACGTACGTCATGCTCTCGCTTCGACATTTCCGGCTGGCGCGATCGTGGTCTTTATCCCTTGGTGCAGGGGAGCCGAGCCGCGCGCGGGCGAATCGACAGAGAGCATGACCCGCGGCGGCGAACATTTCGTTTTCGCAAAAATCGGCGCTGCTCGACCGGCGCGAGCCGTCGATTTTCCTATTTAGCGAATTCCGCTGCGGGCCGATCGGAAGCGATTTGACACGTCTTTGGGCTTTCTCGCTTTTCTCGGCGCGATTGGGGCGAGAATCGGCGGCGCAAACATTCTGCGCGGCATAGTCCGAGTCATATTCTGGGGCGCGCTGGCGATGGCTTTAACCGCCGGTATCGGAAAGCTTTTTGGAACTATCCTCTGAAGACTGGACCACCGAGGAAGAGTCCTTCCGGGAATGTCGATTAATCCAAATCAATAACGATCGTTAGTGCTGCGCGATAATTAGAGGGGTCTATGGTTCAGTGGACAGCTAACTAAAGTATCGGAGGAAGAAATCATCGATAAGGACCGGATAGTCGGATCGGCGAAATAAATCAAAGGTGCAGTCAAGCAGGCGGTCGGCAAGGCCGTTGGTGACACCAAGCTGGAATCGGAAGGCAAGGACGACAAGATAGAGGGCCTCATGCTCTCGCAAAATCCCGATGATCTGTTCTTCCGTGAACCGGCCCGGCCTCATGTCCATCCCCTCAGAGCCGGAAAAATCTAGCTTCCGGCGATCCAAAGTTCGGTCTCAGAGCAAGAGGTAATGGACTCTACCCATATTTGGAGGAGGTTCTCGGGGCTCAGCTCACTCCAAACAAACTGACCAAGGACTTCCGCGTGGGCCCCAAAGAGATAAAGAAACAAAAATTCAAGGTGCAAGAAGCGTCCTGGCGACGCGAAAACCGGCGGCGTTGACACGATCCACGGCGGCGGTGCCGCTGACGCGGGCGGCCGAGCGGAGGTATTGCAGATTGCTATTCCAGGAACCGCCGCGGAGGACACGGTGACTGCAATCTTCGCCGGTCCATGCCGACCCATCCTTGGGCGCTCCGTTGTAGTCACCGTGATAGCAATCCTGGACCCATTGCCAGACGTTGCCGGCCATATCGGAGAGACCGAAAGCGTTGGGCGGGAATGACCCGACTGGTGCGGTCTGGCTGGAGGACGTGCTGCCGCAGTCAAGGCAGAGGGCGTTCGCTTTGCCGATCGCGTCGCCCCAGTAATAGGCCGTGGCGGTGCCGGCGCGAGCCGCGTATTCCCATTCGGTCTCGGTAAGCAGACGGTAGGTCTGGCCGGTCATTTCGGACAACCAGGCCACATATTTTTGGGCATCATCCCAATCGACATTGATAACAGGCTTGGTTACGGGCGTCCCTTTCGCGGCGTCGGCAATCGCCTATGACCGCTGCCTATCTCGCCAAGCTCAACACTGAACAGCGCCGCGCCGTGGAACATGGCTGCAGCGCGCTTGATGAAGCATCGCCGCTTCTCATCATTGCAGGCGCAGGCTCGGGCAAAACCAACACACTGGCCAACCGCGTCGCGCACCTCATCGTCTCGGGTGCGGACCCGCGTCGCATGATGCTGCTCACCTTCTCGCGCCGCGCCGCTGCCGAAATGCAGCGCCGGGTCGAGCGCATCACGGCAGAGGTGCTCCGCGCGAAGGCCGGACCGATGGCTTATGCGCTCAACTGGTCGGGAACGTTTCACGCCATCGGCGCGCGGCTTCTTCGCGAATACGCACTCGACATTGGCCTCAGCAACACTTTCACGATTCATGATCGCGAAGACTCCGCCGATCTGATGAATCTCGTTCGGTATGATCTTGGGTTCTCGAAAACCGACAAGCGCTTCCCGATGAAAGGCACCTGCCTTTCAATCTACTCACGTGTGGTCAACGCCGAAGCACCTCTCGGCGAGGTCCTCGGCAGCTACTTCCCGTGGTGCGCCGAGTGGGAAATAGAATTGCGAAAGCTGTTCGGCGCCTATGTGGAAGCGAAGCAAAAGCAGAACGTGCTCGATTACGACGATCTGCTGCTGTACTGGGCGCAGATGATGGTCGAAGGCGCCGTTGCACAGGATGTTGCGGACCGCTTCGACCATGTGCTGGTCGACGAATATCAGGATACGAACCGCCTGCAGGCTTCGATCCTCTTGGCTCTCAAACCGAACGGGCGCGGGTTGACCGTCGTCGGCGACGACGCACAATCGATCTATTCCTTCCGGGCGGCGACGGTACGTAACATTCTCGACTTTCCCGGACACTTCAGCCCAAAGGCCGAAATCATCACGCTGGAGCGGAACTACCGCTCGACGCAGCCCATTCTTGCCGCTGCGAATGCAGTCATCGACCTTGCATCCGAACGGCTCACGAAGAATCTTTGGTCGGATCGCGCCTCGGCAGAGCGTCCCCACCTCGTCAATGTGGCGGATGACACGGCACAGGCGGGCTATATCGTCGAGCGAGTTCTCGAAAACCGCGAGGCGGCCATCACGCTGAAGTCTCAGGCTGTCCTCTTCCGCGCCTCGCATCACAGTGCCAGCCTCGAAGTCGAGCTTACACGCCGCAACATTCCGTTCGTGAAGTTCGGTGGTCTCAAATTCCTTGAGGCTGCGCACATCAAGGACGTGCTGGCAGTGCTGCGCTGGGCGCAGAACATTCGCGACCGCGTCGCCGGATTCCGCGTCGCACAGCTCTTACCCGGCATCGGACCAGGTTCGGCGGCTCGTCTGCTCGACCGGATGGCCGAATGCACAAATCCAATCGACGCTCTCAACGGATTCAGACCTCCAGCGGCAACCGCCGAGCACTGGCAGGAATTCGAAGCGACGATTGGCATGCTGCGCCGGAATGCGGCGGGCTGGCCGGCTGAGCTCGATCTCGTCTGTCGCTGGTATCGGCCGCACCTCGAACGCATTCACGAGGACGCAGTGCTTCGCGAGGCCGATCTGGTCCAACTCACGCAGATTGCTTCGACCTATCCGAGCCGGGAGCGCTTTCTGACCGAGCTAACGCTCGATCCGCCGGATGCAACGAGTGACGAAGCGGGCGTACCGCTTTTGGACGAGGATTATCTGATCCTTTCAACCATCCACTCGGCCAAGGGACAGGAGTGGACCT
>JBAQJL010000123.1:0-4066 GCA_049300295.1 Xanthobacteraceae bacterium
TCATAGCCCTTGCCGCGAAGAAAGCGCGACAGCGAGTTCAGCACGCTGGGGTCATCGTCAACCAAACAAACGGTAAACGTCGAATCAACCATTTGACCGCGTCCAGACGTTTCTGCGCCGGCAACGAGAATAAAGCGCCCCCCGGTATCCGGGTGTTTGGCGACCGTCAGATTGCCGCCAACGCCCCGACTGCGCGGCGCGACCGATCTAACAAAATTAGTCCTTCGGATTGTACCAGCCGCGACGTGTAGTTCCAACCACGCGAACCGGTGGCCAGGCCACGCAATGACCCACGACAGGAGCAGGGTGGACGCGAGCCGGCTGAAGGCAAAGCTGCGAAAAGCAGCATGGAAATGGCGAATTAATAGGCAGACGACCTAGTAGCGACGCTTTGGTGCGGTTTATGCGTGCGGAAGCTGTTCGGAGTTGACGCCGCGAGTGCAACCAGGCGCTCTCGACCAAAGCTTGGACCATGGTCCCAATGGTGTGGCGCATTTCTCCTTGCTAAAGGCCTGTCCAGGGCACAGGCATAGGTCGGATTATGGACCTCCACATCAGTCATTTTGATTCAGTCACTCCGCTGATCAATTCGGCCGGGCTGCAATTGATCTATAGGACGGCGCCAATTGGCTTAGCTTTCCTAAGCCCGGATTGCCGTTACGTCATGATTAATGAGCATTTGACGGAGATTTGCGGCCTACCCATTAGCGACCACATTGGACGGTCGGTGCGCGAGACGGTCCCTCAAGTTGCCGAGCAGGTAGAGCAACTCGTAGCGACGATTGTGCGCACCGGCGAACCCGTTACCGGCGTCGAAGTCCACGGCCAGCGGCCCGACGGATCAAATAAAGATCACACCTGGATTACCTATTGGCATCCCCTGAAAAACCGCAGTGGCCAAGTCATCGGCATCAATGTCGCGGCCGAGGAAGTTACCGAACGGAAGCGCGCTGAGGCCGCCATTAGCGCTAGCCAGGAGCAGTTACGCAGCCTCAATGCTGCGCTGGCCGAACGCGTCGCGGCGGAGGCCAAGGAACGCGACCGCGTTTGGAACGTCTCCCAGGACCTTCTCATCGTCAGCGATACGACTGGCAATATTGTCAATGTCAATCCTGCGTGGCACTCCACGCTTGGGTGGTCGGCCGATGATCTGGTCGGCAAAAGTGGAGAATGGCTGATTCATCCGGACGATCGCCAACGTTCGGGAAACGCCCTTGCCAATCTGGTCGCAGGACGCACGACGAAGCACTTTGAAAACCGGCTGAAGCGCAAAGACGGTTCGTATCGCTGGTTGTCGTGGTTTGCCGTCCCCGAGGGCGGACTTATTTACGCAAGTGGCAGGGACATCACGAGTCTCAAGAAGGCTCAAGAACAATTGCACAGGCTCCGTCGCCAACTCGATGACGATTCACGGCGAACCAGCATGGGCGAGATGACGGCATCGATTGCGCACGAGATCAAGCAGCCATTGGCCGCGATAGTAACCAACGCCAATGCCGGCTCGCGGTGGTTGAACAGGCAAAATCCCGAGCTTGGCGAAGCACGCATAGCGCTCGATCAGATTGCGAAGGCCGGCATGCGGATCACCGATGTGATCGACAGCATCCGTTCAATGTTCGGACAAACCTCCGCCGTGACGAGCCCCGTCGATGTCTGCGAGCTCGTCAACGGTGTTCTGGCGCTTTGCCAGGGCGAACTGGAAGCTCACGGCATCCTCCTGTGCCGCGAGATGCACGATGCGTTGCCCGAAGTGATGGCCGCGCACATGCAGTTGCAGCAAGTTGTCCTTAACCTGATCATGAATGCGGTCGAGGCGATGAGCGCGATTATAGGCCGGGATCGCTGCTTAACGATCACTGCCAAACCGGAAGGCAAGTCGAGTGTCATGATCGGTATCGAGGATACGGGGACAGGAATCGACCCGGTGTATCTCGATCGGATTTTTGAGCCATTCTTCACCACCAAATCGCAAGGCATGGGCATGGGGCTCGCCATCTGCCGATCCATTATCGAGACCCACAGCGGCAGGCTTACGGTGTCACCACGACGCCCATTCGGCACGAGCTTTTTCATAGTTTTGCCGACTGTTCTCAACCAAAGTGGCAATCCGCAATAATGCAACGCAGTTCGTTATTATTTCAACTCTTCTTTATCCAGCTGTCATCGTCTTGCGGCACTGGCGCGGCAAAGCGGCTCGCTAACGATACTGGACTAGGGTCCAGTAGGCGGCGCCGCCTTTTTTTCTTAAACTCGTGCCCAAGTTCGAGACGCCGCTCAAGATGGTGTGATCGATAATTACGAGCGCTCTCAAGCGCCACGGAGAAGTCGAACATTGTACTCGTTCGAGGAAGAGCGCGTTGGACCGGCATAGTGCACAGACAATGATATTCCTCCCCGGCGGTACGTTCCGCATGGGATCGGACAAGCACTATCCCGAGGAAGCGCCTGTACACCGCGTCGCCGTCGATGGCTTCTGGATCGACCGTACGCCGGTGACAAACCGGCAGTTCAAGGACTTCGTCCGCGCCACCGGCCACAAGACCTTCGCCGAAATCCCGCCCGATCCTAAAAACTATCCGGGCGCGCTGCCCCACATGCTCTATGCCGGCTCGCTGGTGTTCACGCCGCCGGGGCGTCCGGTCGATCTGAAGAACTGGGGTGGGTGGTGGCGTTTTCTCAAAGGCGCCAACTGGCGGCATCCCTACGGCCCGAAGAGCAACATCAACGGGCTCGATAATCATCCTGTGGTGCACGTCGCATACCCGGACGCGTTCGCCTACGCCCAATGGGCCGGCAAGGAGCTGCCGACCGAGGCCGAGTGGGAGTTCGCGGCGCGCGGCGGGCTCGACGGCGCCGAGTTTGCCTGGGGCGACGAGTTCAAGCCCGGTGGCGAGCATCGCGCCAATACCTGGCACGGCAATTTCCCGAACGAAAATCTCGTCGACGACGGCTTTGAGCGTACCTCGCCGGTGATGGCGTTTCCGCCCAACGGCCACGGCATCTACGACATGATCGGCAACGTCTGGGAGTGGACCGCCGATTGGTGGTCGCAAAAGCACGAAGCCGACGCGCCGAAGGCGTGCTGCATTCCGGACAATCCGCGCGGCGGGCAAGAGGCCGCAAGCTTCGATTCCTGCCAGCCGCAGATCAGGATTCCCCGCAAGGTCATCAAAGGCGGATCGCATCTGTGCGCGCCGAATTACTGCCGCCGCTATCGCCCGGCCGCGCGCCATGCGGAGCCAATCGACACCTCTACAAGCCATGTCGGATTTCGCTGCGTCATGCGCCAGCAGAAGTTCGTATGATGACGGAAACAGCTTCGAAGTCCCAGATTTTTTTGGCCCGCTTGGCCGTCGCGCTAGTGATCGTCTTCACCGTGGCGGGAGCGGCCGAGTACGGATTTTCGCCCGAGGTTCGCCAGCGCGTTTGGGAGAACCTGCTCGGCCGTCCGGGAGGGCCAATGGCCTTCCGGTTCATCCTGCAGCCCTCGATGGCGGCAATTGCCGCTCTCCTAGACGGAATCAAGGACGCAAAGTCCGGCCGTTCGCCCTATTTCTGGACGGTGCTCACGAGTCCAAGACTAAGTGGCGGCCGGCTCTATGAAGGATTGATCGCCACGGCCCGCATCATTCTCTTGGGTTTGTGCATAGACGCGATCTATCAGATCATCGAGTTCAAGACATTCTATCCGGCCGAGGCAGTAATCGTCGCAATCGTATTGGCCTTTGTGCCGTATTTGCTGCTGCGCGGCCCGTTCGCACGTATCGCAGCTTGGTGGCGAAAAGATCGACATGCGGAGGAAAGCCGGTAAGGGCGTCGGTCGCGCAATGCCGCGGGAAGGAAAGGCTACGAATATGGCAGATCCAATTATTGATGCGACGGCGCACAGGTTCGACGTGAAGGTGACAGCGGACAGTCATTTCTCCTGGGTGCGCACCCGACTGAGCGTCGAGCGTACACTGATGTCGGTGGTGCGCACGGCGGTCTCGCTGATCGGATTCGGTTTCGCCATCGTTCAGTTTTTCGAGCGCTTACAACAGACGCCCGGGGCAAGGGCCCCACGCTT
>JBAQJL010000124.1:0-2544 GCA_049300295.1 Xanthobacteraceae bacterium
CTCAAAGCCCCTCCCGGTAAGATCGGGAAATTTTCCCTTTGCTTCGCTCCAAAAATCTGACCTCGACTTCGGGCGCGCTTTCGGGCTTGCGCGCATTTTGCCAGCTAGCCACTTCCCGCACGTCGTCTCAGCATTAACGCGCCCCATCCGCGCCGTATTGGCGCCAACGAGTGCCGTGACGACGCTCTCGGGCACCGGGCCATTGTGCTGCCCCGTCGCGCTCGACGGAAACGCTGACGCAAGGAGCCGCTCAAATTTTTTGCGGTCGAGTCTAATATCAGGATCGGGTTCATCGGACAGCGGTAAGGGACGATTATCCCATACGTCGGCCTGTTTCTCCGTCAAGCAATTGGCGTAGAGCCAACTCTCGGCGCGTTCGTACTGCCGCGCTGCCCGATTGTATCTCTCCTTCGCACGGTAATATTCCTCTGGGAAATCCTCCGGGCCGGCCAACAACACTCTACGCTCTTCGTTGGTCAGCTCCGCAGTCCACTTGTCTCTGAATATCGCTTCGCCAATGCGCCGCCGAGCCTCGTCCATGGAAATGAATTTTTTGTCGGACATGTCGCCTCCACATCGGCGAGCCACACTGGAAATCTGCGGGGCAACCGTGTATGGATGAACGGCTTGTCGGGAGCGACCCTAGCCCCGCACGAATCAAATCATAAAGGATCGTCATTGAAATTGCAGCCGCCCGATCTATCGCGCTTGATCGCTGAGCGTGCGCGGCGATCGTTCTTCAAGTGCGCTAGCGAGGCAGGCGGACTTGTCTCAATGAGGCACGACATAAACCTCCGGCCCTCCCGGTACTTGACCGACAAAGGCCGGCGCTCCCGGCCCGGTGAGTGAGGGCGTCGGAGGTGGCGGTGGCGCGTAGACCGAACCTAGATCGGGAATCGGCATCGGGCTCGGCGGCGGCTGCTGGGTGTGCAGCTGATAGATCGACGGATCGGGAGTAAACGTGGGAACCCCAGCCGGCAGGCTTCCCGATTGTCCAAGACCATCCACACGGAACGTCACAAGAGGCTGTGCAAGGCACTCAAAGCCCGGCGCAAGGCGGCCGGACTCACGCAAACAGCCGTTGCCGAACGGCTCGGAAAACCGCCGTCCTACGTCGCCAAATATGAGCTTGGCGACCGGCGGCTTGACTTGACGTGCTGGAATTTTTGGACGTGGCTGCGGCGATCGACTTTGATCCGTGCGCCTTCGTTCGGGCATTGCTGCGGCGATGAACTGGCCCGATCGCCTCACACCGCCCCGCGCTTGAACTCCACAACCTCACCGCTCTTGCGGCCGGCAAGACCCGCCGCGATCTTCTCGCCAACCATTTCGCTGAGCGTGCGCACCGGATCGTCGGCGCGGTTCACGTAGCGGCTGGTCATCGAAAGGTTCTTGTGCCGCAACAGGTCGCGCACCAGGAACGCGTTGGCGCCCGATTGCCCGGCATGGCTCCCGACGGTGTGCCGAAGATCGTGCAGGCGCACGTCAGCAAGCTCCGCCGCGCTGCGAATGCGCTGCCACGCGTTTTCGATCGCGGTTTTCGACAACGGGCGGCTTCTGTCCGCGATCGACGGCAAGACCCATTCCGAGCTTTCGGCTTCGTTCAGTTGTTTGAGGACTTGCCGTGCTGGCGCGTTCATCACCACCACTTGCGGCCGGCCGGCTTTCGTTTCCCTTAGCGTCATGATTCCGCCCTTAAAATCCACTTGGTCCCACCGCAGGTTCAAAACTTCGGAGAGGCGGCAGCCGGTGAACAGCAACAGCTCGACAGCGGCGGTGGTTACACGCGAGTAGAGGGTGCGCCGGTTCTCCGGCTTCGGCAGATGCTTCGCCGTCGCTTTGTCGGTGTTGACGTTCCAGGGCAGGCCCGCGGTTTCCGCCTGCCGCAGCGTGGCGCCGAGCCGGGCAAGCTCGTCGACCGACAAGAACCGCTCCCGCGCGTTCTCCGGATAGCGTTCGATCTTGCTGCACGGATTGCTGCCCTCCGGCCGCATCGACCACGCCTCGGCAAGGCTGAACGCCTTGGACGCCACCGCCACCACGAAATTTCCTTGCCGCGGCGTGTCGGCAAGGTCGCGATGCAGTTTCGCCACGTCCTGACGGGTCACTGCCGCGACCTTGTGGCGGCCGAGCGCCGGCCGGATATGGCGCTCGATCAGCCGCTTGATTTCTTCGCGCGTGCGCGGCCGGTTCCGCTTCTCGACGTGCTCGGCGATGTAGCGATCGAGCAAGTCGTTCACGATCGGGGCGTCGATATAAGCCCGGCGTTCGGCCACCGGGTCCTTGCCGTCGCGCACGGCGGCGAAAATGCGCAGCGCGCTCTTGCGCGCGGCGTCTGCCGTCATCTTGCCGTGCTTACCGAGCGTGAGCCGGCGGGAGCGGCCCTGACGGTTGCGGTATTGCACCAGATACGAGCGCACGCCGGTCGGAAGCACCCGCAAGCCGAAGCCCGGAATCGCGTCATCGAAGATTACTTGATCCTCGGCGATGGGCTTCACGCTCTCGACAAACCGCTTCGTCAATTTTGGCATAGCTGCCCTCGAT
>JBAQJL010000125.1:0-13406 GCA_049300295.1 Xanthobacteraceae bacterium
TATGCTTCGACGTATCCATGCCAATGCGGCTAAGCTTCTCCACGGACGGCTCCCTTGTCTGAGATCTCCAAACGACCTCATTCTGGCACAGCGATGCCGTCGGGGGCCGTCCACACCATCAGGCGGCCCCGCCGAGCTGGATTGCTTCGCTGCGCTCGCAATGACGAGAGGACGACTACACCCGCATCGGCATGAGAACGTACAGCGCGCCTTTCGACTCTTTGTCTTGAATGAGCGTCGGCGAGCCGGGATCGGCGAGCCTGAGAACCGCAGCTTCGCTTTCGATCTGGGCGGCGATGTCGAGCAGGTAACGCGAGTTGAAGCCGATATCGATTGGATCGGACTCGTATTCGACTTCGAGTTCCTCGTTGGCGCTGCCGGAGTCCGGGTTGGTCACGGACAGTGACAGCTTGCCGCCGGTGATTGACAGCTTGACGGCGCGGCCGCGCTCACTCGACACCGTCGAGACCCGGTCGACCGCGGCCTCGAATTCCTTCTTGTCGACCACCAGCTCCTTGTCGTTGCCGACCGGAATGACGCGTCCGTAATCCGGGAACGTGCCGTCGATCAGCTTCGAGGTCAGCACCACGTCGCCGACCGTGAAGCGGATTTTCCCGGGCGACAATTCGATCAGAACCTCGGCCTCGTTGTCTTCGAGAAGCCGCTGCACTTCGCCGACCGTCTTGCGCGGCACGATGATGCCCGGCATGCCCTCGGCGCCTTTCGGCAAATCGAGCTCCATCTGCGCCAGGCGGTGGCCATCGGTCGCGACCGCCCGCAACGTTTGCGCTTTCTCGGCGCCGGCAGCGTGCAGATAGATGCCGTTGAGATAGTAGCGGGTTTCCTCGGTCGAGATGGCGAACTGGGTCTTGTCGATCAGTCGCTTGAGGTCGGCGGCCTTGAGGGTGAATTTGTGCGTCATCTCGCCAGGCGCCAGATCCGGAAAGTCACTTTCCGGCAGGGTCTGCAACGTGAAGCGCGAGCGGCCGGCGCGGATCGCGAGCGCGGCGCGCTCGCCGGACGATTCCAGCACGACCTGCGAACCTTCCGGCAGCTTGCGCACGATGTCGAAAAACATGTGCGCCGGAACCGTGGTCGACCCGGCCGGTCCGACCTCGGCGGCGATCGTATCGGTCACTTCGACATCGAGGTCGGTGGCCTTCAGGCTGAGCTTGGCGCGGTCGGCACGAATGAGCACGTTACCCAGGATCGGAATAGTATTGCGGCGCTCGACCACGCGATGCACGTGACCCAGCGACTTCAGCAATTCCGACCGCTCTACGGTGACTTTCATCGCGCAACCCGTCTGCTCCAGACGATGACGCGCTTCGCAGCGCCATGCGCCGTCGCTTGTTTAAGGGAACATGATCTTGTCCGAAGACCGGTATTCACTTTCGGATCATGCTCTGACCGGATGACGAAAGTGGCCCGGACAGGCGGTTTCGGCAAGCCCAACCCGGCCTCATTCCCCGTTTTCCCTGGATTTTAACTGGAGGCTGCCGGGCCGTGCCAGCGGCCGTGGAAGCGCCCCGGGGCTGCTCCTAATCCTGGAGCTGGCGCTTGAGCACTTCGATCTCTTCGGCGAAGGCGGCATCGTTGCCGGTCAGGGCCTCGATCTTGCGCACCGCATGCAGGACGGTGGTGTGATCGCGGCCACCGAATCTGCGGCCGATCTCCGGCAGCGATCGAAGGGTGAGGATCTTGGACAGATACATCGCCACTTGCCGCGGGCGCACCACGTTGGCGGTGCGCCGCGACGACAACAGGTCCGAGCGGCTGACATTGTACTGGCGCGCCACGACGCGCTGAATGTCTTCAATGCGCACGCGCTTCGGTTCGGCCGGCCGGATCAGGTCGCGCATTTCGCGCTCGGCCATTTCCAGCGTGACCGGCTGGCCGGTCAGCTTGTTGTGCGCCAGGAGCCGGTTGACGGCGCCTTCCAGGTCGCGGCCGTTATGCGTCACCGCCTTGGCGATGAAGGCCAACACGGGCGCCGGCACTTCGAAGCCGGGATGGTACAGGCGCGCGGCGGCGACGCGGCTCTTGAGGATTTCCAGACGCAGCTCCTCGCCGAGCGAGCCGATTTCGACGACGAGGCCGCCGGCGAGCCGCGAACGCACGCGGTCGTCGAGGCTTTCGAGGTCCGCGGGCGGCCGGTCGCTGGCGATCACCACCTGCCGTCCGGCGTCGATAAGCGCATTGATGGTGTGGCAGAACTCGTGCTGGGTCGAACGGCCCTGCAGGAATTGCAGGTCGTCGATCACCAGAACGTCGATGGCGCGCAGCGCCTCCTTGAAGGCAAGCGTTGTCTGGCTTTTGAGCGCCGAGACGAAGCCGTACATGAAACGCTCGGCGGTGAGATACAGCACCTTGCGGTCGCCGCTATTGCCCGCCCAGGTGATGGCCTGCAGCAAATGTGTTTTGCCGAGTCCGACGCCGGCGTGGATGTAGAGCGGATTGAACATCAGCGCGTCGCCGCGCCGGCTGATCGCGATCTGCTTGGCCGCGGCATGCGCCAGCGTGTTCGAGCGACCGACGACGAACGTCTCGAAGGTGAGACGCGGATCGAGCGGTGAGCCGCCAAGCGCATCATGGACTGATAGATACGGCACACTGGGGCGCGGCTCGCCGTTCATGTGCGGGGCTTCGCGCGCCTCGCGCGGCAGCACCTGCGGTTCGACGAGTTTCACCTTCGCGGCCGGCGGGCGGACGGTGGCGGAGCGGACGCTCAATTCCAGGCGGGTGATGTCCGACAGCTCGACCTGCCACTGCGCCAGGACGCGGTCGGCATAGTGCGACTGAATCCATTTGCGCAGGAAGCGCGTCGGCACTGACAGCCGCACCGCGCTGCCGTCAACCGCTTCGAATTCCATGCGGCCGAACCAGCTGGTGAAAACGTCTTCACCCAGTTCGACGCGCAAGTGTTGTTTGATGCGCTGCCAAAGCTCGTGATTGGGGGTCATGTCGGTGTGCTGCATTTGTTGGAGCATGGGTCAATCGCACAGTGAGGCGAGGGCGTAATCCGCCCTGGCCGTTACCGGGGGACGCAACGCACTGACTAACGGATGTTGTGAACTAGAGAGCCGAGGACCGTCGCAGTCGGACGGCAGGAGGCGGGCGCGCTATCCACTTGGTCTCGCGGTGACGCCGGGAGCGTGGCGCAGCGCGACAGGCCGCACAAGCGCACACGAACAGTCAGGGCACGACATTGTCGTTGTTAGTTCGAGAACAAGGATTGCCGTCAGCATTGCCCCACCTCTCCATCGCTCCCAGTTTCGATGGTCCCGAATGACATTTCCCGAAGGCGCGTCGACGAGTGTCTTTTATGCGCCGTCAGGCCGCTGCAACGTCTGCATTTCCTCCCGCTGCGAAAGCCCTTGGCTGCTTTGCGTGGACACACGAAGTAAGATGACGCAGGATCGCCCGGCATTGAAGACAGACATACCCCGTCTCATTCCTTCATGAGTGCTACGTGCAACCGAACTGTGAGGCCTTTCGAGAACCGAAAGTGTGCAGGAACGTTAACCATCGTGCGGAGCCGCTGCAACGGCGAATATTTTTCTGAAATCGGTGTTGTTAGCTCCGTGGCGCTGATGCTGCATTGAGCAGTTGACGCAAAATATTGACGTTACAGGCAAATTACAGTGCGGCAACGGTCGCATGTCATCTGCAAGACGATTCAGAATCAAATAAACCAGCGCCTGCCGCACCGGCCATCGACTCAAAGTCCCCCCGGGGGCGTGCCAGCTAACCCATTCTTCCAGCAAACATTCTTGTGTACGTCCCGAAGACCCACCCGTCTGCCGAAGTGCGAAAAGTGCGCATCAAACCGCACAAAAATGCGCTTCCGGCGTGGTTGCGGACGGTGAATCGCCCTCCCAACGCGCCAAAGCGGCGACGGGAGCGATCATGCAGTGCAATTTTATGGACGTGTTGCAAGAGCGCAACAAAATTTGCGTCGCCAGCCGCGCTCCTGGGCGAGCACCGGGGTCGCTCAAAGATCCGGTCTGTGGCGGGAGGCAACGGTGAAGCCGCGCCGGAAAACGGCGAGCTTCGACGGACTTCGTCGATCTTCGTCTTGCTTAGGCTTATTTGCCCAACTTGGCGATGCTGTGCACGAGCCGCGACACTTTACGGCGCGCGGCGTTGCGATGAACGACACCCTTCTGCGCACCGCGGATGATGGCGGGCTCGGCCGCGGCCATCGCGGCGATTGCCGCAGTGCGGTCGCCCGCGGAAATCGCCTCCTCGACCTTGCGGACGGCGCTTCGCACCCGCGTCCGGCGCGCCTTATTGATAACGGTGCGTCGCGCGATTTGCCGCGCAGCCTTCTTGGCAGATTTCGTATTGGCCATATGGGTCGAACTTCTGGTTTGGGTGCGAAAAATGCTGGCTGCGGCGAGCGAACCGCTTGCCGGCCATGCGCGGCGCTTATACGGACGGAGCGCCGGGCCGTCAACGGCGCCCGGTTTTGCCCGGCGCGGATGTGACGGCCTAGCCGGGCTTCAGGCGACGCGCTTTGCGCGGACCGCGTCGTAGCCTGCCGTTACGGCCGCCCGGTCGCCGGCCGGAAAGCCGGCCAGCGGCGGCGCCACC
Source organism: Xanthobacteraceae bacterium (assembly GCA_049300295.1). Lineage (GTDB taxonomy): Bacteria > Pseudomonadota > Alphaproteobacteria > Rhizobiales > Xanthobacteraceae > BOG-931. The sequence continues at coordinate 4,597 of JBAQJL010000125.1, forward strand.
CGGGCCCATTGCGGCTCGCCATGGATGTGGGCGAGCAGCGCCTTGACGCCCGGCACCAAGGCCTCGCCATCGAACAGCTTGCGGATCGCCACCGCTTCGGCGAGCGCCGTGGTGTCGCCGGATCGATAGGCGCGAGCGCACAGATCGGAATTGAGGTTGGCGGTCGCCGAAATGCAGCCGGCAAAAGGCCCTCCGGACCGGGCCTGCGGCAGCGCCGCTTCGGTGGAGGGAAATACCGCAAAGCGCGGCGTGATGGCCGCCGCCGCGCCGGCAAAATCCATGTCGCCCGAAGAATCCTTCAAGCCCACGATGCGCTCGCCGAAGGTGTCGAGCAGGCGCCGGATCAGGGCGACATGCCACGGCAAGCCGGACAGCGCCGGATAATGGTAGAGATAGATCGGGATCGGTTGCGACGCTGTGGCGGCGACGATCGCGTCCAGATAAGCGACGAGCCCGTCGTCCGGCACGCCTTTATAATAGAACGGCGGCAACACCAGTGCGCCGGCAAATCCTAGTTCAGCGGCGTGGCGGGCGAGCGCGATGGCGTCGGCGGTCGCCGCGGCGCCGGTCCCGACCATCATGCGGTCGAGCGGCAGTCCGCTGGCCGCGTAGGCGCTCATCACGCGCTTGCGCTGGTCGAGCGAGAACGAGGTCGCCTCGCCGGTGGTGCCAAGCACGTTCAGTCCGTCGCAGCCGTTGCCGAGGAGGTATCTCGCCAGCGCGACCGAGCGTGCGCTATCCGGCTCGCCGTTGTCGCCAACCGCCGTGGCGATCGCCGCGATCACGCCTTGCAGGGTTTCTCCGGTCGTTTTATCAGTCATGGAAAGTACGTCCCGTGTGGCGCTACCCCTAGCACCGCAGGCATCGTTGCGCGAGGCGGAATCGGGCAAGCCCGGCCCGCTCGTTGACGCAGTGCAGGCCAGCGCCTGATGGGGTGGCCGGGCCGCGGAAATTTGCCGATACCTGAAGCCGATCACCCAATGATGGAGAGAGGGATGGCCGATCTGCGCTTGAGCTTTGCCTGCGGACCTTATGACCGGACGCAGGCGTTGCGCGACGGCTCGATCAAGCCGGACGGCGTTGAGCTCACGTATGTGACGCTGCAGCCCGCCGAAATTTTCTGGCGCATGTTGCAATATAAAGAGTTCGACGCCTCGGAAATGTCGCTGTCGAACTATGCGACGCTGATCGGCAGCGGACAGTCTCCGTTTATCGCCATCCCGGTATTCCCGTCGCGGGTTTTTCGCCACGGCTATTTCTTCGTCAACACGCAAAAGGGAATTTCCAGCCCGGCCGATCTGAAAGGTAAGCGCGGCGGTGTGCCGGAATACAGCATGACGGCCGCTGTCTATATGCGCGGGCTCTTGCAGCATGAATACGGCGTCAAGCCGAGCGATGTCGCCTGGGTGCAGGGCCGCGCCGACCGGCTTGGTCACAAACTGCCGGCCGATGTGCGGCTGACCCAAGCGCCCGCCGGCGCCGAACTGGGCGATCTGCTCGAACGTGGCGAGCTTGATTTTCTGATGACGGCCAACAACCCGCTGTCGTTCCGCCGCGGGGCGGCAAACGTAAAGCGGCTGTTTCCGAATTATCGCGAGCTGGAGCAGGACTATTATCGCCGTACCAAGATCTATCCGATCATGCACACCGTGGTGATCCGCCGCGAGGTGTATGACCGCGATCCGTGGCTGGCGATGAGCCTCTACAAGGCGCTATGCCGTGCCAAGGACCATGCGCTGCATCTGATCAGCGAGACCGGCTCGCCCAAGGCGTCGCTCGCCTGGCTGCAGCCCTTGATCGAGGAAGAGCAAGCGATCATCGGCAAGGACTGGTATCCATACGGCATCGAGGCGAACCGCGCGTCGATCGAGGCGCTGCTGCAATACTCGCATGAGCACGGACTGACCCCGCGCCGGCTCAAAATCGAGGAACTGTTCGCGCCGAGCACAATGCGTGACATTCCGCTCAGCGAAGGGCAGCAAGTGTGATGGCGGTGAGAACGGCTCTCAGTGCGCCTTGGTGACGATGGGCGGTGCGGCGGCTTCCGGTGCCTTCGGTGACAGCACGAAGGTAAGCCACACATTGTAGCCGTCCGGCCGGTCGAAATTGTCGAATTCCTTGTAGCCTTTCAGGTTCAGATAACCCTGCATGTCGCCGACCGGAAACAGGTAGCCGACCTGCGGCCCGATGCCGAGCACGCGCGACTCGAATGGGCACAGCACCGGCGCGCAGCCGCTGTCCGGCGTGAGCTGATCGTACACATAGCCGACGAGACCGACCTGAAGCTGTTTGGTCAAAAATTTCGACGCGCCCAGATCGAGATGTGCGTCGATGCCGTTAGTGTATCCAGTGGACGTATTTTCGAAATTGCCGGTCAGGCCGACCGTCGCCGAGAATTCGTTGCCCGCCTTCGGGTCGAAATAGGTGTAACCGACGCCGCCGTCGATGGCGCCGTGGCCGATACCCAGGTTGGCAAGATTGCTCGAATGGTAGAGGCCGACCGGGATGTCGCCCGTTATATAGGCCATGTAATTGTTGACGCCGGCATTCCAGCGCAGCGCGAATTGCGGAACCAGATCGCCGAGGCCGTCGGTCGTCTGACTGAGACCGATCGTTCTGGTGAAGGGGATCGGCCCGATCGTTCCGGCTATCGTCCCATTCAGTGCGGTGCTGTTTTGTCCGTAGGCGGCAAGCATGCTGACGGACGCTTGGCCGCCGAGGAACGGCGTTGCGAACACATAGGTCGGTGCGAAAAAGCCGATGTCAGCCCGGGCGCTGACATTCGCATTGATGCTGGCGTTGAGCGCGGGGTTGAATTGGCCGATCGTTATTTCTTTGGACACGGCGGCGCTGCCACTCGCCGAAACGTTTGTGTAATAGTTGACCGCCGCGAACGACCACCCGGGCTGTTGCGGGGTTGACGCCAAGCTGCCGAAGAAACCCGGCACCCAGAAACTCACGCCGTTTTCGTCGGCGAAGGAAACACGTGGCGCCGCTGTGATGACAGCGACTGCGAGCGTGACGGCAACAAGGGGCGATACTAGCGACCGTGCAGCAGGCATTCGACCGGACCATCGCCGAGACAACACAACGGCGATGCAGCGCACAACGCAGCGACTTGATCGCATGATGGCCCCCGTGATTTCTGGTCCGTTCGCTCCCTGACGCCAAACTCCGTCCCTGCATAAGCTTAGTTGAATCGGCGGCGCTCGGCTATCCGTCAGGTCGCTAAGTGAGGCGTGGCACTATGCGAATTGCGAGAGCCGTGCTTTGCCGACAACATCGGCGGCATAAGAGTTTGAATTGATTGAAGTTGTCGGAGAATAGTTACCAGCGTCAAATGAAAATGATCTTAGATGCCACGCGGCAAGTCTCATCACGAGTTCGTTACGCGTTGTGTCACACGCAGCTGATAGTCTCGCAGCGTGAACTTGCCGGCGTGTCGCTGCCGCTAGGCGGCCGGGAAGTTTCAAGCGCCGATCGTTGCACCAAAAAAACGCGGAGATAGTTCTCGATTTTCGCAATAAAGACTTCGCATTTCTGAACGAGACTTGGCGCGACGATCCTGAGGGTTGAACTCGCTTCGGCACGAGCAAGCCTATGGGCGACGTTGCAGTTACGGACGGCGCGCGGCGATCGGAGGGCGCGACCCATCCGAACATGATCTTTATTCCCGGCGGCACGTTCCGCATGGGATCGGACAAGCACTATCCCGAAGAGGCTCCGGTTCACCGCGTTGCCGTCGGCGGCTTCTGGATCGACCGCACGCCGGTGACCAACCGGCAATTCAAGGACTTCGTCCGCGCCACCGGCCACAAAACCTTGGCCGAAATCCCACCCGATCCTAAAAACTATCCCGGCGCGCTGCCGCACATGCTGTACGCCGGCTCGCTGGTGTTCACGCCGCCGGGGCGTCCGGTCGATCTGAAAAACTGGGGCGAGTGGTGGCGATTTCTCAAGGGTGCGGACTGGCGCCGCCCTTACGGCCCGAAGAGCAACATCAACGCATTCGATAACCATCCAGTCGTGCATGTCGCCTATGCGGACGCGCTGGCTTACGCACAATGGGCCGGCAAGGAGCTGCCGAGTGAGGCGGAATGGGAATTCGCCGCGCGCGGCGGGCTGGACGGCGCCGAGTTTGCCTGGGGCGACGAGTTCAAACCCGGCAGCCAGCACCGTGCCAACACCTGGCAGGGCAATTTCCCCAACGAAAATCTGTGCGACGACGGCTTTGAGCGGACCTCGCCGGTGATGGCATTCCCGCCCAACGGCTACGGCGTCTACGACATGATCGGCAACGTGTGGGAATGGACGGCCGACTGGTGGTCGCAGCAGCACAAAGCCGACGCGCCCAAGGCGTGCTGCATTCCGGAAAATCCGCGCGGCGGGCCAGAGGCGTCAAGCTTCGATACCTGCCAGCCGCAGATCAGGATTCCCCGAAAAGTCATCAAAGGCGGCTCGCATCTTTGCGCGCCGAATTACTGCCGCCGCTACCGCCCAGCCGCGCGCCACGCGGAAGCGGTGGATACATCGACTAGCCACGTCGGATTTCGGTGTGTCATTCGAGAAAGGAAAACAGCATGAGCGATAAGCGTGAAGACGAAGACAAAAGCGCGTTAAGCCGTCGCAACGTCCTGCTCGCAAGCACGACTCTCGCCGCGGTGTCCGCGCTGGGCACGGCCGCGACCGTTGAGAAAGCCGCTGCGCAGGCGCAATCCGCTTCGCCCGGCGGGAAACCGAATATCATCGTCATCATGGGCGACGATGTCGGCTGGTTCAACATCGGCGCCTATCACCAGGGCATCATGTCGGGCAAGACGCCGAACCTGGACAAGCTTGCTGCCGGGGGCATGCGGTTCACCGACTACTATGCGGAAGCGAGCTGTACCGCCGGCCGCGCCAATTTCATCACCGGAGAGATCCCGCTGCGTACCGGTCTGACCACCGTCGGCCAGGCTGGTGCCGATGTTGGCATGCCCGATCAGGCGTGCACGATCGCAACGGCGCTCAAGGCGCTTGGTTACGCGACGGGACAATTTGGCAAGAACCACCTCGGCGACAAGAACAAGTACCTGCCGACGCTGCACGGCTTCGATGAGTTTTTCGGTTACCTATACCATCTCGACGCGATGTCCGATCCGTACTGGTTCGACTATCCGCAGGACTGGATCGACAAATACGGCCCGCGTAATCTGGTGCACAGCTACGCGACCGATACCGACGATTCGACCGACATGCCGCGCTGGGGCAGGGTCGGCAAGCAGCGCATCGTCGATGAGGGGCCGCTGAAGCCGTTCAAGGACATGTCCGGCGATCATCAGTATTGGCAGAAAGGCCGTGACGCCAAATACGACATGGAGACGTTCGACGAAGTGCTGGTCGACAACACCAAGCACTTCATGGATCAGGCCAAGCAGGCCGGCAAGCCGTTCTTCATCTGGCACAACACCACGCGCATGCATGTCTTCACCTATCTGTCGCAGAAGTACCAGGCGAAGATGAACCCCCAGAGCAATTTCGGCCTGGAAGAGGCCGGAATGGCGCAAATGGACGACGATATCGGCGACTTGCTCAAGCACATGGATGACCTCGGCGTCACCGAGAACACCATCGTCATCTTCACCACCGACAACGGCGCCGAAGTCTTCACCTGGCCGGATGGCGGCATGACGCCATTCCGCGCCACCAAGGGCACGTCGTACGAAGGCGGTTTCCGGGTGCCGGCGATCATTCGCTGGCCGGGCAAGATCAAGCCGGGTTCGGTGGAGAACGGCATCTTCTCCGGCCTCGACTGGTTCCCGACGCTCGTTGCCGCGGCGGGCAACCCGAATATCACGCAGCAATTGCTGGACGGCGTGACGCTCAACGGCCGCACCTATAAAAACCATCTGGACGGCTACGACCAGATGGATCTGCTCGCCGGCAAAGGACCCTCGAAGCGTCATGAGGTTTTCTACTTCGCCGAGGCAAATCTGGGCGCCATCCGCATCGATGACTTCAAGTTCCAGTTTATCCAGCAGCCTTATGGCTGGACCGGCGAAAAGGTTACAACCGACATGCCGACCATCGTCAACCTCCGCCAGGACCCGTTCGAGCGAACTCCTTCGGTGCGAGGAGAGACACTCAACGATCTAGGCGGTGGCTACATGAACGACTTCATGGCGCGGGAGTTCTGGCGCTTCGTCCAGGTCCAGCAATACGTGGGGGCGCTGGCGGAAACGGCCATCAACTATCCGCCGATGCAGTCACCCGCCTCCTTCAATCTCGCCGCGGTCAAAGCCAAGATCGACGCGGCGATGAAGAGCCACGAAGGCCAATAAGTCCGAACATCACATCATCCGGCGGGCGCGCGTCGTGCGCCCGCCGTCGCCCTCGGCCGATCCCGGAGCCGATCGGCCGCTTCTGCAGCCGACACATCCTGAGGGGGAACAGCATGAAATTTAATGCTAATTCATCCGGCATCGACCGCCACCCGCGACGTCCATGCGCGCTCGTCTTCACGGCCATTGGCCTCGGGCTGGTGTTGGCGCTCGTGTTTGCCCAAGGGGCCGTCGCGCAACAAAATCCGGTGACAGCAATCGACATCGCGCTCGAACCCGACGCGACGATGATACAGCACGCGAAGGATGCCAACGCTCGACTGCTCAGGTCTTTCCCGGAGGGCTTTCCTCTGGATAAGACGCACCACCCGCACATTACCTTGTTGCAGCAGTTCGTCCGAACCGATGACCTGGAGAAGATTTATGCAGCGGGCGAACGCGGTTCTGACCAAAGCGAAGCCCACCGCATGGACGCTAAAGGCGTTCAAATATTACTACATCCCGTCTCCGCCGTTTGGCGTCGCGGGCATCGTCGTCGAACCGACCGACGACCTGCACCGGCTGCAAGATGAAATCATCACAGCCGTTGAGCCCTACACCGTGAAGACCGGAACCCCGGCGGCGTTCTACAGCGACAAGGGTGGACGCGACATTCAAAAGGAACCGATCGAGTACGTCGAGTATTTCGTCAAAATCGGCGCCGGCAAGAAATTCAATCCGCACGTGACGATCGGCGTCGCGACGGAAAAATATTTGAACAAGATGCTGGCCGAGCCGTTCCCGTCGTTTACGTTCTCGGCGGCCGGCGCGTCGGTCTATCAGCTCGGCACCTTCGGCACGGCGCGGAAGGAGCTCAAGGCGTTAACGCTGTCGCCCTGAGATGGACGGCCGAATCACACGAGTTGTGAGGCTCATCTTGAGGAGAAGGGCTATGAAATCCGACGATCTGTCGCATGGAATTGACCGCCGCGCCCTGGTTTCAAGCCTCGTCTTGTTACCGGCGCTGTCCACGACACTGCTGTCCTCGTCGGTCCAAGCGCAAACGACGCCAACAGTGCCGCTCGCGTCATGGAACGACGGCCCGGCGAAACAGGCAATCCTGGACTTCGTGCGCGCCACCACCGACCAGAGCAGCTCGAAGTTCGTGCCGCCCGAAGAGCGCATCGCTTGTTTCGATCAGGACGGCACGTTGTGGGTTGAGCACCCGATCTACACTCAGGTTCTCTACTGCCTGGATCGTGTGCCGGCGGTGGTTGCGCAAAAGCCGGAACTCAAAAATCGCGAGCCGTTCAAAATCGTATTATCGGGCAACCTCGAGGCGATGGCCAAACTCTCGTTGCACGATCTTGAGGAAATTCTCGCCGCCACATTGACCGGCATGCCTGTGGAGGTATTCGAGGCGGAGGCAAAGAAATGGCTTGAGACCGCCGAGCATCCGCGCTGGAAGCGCCTTTACACCGATTTGACCTATCGGCCGATGCTCGATGTCCTGCAGTATATGAGGGACAACGGCTTCAAGACTTATATCGTGACCGGCGGCGGCCAGGATTTTGTGCGCGCCTATTCGCAGCGGGTCTACGGCATCCCTCCCGAGCAGGTGGTCGGCACCATGGGCGGCACGAAATTTGGCTACGACAAGGCCGGCAAGCCGTTCCTTACCAAAGAGCCGAAGCTCCTTCTCAACAACGACAAGGCCGGTAAGCCCGAGGGCATTCATCTGATGATCGGCCGGCGGCCGCACGCGGCGTTCGGCAATTCGGACGGCGACCGGGAGATGCTGGAATATACCGGGGCCGGTGACGGCGCGCGGCTGATGATGCTGGTGCTGCACGACGATGCCGAGCGCGAATATGCCTACGGCCCCGCGCGCGACCTACCTAACAGCAAGTTCGGTACCTTCACCCCGGCACTCAACGACGAAGCGAAGAAGAACGGCTGGATCGTTATCAGCATGAAGAACGACTGGAAGCGCATCTTTGCATTTGAGTAGCTGGGTTTAGGTTTGGAGACGTGATCATGGACAGGCCGCAGTTGATTGTACTGAGTATGCTGGCGCTCGTGGCGTCTACGTTCGTCTACAACTGGGCCGAGGCACAAACGCCCCCGAACGTCCTTGCTGCACAGATACGGGCACAAGGCTATCATTGTAAGGTGCCGCTCAGCGCCAAAAGAGACGCCAAGCGGTCGAAGCCGGATGAAGCCGTCTGGAATCTCAAATGCCGTGGGTCGACTTTTAGGATCAGACTTGATCCAGATATGGCGGCGCATATCGAAAAGCTGAGCTGATCGCCGGCAAAGAATTCGGTGGGGATGTCGTTCGGCATTATGAAGATCTATCCGATAGCACGGGAGAAGACGGAATGGAGCTATGAGCGGAAGTTGGTGACGGCATGAAGGGGTAAGGCGACGTATCGTGGGGATGTTCGACGCCTCCACTTCTCCACCAAAGGAGTGATACGCCGTGACCGACACTAACGTCATCAAGCTGGC
>JBAQJL010000126.1:0-2327 GCA_049300295.1 Xanthobacteraceae bacterium
GGCACCTTGTTGGCCTTGAGATACCAAAGAAGTTTTTCCGCACCGTTGCGCGCTTTTTCCTTGCTGTCGCCGGTGTAGAAAAGCGGTGCATAGGCCAGCCGGTCCAGCGGCATATGCTCCGGCCGACCGGCTTCGCGCCAACCTCGTCGATAGGAATCAAAGACGGTGGGCGTTCCGCGGTATCCGGTCAGAAATGTCGCCTGCACAAAGCCATGAGAGCCGACGCGCGCCGAGCCGGAAGGGCTGGTGGCGCTGACCCATACCGGCGGATGGGGCTGTTGATACGGGCGCGGCCAGATGTTGATGTTCCGGTGCTGGAAGAAACGGCCCTCGTGAACAAAAGGCCCAGTATGGGTCGTCCAGGCCTTGATAATCAGGTCGAGCGCTTCCCACTGCCGCTCATTGCTGCGGACAGGATTGCTGTTGGCTGCCGCGAGCTCATAGGGAACACCGCGGACGAAACCGACTTCGAGGCGGCCATGAGACAGGACATCGACCAGCGCCATCTCCTCGGCGACGCGGATCGGATCGCGGCGGTTTGAGATCGGGTTGCCGAGGATCAGCAAACGCGCCTTTTTGGTCAGACGCGCCAGCGCTCCCATCATGACCGGCGCAGCGGGATCGACGCAGGTCGCCGTCTGGTGATGCTCATTGAGCATCAGGTTCATCCCCTCGCTCTCGGCAGTGAGCCATTCTTCAAGATAGCGATCAAACAGAGCCGCCCCGACCTTCGGATCGTAATTCGCGTTCGGGAGCGTGACGCGAATGGATTGATAGGCCTCCTCCGGCGGAAGTTCCGGATAAGCGGTCTCACTGAAGTACCAAAATTGCATGCTGTGCTCTCTTGACGAAGCTCAGTTCTGGTTGAGGAAATCCAACGCCCGCGAGGTGAAAGCGATAGGTTGCTCCACGTGCGGAAAATGTCCCGCCGATGGTATTTCTGTAACGGAGGCATCAGGAAACAGCGACGCGTAGGCAGTGACATAGCTCGACGACACGATACCGTCGCTGGCGCCGCGTATGAACAATGTCGGAGAAGTTACGCGCTCAAGCCGATGCGCAAGCTTTGGGTTATGCAGATACGGCTCCCAAGCAAATAACGTGAATGATTCCCGATTGCGGACGATCGCCGTCACCTCCGCATCGGACAAAGCTTTGACATCGACATCTGCGACATCGGGTTCGTGAAACGACTTCTCAACTATTGATTTCTTCGGCATTGCAAACAGATCTGGAAATTCAAGTCGATCGACCGGACCGAGTTTGACGCCATAGGGCGCTGCCAGGACCATTTTGCGCACGCGTTCCGGCGTCTTGCTGGCCAATTCCGCCGCTACCCAACCGCCCAACGAACAGCCAATTATGTCGACGCTGCGAAAGTCCAGCCGATCAAGGAGCCCGAGCGCGACGTAGGCAAGATCGTCAACGCTATCCATCCAAAGCGGCAGCTCGGATAGACCAAACCCGGGAAGAGACAGCGCAACGATTTGACGTTGTGCGCCAAGCAAATTCAGAAACTGGTCTTTCGGCGAAACCCCCAACTCGTCGTGGAGAAAAAGTAGGGGTTGCCCATGCCCCGCCGTAAAATACTCGACGGCTACGCCTGCTATCTTAACGACGTTGCGTTCCATGGCTTAGCGCCCTTGCTTATGGAACGAACGGTAACACCGTCTCCAAGGCCCGCAAGCCAAAAAGTAGGCGCTGCTATAACCTTTGGTTATATCTGAAGACCAGACCAGGCCGTAACGTGGCCAGACGCCGCGCCACAGCCTAGGATAACGTTGTCTTCAATCCAATTTCACGCCTGAGAATTTGATCACTTTGGCCCACTTTTCGGTGTCCTTGCGCAAGAACTCGGCAAAATCGCCCGGCGACCCCGGAAGTCCACTGCCCCCGAGCTCTGCGAGCCGCGCCTTCAATCCTGGATCAGCAAGGCCGCTATTCACCTCTCTGTTGAGCATCGACACGATGTCGGAGGCAGTTCCCCGCGGCGCACAGATTCCGCCCCAGGCACTGGCGTCATAACCCGTCACAAAATCAGCCATCGGGGGAATATCCGGCAAAACCTCCGAACGCGCGGCCGTGGTGACCGCGAGGGGCCGCAGTTTTCCGGCGGCCACGTATTGTTGAGATGATGCAATAACGTCGAACATGACCTGCACCTGTCCCGCGATAAGATCGACCAGTGCCGGCGACGTTCCCCTGTAGGGAACATGAAGAAGCTTGGTGCCGGTCAGGTACATGAACAACTCGCCGCACAAATGCGACGTGCTTCCGGTCCCTGCCGAAGCCATGTTGATCTTTTCCGGGTTCGCCTTGGCGTACGC
>JBAQJL010000127.1:0-127133 GCA_049300295.1 Xanthobacteraceae bacterium
GGATACAACCAGTTGTCCAAGATCATCATGGGTGTAAAGTTCAAGGACGGAATCGAGATCGTCAGATTGCACGCTCAAACCGCTGCCGCCTGACCCCGTCCGTCACCAAGATTCGGCGATAGCTCGACGGAATGAGGATCAAATCTCTTTTGGCAGTGTCACTGGCGGCGCTTGTTTTGCCTGTCGGGGCAGCCGCCGCGCAGGTGACGGTAGACGTCACAAAGATCACGTGTCGAGAGTTCTTGCTTGGCAGAGTGGTCTCTACGGAACGAATGGCGCTTTGGTTTAGCGGCTACTACAGCGGCAAGCGCGGCGCCACGATGATCGACGCCAGCGCCATCAAACCGAACGCTTCGAAGGTGCAAGACTACTGCGGGCTGCATCAGGATGAGACCGTCATGCATGCCGTCGAAGTGCTGTTCGGAGTCAAATAATTTCACTGCATGCCACGAAACATGTCTCGGCCAAAGTTGCTGGAACAGGGAGACAGCGATGCTCACGACCAGAGACGGAGACAAATCGAGCCTAAAATACGATACCTTTAGCCGCCGCAACGTCCTGCTTGCCGGCGGCAGTCTCGCGGCGGCATCGGCGATCGCAGCGAGTGGCCGCATCGAAGTTGCGGAGGCGCAGTCGCCGGCTGCGCCTGCGGGAACGCAATCCCCGATCACCGAACAAGAAGCGCACGCCATCGGCGTCGATGCGTATCTGTATTTCTATTCGCTGATCTCTGTGGATGTCACGCGCAGGGTGGCCATCAACATAGAGCCAGGTAAAAGACCTGGATATGGTCCAGCCAATATGTTCAACAGTATACCGGCTTTTCCGCCGGCAGACTTCAAAACCGTCGTTCGTGTAAATTTCGACACACTCTATTCCAGTGCCTTTCTGGATATGACGACAGAGCCGGTGATTGTGTCTGCGCCAGACACTGCGGGTCGGTATTATCTGCTGCCGATGCTCGATATGTGGAGCGACATATTCGCTTCGCCGGGCTGGCGCACGACCGGCACGCAAGCTGGCAACTTTCTCATCACTCCACCGGGCTGGAATGGGACCGTTCCTACAGGCATGGCGCGGATCAGTGCGCCAACGCCCTACGTTTGGATCATCGGCCGGACCAAGACGGACGGGCCGCCGGACTACGATGCAGTTCACAAAATTCAGGCCGGGTACACGATCGCGCCGCTTTCGCAATGGGGCAAACCACTACAACCGGTCACCGTTAAGATCGATCCGACGGTTGACATGAACACGCCGCCGAAGGTTCAGGTCGATTCGATGCCCGCCGCGAAATTCTTCGCCTACGCGGCCGAACTTCTCAAGATCAATCCACCTCACATCACCGACCAGCCGATCATCGCGCAACTGAAAAGAATTGGCATCGAACCCGGCAAGAGCTTCGATTTGGACAGGGCAGCGCCAGCCGTTCGCAAAGCCCTGGAGAGTGCGCCTAGCGAAGCGCAGCAATTGATGGTCTCGACCATACCGACGATTGCTCGCGTGACAAACGGCTGGTCAATGAACACCAACACAATGGGCGTCTATGGCAATTGGTACCTGAAGCGTGCCATCGTCGCGCAGGTGGGACTCGGCGCGAACCTTCCTGAAGATGCGATCTACCCGCTCAACTTGGCCGACGAAACCGGAAAGCCGCTCGATGGAGCCAACAAATACACGCTCCACTTCGAGAAGGGCGGGTTGCCTCCCGCTCGCGCGTTCTGGTCTGTCACGCTTTACGACTCTGAGGGCTTCCAAATCGCGAACCCTCTCAACCGATTTGCCGTCAGCAGTTGGATGCCATTCAAGTACGGCGCGGACGGATCGCTCGATCTTTATTTCCAGAACGAAAATCCCGGCGCGGACAAGGAAGCGAACTGGCTCCCCGCACCGAAGGGTCCGTTCAACGTGATGATGCGCCTCTACGCGCCCAGCTCGGAGGTGCTGACGGGCAAGTGGAATCCGCCGCTGGTGAAGCGTGGCTAGTGCAGCGGCCGGTCCGCCGAGTAGATTTGTTGTTCAAGTAGCCACATCGGGTTTCGATGCGCCGTCAAGTCGGGGAGAGCGAAATGTCCAAGTTGAGCCGTGGCGACAATCCAAAGAGTAGAGCCCTCAATCGCCGCAACATGCTGCTCGGCGGCACGACGCTCGCCGCAGCATCCGCCATAGCGGCAGGCGAGCCAGTGCAGCTCGCGCAGGCACAAGCACAACCGGCGGCGGCAAGCGGCAAGAAACCGAATATCGTAGTCATCTGGGGCGACGACATCGGCATAACCGATCTGAGCATCTATTCGCTTGGTCTGATGGGTTTCCACACGCCGAACATCGACCGCGTCGCCCGCGAGGGAATGATTTTCACCGATCACTACGGCGAGCAAAGTTGCACTGCGGGGCGCTCCGCATTCATCACCGGACAGAGCGTGTTCCGCACGGGCCTATCCAAGGTCGGCCTGCCGGGCGCCACGTTGGGCTTGCAGAAGGAAGACCCGACCATCGCCGAACTGCTCAAACCGCTCGGCTATGCCACCGGCCAATTCGGCAAGAATCACCTGGGTGACCGCAACGAGTTTCTTCCCACGGTGCACGGCTTCGACGAGTTTTACGGGAACCTTTATCACCTGAACGCCGAGGAAGAGCCGGAGCTTCCGGATTATCCAAATCCGAAGGATTTTCCCAATTTTCGCGAGCGCTTCGGCCCGCGCGGTGTCATCCATTCGTTTGCGACCGACGTGGACGATCCCGCGGTCGATCCGCGCTGGGGGCGTGTCGGTAAACAAAGGATCGAGGACACTGGGCCGCTCACCAGAAAACGCATGGAAACGATCGACGACGACATCGCCGACCGGGCCGCGCATTTCATTGAGACGCAGGCCAAGGCTGACAAACCGTTCTTCGCCTGGGTGAATTTTACCCATATGCATTTTCGCACCCACCCGAAGCCTTCCAGCGTCGGGCAGGCCGGCCGCTGGCAGGACGTTTATCACGACGTAATGATCGATCACGATAAGAACGTCGGCACGGTTCTGCAAAAGCTCGACGAGCTTGGCTTGGCCAACGACACCATCGTGTTCTACAGCACCGACAACGGCCCGCACATGAACACCTGGCCGGACGGAGCGATGACACCGTTCCGCAACGAGAAAAATTCGAACTGGGAAGGTGCATTCCGCGTTCCCGCCATGGTGCGCTGGCCAGGTAAAATCAAACCCGGAAGCGTGTCGAACGAGATCATGTCGCATCTCGACTGGGCGCCGACCTTGCTGGCCGCTGCGGGTATGTCCGACATCAAGCAGAAGCTGCTCGCCGGCTACAAGGCGGGCGACATGACCTACAGGGTTCACCTCGACGGCTACAACTTTCTGCCGTACCTCACCGGAGAGGAAACAAAGGCGCCGCGCATCGAATACTTCTACTTTTCCGACGACGGCGATCTGATGAACGTGCGTTACGACAATTGGAAGCTTCAGTTCGCCGTGCAACCGGCGCCGGGCACATTGGCGGTCTGGCAGACGGAGTTCGAACACCCGCGCATACCCTACATCTACAATCTGCGTACCGATCCGTTCGAACGGGCGACGATCACGTCGAACACCTACTACGACTGGGAGCTGGATCACGCCTTCATGCTGATGCCGGCGCAGGCGCTGGTGGGGCAATTCCTGGCGACGTTCAAGGACTATCCGCCGCGGCAGAAAGCAGCGAGCTTCACGATCCAGCAAATCCTGGAGAAGATGAGCCAGCCGAGCGGTGATTGAAATGTCCGGCTTGTGAGGAGAGCGTGCATCTTTCGCGGCCTGTTGGGAATTAGCGCGGTGAACGACAGTCAGCGGGCGCGCCCCAAATCGTGCCCGCTCATCAAGAGGAGCGCATGTCGGGGAGTCTGCTAGCACGGGGCCGACGCCGGTGGGCCAAGACCGGCTCCAACGGGATCATTCAACCATGGCTGCGAGGAGTGGGGCTCGCCGGGGCGGTCGGCGTTGCTTATTACGTGGCGGGACGGCTTGGTGTCGGACTGATCTTGAAACCCGAGGGCGTGGCCGTGTTCTGGCCCGCGGCCGGCATTTCCTCGGGTGTCTTGATAGCGCTTGGCCGCAGTGCGCGTTGGCCGGTGGCCCTCGGCGTGCTTGCCGCGACCGTCGTGGTGCATGTTGCCATTGTCGATCCGCTCTGGGCTGGCACCGCGTTGGGCGCATGCAATGCCGCCGAAGCCCTGATTACGGCCGGAATTATCACGGCTTATTTCGGCACTGATTTCCGTCTCGATCGATTGGACCGGGCGCTTGGCTTCTTTCTGGCGGCGATCGTCGGCTCCGCCATTTCAGGTCTCGGTGGCGCCGTGACGTATCGTTTGATGTCCGGGCCGTCGGCGGAAATGCTGACCAGCTGGCAGCACTGGTTCGCCTCCGACGCCATCGGGATCGTCATCGTCGCGCCCCTGGTGATCGGTATTGGCGCCGCCATTCAGCATCCGCTGACACGGCAAGAACTCACTGAGGGCGCCGCAGCCCTCACAACGGTCGCGCTCATGACCATGGTTGTGATTTTCCTGCCGTTGCCTTTGTGGGAAACGGTGCTGCCGATCGCCGCGCTGTTTCTCATCCTGTTGTGGATTTCCGCCCGTTGCCGGCCCGTGTACGCGGCGGCAGCGGTGTTCCTTGTGTCCATTACCTTCGTCGCCACGGCGGTCTTTGACATCGGTCATTTCGGCGACGTTAGAATTCAACTCACTGATCGCATCCTGCAAGCCCAGTCCGCCATTTTGTTCGTCGCAATCGGCGCCTTCGTGCTTGCCGCACTGTTTGCCGAGGCAAAGGACAGTGAGGCGCGTCTTAGCCGCTCCAACATGATGCTTGAACGGGAACGTGACAACAAGTTGATGAGCGCCCAGGCGATCACCGCGACAATTGCTCACGAAGTCAGGCAGCCGCTAGCGGCCATTGCGACCAATGCCAGCGCAGCGCGGCGATTTTTGCTAAGGGCGCAGCCCGACCACACCGAAATAGAGCAAGCTCTCAGCAGGATCATTGGCGAGAGTCAGCGCACCAGCGAGGTCTTCGACAATATTCGGGCTTTGTTCCGTACGGCCGAAAACGCCCGACGCCCGGTTGACTTGAATGAGGTTGTTCGACGGGCATTGAAGTCATTGAACGAAGAGGCGCGAAACCGCGGTGTTGCAATTCATGTCTCGTTCGCGGTCGATCTGCCGCCCGTCGCGGGTCACGCGGGCCAACTGCAGGAGGTCATGTTCAACCTTGCCCACAATGCGATTGAGGCAATGGCGAGCACGGCGGATCGAAGCCGCGTATTGCAGGTGAGAACCGAGGTCAGCAATCCCACTATGATCGCCGTCGCGGTGGAAGATTCTGGGCCGGGAATTGATCCGAAAAATCTGGACAATATTTTTGGCGCGTTCTTTACGACAAAGACGCAGGGAATGGGATTGGGTCTGGCTATCTGCCGCATGATCATCGAACATCATGGGGGACACCTCACGGCGTCCTCTGATGGCAAGAGCGGTGCGGTCTTCCAGTTTGTTTTACCTGTCGAGTCAGCCAGCGGGGCCAGTTCTCGACCAAAGGGATCGACTAACGATTGACCGCCCGCAAGCGGACTTCCGCGGGCGGTGCTTTGATCGCCGTCAGGAGCGTGTCAGGAGTGAAAACGCCGGCAGCTTTCGATTCGTCAAGCCAAGGTCTGCCCGGCACCTGGTACGGCAAGGGGTTGGCGCCCGCTGTGCTGCTTCTTGCCGCGGCCGCCTTGATTGCCGGAGTTGCCGCGGCCTTTGGCATAGCGCGCGACTACGGCTATTTGCATGCGTCAATTCTGAGCGGGACGCGTGGCGGCTATTATCACACGCTGGCGACTCGTTTGGCCGAGCGTGCCCGGCGCGGCCACGGCACGCTCACCGTCATCTCGACCGAGGGATCGATCGAGAATGTCCGGCGGCTCACCAGCGGGCGCGGACATTGCGGCGAGATGTTCGGCTTGATCCAGGACGGCACGCGGCCCCGGCCGACGCCCATATCGAACTGCTCGGCCGGCTGCCCGACCAAGAGTCGCTCATGCTGTTTGCGCGGCCGGGCAACACCTTTCACAGCTTTGCCGATTTGCGCGGGGCATCGATCGGGATCGGCCCGCAGGGATCTGGAGCGGCGTATCTGATGCGCCAACTGTTCGACGCTCCCGACCTACGGCAGCTGGGCGTGCATTTTTCTTACCATGCATTGTCCGAACAGGCAGCGCTGGTCGCGCAAGGTAAGCTCGACCTTGCCGCGGTCGTGATGGAGGAGGACGCCGATCTGCTGCACGACATGATGCGCCGGCATGACTTGGATATCGTCGCGCCTGACGACTTGCAGGGACTCATTGCTCGCTACCCGTGGCTCAGCCTCGGTACAATCGCTGCCGGCCGCTATGATCTGGTCTACCCGGCGCCTGCGGTGAGCAAACAAGTGGCGCGGCTTGCGACTCTCGTTGTTGCAGGCCCGTGCGCGGAGCGGGCCGACAAGGTAGCGCTTCTCGTGCTGCTCGCAGCCGAACTGCCCGGTTTCGTACGCAGCAATCCTCCAGGCGCGACCAGTCCCTCGACCGTCGTGCCGCTCACTCCAGCGGCGCGCCAGTTCTTTCTGAACGGCGAGCCGTCGCTGGCCGATCAATACTTCCCGTGGCTCGTGAATCTGCTGTCGCCGGCCTATTGGGTTTATCTGGTCATGGCGGTGACGGTCTTGTTCAATGGGATGGCGGCGTTCAGCCGCTTCCGGCTGTGGCGGATCGATGCGGCGCGCGAGAAGCTCGAGACGGCGCTCAAGGAATTCGCCGATGCCGGGCTCACTCACGCGCAGATGCGCGAAGCATCGGTGGATCGTGCCGTCATTGCACCGGAGCGCCGCACCGGGGGGCAGACAATCCTGGAGCGGCTTATCGAGCTGCGGGCCCGCTGCCGGCGGTATACCGGTTCCTTCGCCACCCCGATGGGCGACGAGATGTACTACCGCTACCAGCAGTCCCTGATCGACGAAGCGATCACCACCATGAGTGCGCTGCTTCAGCGCACGGCAGGCAACCAGGCCTAAACTGGCGTGATTGGATCGCTGTCTCTGACGGGAATCTTGCGGCCGTAGGTCTTGCGCTTGTGTTTGGCTTCGGCCGCTTTGCCGGCGGAGCCGGGTTGTCTTGCGAGCATTCCGGTCAGCTCGTGCTTGGCCGGATATTTGGCGCGGCCGACCAGTAGCATCGGCGGGTCGCGGGGTGCACCGCGCACCTTTTGTCGCGCGATGGCGACGTACGTGTCGCTTATGTCGATGCCGATAAAGCGCCGGCCCATGCTTTTCGCCACCGCGCAGGTCGTGCCGGTGCCGGCGAACGGGTCGAGTACAATTTCACCGGCGAAATTCGGCGCCGCACCGTAGGAGTAGAGCCGCATCAGCCGGCCCGGCAGTTTTTGCGGGAACGGCGCGGGGTGGTTGCCGCCGCGCTTGACGTCCTCCGGATACATGAACCAGACCTGTTGGGTGAGATCGAGCCATTCGGCGCGGCCCAGCAGGTTTGCCGCCTTGACGCCGCGTTCGAATTTCGGCGGCTTGCCGGGCCTCACATAGACATTGATGAATTCGATGGTGTTGTTCTCGATGATGTTGCCCGGATATGGATAGCTGCCGAACATCATCTTTGAGGTTTGCTTCTGCCAGACGAACAGCGCGTAGCGCTCAAGATCCGTGTCGTTGAGCAACGTGTGCTCGATGTCGAACGCGATGTTTTTCAGATGCCGGGTATGCTGCCGGATCGCCGCCTTCGGGATCGGCATCACCGGCGCGTTGATGCAGAGCTTGCCGTTCGGCCGCAGCACGCGGGCGCATTGCGTCCAGACGGTGTGCAAGTCGGCAAGATAATCTTCGTAGGACGTCCAGAAATTTTTGCCGCCCGCGTATTCCACCGCGTTCCAGTACGGCGGCGAGGTAATAATCAGATCGATGCTGCCCGGCGGCAGTTCCGCCATGACGGTTGCAGCATGGCCGACGAGAAGCCGGTTCAGATAGGCGTCGAGGCGTGAGGCGTTCTGCAGTTTCGGCGCGGTCATTCCATCGGCCGGGCGAATCGGAAGTCGCGGCGTGAGCTTAGGCGCTCGGCAGGACGACCGGCCAGCTGCGCCGTCGCCTTATCCCCGTTGTCCGTTACTCGCGCTGGCGCCGTTACGGGGCAGGCGTGCCGTCTTGCCGTCGACGCCGAAGTCCTTCGACCGCGTACCGGCTGGCGCGCTCAAAAAACCTTCCGCCGCAAGCCCGCGCTTGAACAGCTCGCGCACCGTTGCGGCCCTGCTGGGCATGCGTTTGGCAAAACGGAAATTGTCGATCAGCACCAGCTCATCGTTCGACAGCATGATCTGCAGCCGTTCACCGCGCGTCCTTTCAACCATGACCGTATCCCCGCGTTTGGGTTCCAATTATGTTAGTATAAATAGCCAACGACGTAATAGCCGTCAAGGCAGTTTTTAGCATGATAGAACGCTAAAACTTATTACACGGTAATGGTGCTCATTGCAGCAGTGCCCGCCAAATCGCAAACGGCCCCTTGGGCTAAAACGGCAGAGATTGTGCTTTGAAGGTAAGTATTTGAAAAGAATTGACAATTCGCAAAAACGGAGGCCACTATTGATATTATTCGATATTGCTGCGGCGGGCGCCGCGGACTGGTGAGACTTCGATGGGCACTATCATCCAATTCCTGAGGGAACAGACCGCGTTCGATCCCGAGGCCACGAGCGCCATGTCGGAGGCTTTCGAAGCGGCCTGCCGCGCGCTGAAGTTGCCGGACGGCGATGCGAATGGGCGCGAAGCCATCGCGGCGCAGATCATTGAACTCGCGCGCCGCGGCGAACGCGACGCAACGCGCCTTCGCGACTGCGTGTTGCGCGATGCCGGCGCCGCGCAACGATCGATCCGGCTCTAGTTTTATTGATTTGGTCGCATTTTCTTTCGAAAACCGGTGGGCCAGTTTTTCGGAAAATGCTCTCGCTAAGCGTCCAATTCGCGCAGCTTGAACCGCTGCAGCTTGCCGGTCGCCGTGCGCGGCAGGTCCGCACGGATGTCGATCCAGCGCGGATATTTCCACGGGCCGGCGCACTGCTTCACATGCGCCCGCAAGGTCTCGATCAGGCGCTCGTCGGCGGCAATGCCGTTACGCAGGACGATGAAGGCCTTTGGCTTGATGAGGCCGTCGGCGTCCTGTTTGCCGATGACGGCTGCTTCCAGCACTGCTTCGTGGGAGGTGAGCGCGGCCTCCACTTCGAGCGGTGACACCCACATGCCACTGACCTTGAACATGTCGTCGGTGCGTCCGCAGCAATGAAAGAAGCCGTCGGCGTCGCAGAAATACTTGTCGCCCGTGAATGTCCATTCGCCCACGAAGGTGTGCCGGCTCTTGTGGCGCTGATTCCAGTACCCCTCGGCTGCGGTGGGCCCGCGGACCACGAGTTCGCCGATTTCGCCGGCGGCGACATCGCGGCCTTTCTCGTCGACGATCTTCAGGTCATAGCCCGGCACGGCCTTGCCGGTCGTGCCGTAGCAAACGGCATTTGGCTGGTTGCTCAGGAAGGTCTGGAACATCTCGGTCGAGCCGATTCCGTCGAAGACTTCGACGCCGCACCCGTCGCGCCAGCGTTCGCCGAGGCTTTGCGGCAATGCTTCGCCGGCGGAGACGCACAGCCGCAGCCGGTCGGAGCCGGCGCCGCGTCGCATATCCTTGTGCGCCAACAGCGAAGCAAACAGCGTCGGCACGCCGTAGAACACGGTCGGCTGGTGCTGTCGGATAACCTCGAACACCGCCTCGGGCGTCGGCCGGTGCGGCAGCAGCACCGCGGTGGCGCCGGCCGACATCGGGAACGCCATGGCGTTGCCCATGCCGTAGGAAAAAAACAGTTTCGCCGCCGAGAACACCACATCGTCCTCGCGAATGCCGATCACGTGCTGCCCCATCAGCCGTGCCGCCGCCATTGGCGTGGTGTGGACGTGCTTGACGCCCTTGGGATCGCCGGTTGAGCCGGACGTATACATCCAGAACGCCACATCGTCGGACCAGGTCGGTGCGACAAACACATCGCGCCGCGCGTGCGCGACGAGATCGGCGAAATCGTAAACCTCGCGCCCGGCGAAGGCGGCTTTATCCGTGGCATTCGCATCGACCAGAATGACAGTGCGCAGCTGCGGCAGCCGATCGAGGAGGGCAACGAGCGTCTTCGCCAGCGGCCCGGCGGCGACGATCGCCGTGGTGCGACTGTCGCCCAGAATGTAGGCGTATTGGTCGGCGGTGAGCAACGTATTGAGCGGCAGCGCCACAATGCCGGCGCGCACGGCGCCCCAGAACGCTACCGGAAAATCCACCGTGTCGTAGAGCAGGAGACCAAGCCGTTCCTCCTGACGCAGGCCGAGATCCGCCAGCGCCGATCCGAACGCACAACTACGCGCTTGCAGTTCGCCGTAGGTCAGCGCGTGCTCGGCATCGACGAAGGCGAGTTTTTCAGTAAGCCCGCGCGCGACCTGCGCGTCCAGCAGATCCGTCACGGCGTTGTACGGCCGGCGCTGTAGAAATTCTTCCAGCATGGGGCGGGCAACGGCGAGGGCGTTTCCGGCGGTTTCTCTGCTCGACAGTTCTAGCCGATTGCGCCTAATCTGACACGATCTAAAATGCGCTGGCAAAGCAAAAACGCCAGTACGATGCCGTTTAGCTTAATTCCCGGAAACATCCCGGCACCGCCCGTCGAAGTCCATGAGTCCATGAGTCCATGAGTCCATGAGTCCATGAGTTCATGAGTCCGTGTGACGTGAGTCGTGTGATGACATGAGCCGGACCAGCGCCATCGCCCGCGCCCACGCGTATTTCGACGGCGGCGGGTTCTTAAGCGATTTGACACGGCGCGTCGCTATTCCGAGTTCGAGCCAGGAGCCGGACCGCGCCGATGCGTTGCGCGCCTATTTGCTTGATGAGATCGTACCGGCACTAAAGCGGCTCGGCTTCGATTGTAGGCTGCTCGATAACCCCTCCGGCCCGCCGGTTCTGGCGGCGGAGCGCCTGGAAAATTCAGCCTTTGTCACTGTGCTGATGTACGGCCACGGCGACACCATTCGCGGGCTCGACGATCTATGGCGGCCGGGATTGACGCCATGGCGCGTCACGGTCGAGGGCGAGCGCATCTACGGCCGCGGCACCGCCGACAATAAAGGCCAGCACAGCGTCAATCTCGGTGCGCTGGCCGCGGTGCTGGAAGAGCGCGGTGCGCTCGGCTTCAACTGCAAAATTTTGCTGGAAATGGCCGAGGAGCTCGGCTCGGTGGGATTGCGCGAGGTGTGCGCCACGCATCGCGATCTGCTCCAGGCCGATCTCCTGATCGGTTCGGACGGCCCGCGCATCGCGCCCAAAGAGCCGACGATTTTTCTCGGGGCGCGCGGTGGCTATCCGATCGACCTTCACGTTAATCTGCGCGACGGCAGCCATCACTCCGGCAACTGGGGTGGGCTTCTGGCCAACGCCGGCATCGTTCTGGCGCAGGCGCTGGCGACGATCACCGATGCGCACGGCGCGATCAGCATTCCCGAATGGCGACCGCCGCTGCCGCAAGGCGTGCGCGATTTGCTGGCTGGCGTCGAAGTGGATGGCGGCGAGGACGGCCCCACCATCGACCGCGACTGGGGCGAGCCGGGGTTGACGCCGGCCGAGCGGGTATTCGCCTGGAACAGTTTCGAAATTCAGGCCTTCACCGCCGGCACGCCGGAGCGGCCAGTCAACGCTATTCCGGGAACCGCACGGGCGCACTGCCAGCTCAGATACGTAGTCGGCACCAATGTCGACGACATTATTCCGGCTCTGCGCCGGCATCTTGATCGTCACGGCTTTCATCAGGTTGAGGCGCGGCTCGGTCGCGGCAGCTTTTTCAACGCCAGCCGCCTCGATCCGGCCGATCCTTGGGTAGAATGGGCCAAAAACGCGCTCGCCCGCACCGCCGGCCGGGCCCCGACCGTGTTGCCAAATTTCGGTGGTTCGCTGCCCAACGATATTTTTGCCGACCTGCTCAACCTGAAAACACTTTGGATTCCACACTCTTACCCGGGCTGCTCGCAGCATGCGCCCGACGAGCACCTGTTGGCCTCAATTGCTCGCGAAGGGCTCGGTCTCATGGCGGGGCTATTCTGGGACCTCGGTGATCGCGATCTGGCGCGACCCGGGGAATAGGGGGGCGCTGGCCTGTCAGGGTCCTTGTCCCGATTGGGCCTGAGCCTTATTGTGGATGCGCAGCACGGAGATGCGACATGCCTTCAGGTACCGTGAAGTGGTTTAACCCGACAAAGGGCTACGGATTCATTCAGCCTTCCGGCGGCGGAGGCAAGGACGTGTTCGTCCATATCTCAGCCGTTGAACGGGCCGGCCTCAGTTCGCTGAACGAGGGCCAGACGGTGGAGTACGAGATCGAGAGTAACCGCGGGAAAGAATCCGCGGTCAATCTCAAGGTCAGGTGACCATTTTGCCAAAGTGAAATCGATCGAGCTTGGCGAAATTGCATGGCGGCTCTCGTTGCTTGCAACCTAGGACTGGCGCGCGTCGAGGTCTTTTCCGCTTAGGCGAAAGAGCTCAAAGCGTCGGAAATTATTCGCGGCCTCGATCATATCGCGATAGCTCGTACGGGGGATGAGGCGAGGAGCCTCATCCCGCCGGATGCTGTTGGCCTACGCTTCCGCTGAAGCCGAACAGCGTGAGGCCGTGGCCGTTGCGCCATCGGTCGCCGCGTACTCTCGCGGCGATGGTTAGATCTGAGAAATCGACGTTCAGCAGGGCGAACGGGTCGCTTCAGCTGGCACGGCGTGTCAGGGGGTAATGCTCCCCCTCGTACAGCCGGTGAATGTCGTCGCTGTCAAAGCGTTCGTCGCCTACCTGCATCCACGCGCCCAGTGTCCGCACGGCTGGAAAATCTTCCACCGCGAATTGGATAGCCTCGGCTGCAGTTGCAAAGCGGCGATAACCCAGTCGCTGGCGCGGGCCGCGTTTGCGTTTTGCCATGAACAGTTCAGCTGGCGAACAGTAGTTGAACGTCATGATCTCACCTTTGCTGCAGTCGATCCCTTCGATTCCACAGTCACGCGATGTCGCTTAGTTGACTTTCTTTGGCGACCCGCTCGTGAGGTTCATTGGCGTTCTTTATCCGATATTGGTAATCGTCACCCTCATACGGCAAAAGCTGCGTCACGGTGTAGACGCCATGGGAGCCGCCGCGACCGAACGGGCCTGAGATAAAGTTTACCGATTGGCCAATTGTAAATTTGTGGTCTTGCACAGAAAACGCTCCATCATGGACACCGCAGACAGCGTGGATGCTCGACCATCGGTCGAGCGAGACGCTAGCACAAAAGCGGCGTCGCTGACCATGGCAACGAGTTTTTAGTAGCGAAGCTGCACGCAGTTACGGGCCGCCAAATCGAGTCCGCCAACCGCCCTAACTTAGGACAAATTGGAACTGAATTCGGGCGAAGGCTGCAGTCTTGGAACAGAATCTGGAGCAGCGCGCTTGGACAGACCAAGCTACCTTGCCTTCGACGCCGCTTAGAGCCATGCGCTGTGCGGCTTTATTTTTTGAAACGGCCCCTGCGGGGCAAATTAAGACAAGCAGGCCGCTCCAAACCTCGACTCTTAGGCTTGTAACCCTTACGTATGCGTGGTTTACCGATGATCCGAGTATTGCGGCTTATCGATTGCCTCAACATGGAGATAGCGAAATGCCTACGGGGACTGTGAAGTGGTTCAATCCGACAAAGGGGTATGGGTTCATCCAGCCTTCAGGGGGCGGCGGAAAGGACGTATTCGTCCATATTTCAGCCGTTGAACGAGCCGGCCTCAGCTCGCTCAACGAGGGACAAGCCGTCGAGTTCGAAATCGAGAGCAATCGAGGGAAAGAATCGGCGATTAATCTCAAGGTCAAATGACGGTTTTCGCCTCGGAACCTCTTGGGCCTATCGAGATTGTAGCCGGCCAAAGCATTTTACGTCGTATTTTGCTCAGGTGGCCGGCTGGCGCTCATTGGAAAGTGACGCGCAAAAGCGTCCCGATTCGACTGCCGATGTAAGTTGGTGTCATCGTCTTCGGATCGAGCCTATCCGTGAGCCAGCGCCCGCCTTGGCCAATGAGGCTAAGGCTCTGCTCAATCAAAGAGGAGTGTCGCGTGCAGGTTCTCGTTCGTGACAACAACGTCGACCAAGCCCTCAGGGTGCTGAAGAAGAAGATGCAGCGCGAGGGCGTCTTCCGCGAGATGAAACTCCGCAAGCACTACGAGAAGCCCTCCGAGAAAAAGGTTCGCGAGAGGGCGGAAGCCATCCGGCGCGCCCGCAAGCTCGCCCGCAAGAAACTGCAGCGTGAAGGTCTGCTGCCGATGAAGCCTCGGGTTACTCCGGGAACGGCGGCCGCAAGAGGCGGTCCCCCTCGCCAGCCTCGTTTTTGAATCTGAGTGTCCGTACAGGACACCGCTGAGAATCTTCGGTTTGGAACTTGATCGGAGTCGGTGTCGACGATGGAGATGGCCGGCAGAATGAAGGGGGCGCCGCAGAAGAGCGAACCAGCAGCGGAGGATCGCCAGCCCCCGTTGCTTGACCTATCCGATGCGGCCGTCAAGGAACTGATCCGCACGGCCAAGCAGCGCGGTTATGTCGTCCACGACCAAATCACTGCGTTGCTGGCTAGCGAGGAAGTCAACTCCGAACAGATCGAGACCATCCTGGCAAAGTTCAGCGAGATGGGCATCAACGTGGTCGAGACCAAGGATGCCCGACCCGAAGAAGACAAGGCCGCCGATGACGATGATGAGGAGGACGACGCGGAGAGCGAGAACGCGTTAGTCGAAGTCGGCCAACAAAAAGTTCCGGCCAAATCTGCGGCCAAAGAACCTGCAGAGCGAACTGACGACCCGGTACGGATGTATCTGCGCGAAATGGCCTCGATGCAGCTGCTTTCGCGCGAGGGTGAGGTCGCTATTGCCAAACGCATTGAGGCCGGCCGCGAAGCCATGATTGCGGGGCTATGCGAGAGCCCACTGACCTTTCAGGCCATCACCATTTGGCAAGGTGAGCTCAACGACGGCAAGGTCTTGCTGCGCGACATCATCGATCTCGATGCGACCTATGCGGGTCCTGATGCCAAGGCCGTGCCGGCATCCGCCGCAACGCCCGACGGCCAGGCAATCCCGACCGACGCTGTACCGGTTCGACCCGAACAGCCGGCATGGAGACGGCCGCCGACTCCGCCGGCCAGCGAAAGCGCCGACCGCGGTGGGATGTCAGAGGCCGGCGAAACCGGCGAAAATGGCCTCGATGACGACGAGGACAAGGAGAACTGGTTCTCGATCGCCGCGGCCGAGGCAGAGCTCAGGCCGAAGATCATCGAATCTTTCGACGCTATCGCAGCCAACTACAAGCGGCTGCGCCGCTTGCAGGATCAGGATATCCAGTTTCGGCTTAGGCGGCAGTCACTCTCGCCCGCACAGGAACGCAAGTACAAGGGCTTAAAGAACGAAATCGTCGGCGAAGTGAAGTCGCTCCGGCTCAACCGGTTACGGATCGACGCGCTGACCGAGCAGCTCTATGATATCAACAAACGGCTGGTCGGTTACGAGGGACGCCTGATGCGGCTTGCCGAGAGCCACGGCGTCCTGCGCGAAGATTTCCTGCGGAACTATATGGGCTCGGAGCTGGACCCGCTCTGGCTCAATCGCATGTCGAAAGTCACGACCAACGGCTGGAAGAGTTTCGTCGCCCACGACAAAGAGACCATTAAAGAGCTGCGCACGCAGATCCATGAGCTGGCGACCGAAACCGGGCTTGAGATCGACGAGTTCCGCAAGATTCTTCATGCGGTGCAGAACGGCGAGCGCGAGGCGCTTCGAGCGAAGAAAGAGATGGTGGAGGCGAATCTGCGCCTCGTCATCTCGATTGCAAAGAAATACGTCAATCGCGGCTTGGCGCTTCTCGATCTGATCCAGGAAGGCAACCTGGGCCTGATGAAGGCCGTGGACAAATTTGAATATCGGCGCGGTTACAAGTTCTCGACCTATGCGACCTGGTGGATCCGGCAGGCGGTCAGCCGTTCGCTTTACGACCAGTCGCGCACCATCCGTGTGCCGGTTCACATGGTCGAGGCGGTCAATAAGATTGTCCGCACGAAACGGCAAATATTCAACGAGATCGGCCGCGAGCCGACGCCGGAGGAATTGGCGAAAAAGATCGGCATGCCGCTCGAAAAGGTGCGCAAGGTTTTACAGATCGTCAAGGAACCCTTGTCGCTGGAAACGCCAATTGGCGATGAAGAGGATTCGCACCTCGGCGACTTGATCGAAGACGTTCATGCGGTTCAGCCGGTCGACGCGATGATCCAGTCGAACCTGCGCGAAACAACGACGCGGGTTCTGGCGTCGTTGACCGCGCGCGAGGAGCGGATCATTCGCATGCGCTTCGGCCTCGGTATGAACAGCGATCACACGCTTGAGGAAGTGGGTCGGCAATTTTCGGTGACGCGCGAGCGGATTCGGCAGATCGAAGCCAAGGCACTCCGGAAGCTCAAGCACCCGAGCCGATCGAGGGTCCTCAGAAGCTTCATCGATAGTTGATTTGCTAAAAAGCGCGGCCGCTTTGCCGCTTCCCCGGATCAGTGCACAGGCAGGGTCCGGGCGTCCGTAAACTGCCTCGCCGGCGTCAAAGCGGTTGGCTTACGCGGCGTCCTTTTTGCTGCGGCGGAACAGCTGAAAACCTCGGGCGTTGATCGCGGCCTCGATTACATCGCGCGACAGGTTGTACGGCGGCTTCCGGTCGGGCGCGACCGCGCCTACGGCGTGCCAGGGCTTGAATTGACCCGGCAATTTGAGCCCGGCCAAATCGCCGGTAAATGCCCCAAGAGTGGGATTTGCCTCGGATTTAAAGATAAAAATCCGCATCGCCTCGCCTCGGGTCGCCGCCGAGCCTTCGCCACCGTGTGGCACATCGTCAGCCATGACTGTCACCGTCGCCGAAACTGGTTGCGCAGCGGCGGGCGCGCCGCCGTTGCCGGGCGTTCGTCCTTGTGGCGGAAGATCAATCGCCCTTTTTCTAAGTCGTAGGGCGACAGCTCCACCGTTACCCGATCCCCGGCCAGAGTTTTGATTCGATTCTTCTTCATTCGGCCGGCCGTATAGGCGACGAGCTGATGACCGTTGTCGAGTTGAACGCGGTAACGCGCGTCAGGCAGTATCTCGGTCACCAGACCTTCGAACTCCAATAATTCTTCCTTGGGCATGCTTAGTTTCCTTGTGAATGACCGGCCCAACGCTCCGCGCGCGGCGTGCGATCGCGCTCCGGCCTGTCTTGGCGGCGCATGAAAGCAACGGAATCCATGCTGCCCGGCGCGCCGTTCGGTTGGCTGCCACTCGGTTCGCTGTGGTTCGGCTTGGATCGGCTCGGCTGGTTTTGCCGTTTTTGCCGGCTTTGATGTCGTGCCTGACTGTCGCGGTTGCCGGGCCGCCGCTTGCCATTGGCTTGCGGCCTGCCGGCTGCGGCCGTCGAGCGGGCAGGCTCCGCCCGCCGCCCTTCGGGCCGTGCGTCAATCATCGGAATCGTCATCCGAATGAGCTTTTCGATATCGCGCAGGAAAGCGACTTCCTCGCTGTCGCACAGCGAGATTGCAATGCCCTCGGCGCCGGCGCGTGCCGTGCGGCCGATACGGTGCACATAAGTTTCCGGCACATTCGGCAGATCGAAATTCACGACGTGGCTGACGCCATCAACGTCGATGCCACGCGCCGCAATATCGGTGGCGACGAGCGTCCTGACGTCGCCCTTGCGAAACGCCGCAAGCACGCGCTCGCGCTGGTTTTGCGATTTATTGCCGTGGATCGCTTCGGCGCGGATGCCGGCCTTGTCCAGGTTGCGCGCCACCTTATCGGCGCCGTGCTTGGTCCGCGTGAAGATCAACGCTCGATCGATCGTTTCCCGCCGCAATAGGTCGATCAGAGTCGTCGGCTTCGCGGCGCGCTCGACGCGAACGATGCGCTGCTCGACGCGTTCTACCGTCGATGCGGCCGGCGTCACCGCGACCTTGACGGGATCGCGCAGCATCTGCGCGGCCAGTTCGGCGATTCCGCGAGGCATAGTGGCGGAAAACATCAGCGTCTGCCGCTCGACCGGGAGCTTGGCAACGATCTTTCGGATGTCATGGATAAAGCCCATGTCGAGCATGCGGTCGGCCTCGTCGAGCACGAAGCATTCGACTTCGCCCAAGCGGAGCGCATTGCTCTGGACAAGATCGAGCAGCCGGCCCGGCGTGGCGACGAGAACGTCAACACCGTTGAGCAGCGAACGGACCTGCCCGCCCATCGATACGCCGCCGATCGCCAGCGCTGTTCTGACCCGGAGGTGGCGGCCGTAGGTGCGAAAGCTGTCGAGGATTTGACCGGACAGTTCGCGCGTTGGGCTGAGCACCAGGACCCGGCAGCTCTTGCGTTCCAGCGAACGCGGGTGGGCGGCGAGGTGATGCAGAATCGGCAGCGCGAATGCGGCAGTCTTGCCGGTGCCGGTTTGCGCAATACCGACGACGTCGCGCCCCGACATGACGGTCGGAATCGTTTGCGCCTGGATCGGAGTAGGGGTGAGGTACTTTTCCTCGGTAAGGGCGCGTGTGATCGCGTCGTTAAGCATAAAGTCGTTAAAAGAGGTCAATGAAGAAGCTTTCTTGCATACGCGTTTGCGCGGCCGTTGCGCGATATGCGCCGGCCGGCACGCGGGTGAAACGAGACACCCCGCGCGTTCTGGGCTGCCAGTGAAAAATGGAAAACGAGCAAAAGCCCTTAAAGGGTCTCGTACACGCGGCTCGCCGCCGGCCCGATTCAGGCCGCCACCCTATATATGCGCCACCGATGTGTTCGTTTCAAGGCGAATCGACTAGTCGCCGTCCTTCCGCTCGGCGGCCTCCTTGGCCAGCCGCAGCGCTCGCAGTTTTTCGGTCTTTTCGCGCACCTGGCGGCTGTTGGCCTGATATTCCGACATCGCCTTTGCGCCTTCCTTGGCGCGCTCTTCCTTCTTGAAATTGGCTTCGGCGCGGGCCCGCGCCGCTTCGGGTGTCGTTGTCACGTCATCTCCTTTAACCACAAAGCAAATATCGCTTATTCGAAACGCTCTTTGAGAATCGCACAACCCTAATATAGGTTCTTTTCTGGGAATTTAAATGGTCGGACGGGTACCAGCAGACCCTAACGGCTGCACAATCATCCAACGCGGCTCAGCTGACTTTCCTTGACGACCCGCTCATGCGGTTCTTCTGAGCTCTTTATTCGATACTGATAATCGTCGCCTTCGGGTGGCAGCAGCTGCGTGACCTTGTAGACGCCGCTCCCGCCACCCCGGCCAAACGGTCCAGAGGTGAAATTTACCGATTGGCCGATCTTGAATTTATGGGCCTGCATCGAGCCCTCCATACTGTCCATTTCATCGCGCGTAAGCATTGCTGACGGCCTGGACGTTTGTCGGCCAAATGAGAAACTAGCACAAAACCGCTGTGGCGGGCCAATTGAAAGGCCTCTGCTGGATCAATGGCCTTGGAGCCTTAAACAGCGAGCTGATTTTTAGAATCGTCAGGTGGCTTGACCGAAAAGCCGCCTCCAGCAGCCGGAAGGATCTCATCATTACAATATCAAATCATTATTGTGCTTGTTCAGGCAATTGCGGCTGCTCAGAAAGGTCGCTTCCCTGTGATAAACTATCTTCTCTTTAAATTGAAAAGGGGCCCTGCGTTGCCTTTTGGCGGGCTTGCTATCGCGGTCTTCACGAACGCGGTACGAATTTCGCCCTGGCAGCTGCATTCAAGTGTGAGGGGATGCCATGAGAAATGCACTGCGGCGCGGGATCGGCGCTGTCCCGCTCATCGCTTTCACGCTCGCGTGCAGCAGCTTGTTGGCGGCGGGTGCGGCGTCTGCGCAAGTCCCGGAGGGCTGCGATCCGCTTCCTGCGGCACAGCCGATGGATTTCTCGGCGCCGCCTAATCTCGATTTGTTCAAGCGTCGGTTGGTTTATTATCGCTGCACGCAATACGACGCCGACATTGCGGCGGTGCTGCACGAGGCCAAACAATGGGTCGCGACGCGGGCGCCGCAGGTGACCAAACCGGCCATCGTTCTGGACATCGATGAAACGTCGCTGTCCAACTGGAGCCGAATCTACCGCGACCAATTCGCCTATTTCATCCAGGGGCCTTGCCCGCTCGATCAGCGCGGCTTCTGCGGCGACCTGCAATGGCAACGCAGCGAGCGTGCGCCTGCGATCCAGCCGACGCTTGACCTATACAAATCCGCACGCTGTCAGGACGTGGCGCAGCCATGCCGGTCTCTGGACGTGTTTTTCATCACCGGACGGCACGCGGCCGGCGAGCCGATCAACGGCGAGACGCCGACGCAATGGACTTATGACAATCTCGACAAGGCCGGCTATCTTGGCCTGAGTCCGGATCATCTTTACATGCGCCCGAAAGATTTCGCCGGTCCCGTGGAGGATTTCAAGACGGCTGCGCGCACCGAGATCGAGCGGAAGTTCAACGTCACGATCATCGCCAATGTGGGCGATCAGGACAGCGATCTAATCGGCGGCCATGCCGAGCGCACGTTCAAAGTGCCCAATCCGTTTTATTTCATTCCGTAGCGGGGATTGAAACGGCCATATCGGACTGCCCCGATCGCGCTGTGCCTGCGCGGTGCTGAGGCGCTGCGTCGCTTTGCCCGGCTTCGCCCGCCGCCGGGCCGTGCGGTTGGGCATCTATTGTCAACGGCGGTGGCCGATGTGTATGGTTTGCGAGCCGGAGAAAATCTACAACTCAGGGGAGACAGTGGGATGCGCTCGCGCGTCGAAAGCTTCTTTGGAGGCGCCCTGTTTTTTCTTGGCCTTCTTGCCGGCAGTTCCGCGACGGCACTCGCTCAGTCCAATGTCACGCTGCAAATCGGCTGCTATGGCGGCGCGTTCACCGACGTCGAGCAAAGGTTTGTCGCCGAGCCGTTCACGGCGCGCACCGGCATCAAGATCACCTGGATCAACGGCAATCCAAGCGATCATTTGGCGAAGCTGGTCGCGAGCAGGGGCCGCCCGGCTCCCTACGACATCGTCTACCTCGACGACGATATCGAAGCCGAGGCGGTCAATGCCGGCGTGCTCGGCAAGAGCGGGGCTGGCGATCTGCCAAATCTGAAATTCCTCTACGCTCAAGCGATCAACAAGGACGGTTTCGGCCCGGCGCTGAATTTCTATTCGACCGGCATTGCCTATAACGTCGAAAAATTCAAAGCAGCGGGCATCCCCGCACCCGCGTCGTGGGCCGATCTGTGGAATCCGAAGCTTGCCGGCCACGTCGGCGTGCCGACGCTCGAAAACACCATGGGCCATGCCTTCCTGGTGGCGGCCGAACACCTGGCCGGCGGCGATGAAAGCACGCCCGAAAAAGGCATCGACAAGCTCGCGCAGATCAAGGCGCAATCTTACCCGGGCTCGTCGCCGGTGCTCGATCCGCTGCTGCGGTCGGGCGATGTCTGGGTGGCGCCGTGGCTCAACGGCCGCACCTGGGGTCTGATCGATCGCGGTGTGCCGCTGCGCTTTGTGCTGCCGAAGGAGGGCGGCTTCTTCGGCATGACGACGATCAGCGTTGCGGGGACGACGCAGCACCGCAAGGAAGCGCTCGCCTTTATCAACGATGTGCTCGGCCCGCTGGCGCAGCTCGGCATGGCGAGCCAAATACCGTACGGGCCGACCAACAAGCTCTTGGCGGGCATTCTTGCGGCCTATCCCGACATGGCGAAAAAATTTCCGGCTTCGGCCGAAGATCTGGCGAAGCTCAAGCTCATCAATTGGAATGTGTTCCACCTGCAATATGCGCACGCTGTCGATCTCTGGAACCGGAAGATCGCCTCCAAATAGCCGGGCCAAGTGCTCGTGAGTGAGAGCGCATGAGCACGACGGGCGATGAGCGGATCGAGCGTCCCGGCTCGCCGCGGCAAGCCGATCCGTGGCTGTGGATTCTGCTGCCGACACTCGCGGTGTTCGGACTGATCTTTGCTGCGCCCCTCGCAGACCTTATTGTTCTCAGCTTCCATCGCATGTCCGGGCCCGCGCAGGTCGATGCCGCGTACACGCTGGCGAATTACCGGGCCTTCGTCACCGATCCGTTTTACCTCGAAATGCTACTGCGCACGTGCGGCCTCGGGACGTCGGTCACGTTAGGCTGTCTCGTCGCCAGTTATCCGGTCGCCTATTACCTCGCGCGCACGCCGTCGCGCTGGCGCGGCTTTGCGCTGTTTCTGGTGATCTCGCCGTTGCTGGTCAGCGCCATTGTGCGCAATATCGGCTGGTTTCCGCTGCTCAGCCAATCGGGTGCGGTGAATTGGCTGCTGCTGAAGCTCGGCTTGATTGCTTCGCCGCTATCACTGATCAACAATTTCACCGGCGTCGTCATTGGTCTTATTCACGCGCTGTTGCCGTTCATGATCCTGACGCTCATCACGGTGATCCAGCGCATCGAAAGCGACCTCGAGGAAGCCGCCGCCAATCTCGGCGCCGGCCCGCTGCAAACGTTCTGGCATGTGCTCTTGCCGTTGAGCTTGCCGGGGGTGGTATCCGGTTCGCTGCTCGTCTTCGCCATGGCGATCAGCGCCTACACCACGCCGGCCATCCTCGGCGGTAACCGCGTGCTGGTGATGGCGACTTATATCGCCCAGCAATTCCGCACCGTGCTCAACTATCCGGCTGGCGGCACCGCGGCGGCGCTTCTGCTGCTGTTCGCCATCGTGCTCACAGTGCTGGCCCTGCAAGTGCGCACTGCCGGGGAGCGCGCCCCATGATCCGCTGGCTGGCGCTTCGGGCGACGCTGTTTTTGGTGTTCGCGTTTCTGCTGGCGCCGGTATGCATCGTGGTGATCGTGTCGTTCAACGGCGGTCCGATCTTGTCGTTCCCGCCGACGAGCTTCACCACGCAATGGTATGCGCTGATCAAGCCGTCGTTCTACGCGGCGCTGTATGTCAGCCTGATCGTTGCAACTTGCACGGCGCTGCTGTCGGTGGCGTTCGGCCTTCCGGCGGCGCTCGCGCTCAGTCGCGGCCGGTTCTTTGGCCGCGACGCCTTGAATGCGATCCTGCTGTCGCCGCTCGTGGTGCCGGCGCTAGTCACCGGCGTCGCGCTCTATCAGTATTCGCTGTCGTTCTGGGATCTGACCCACGTGGCGCTGGGCGGGACGCTGATCGGCCTGATCGTCGGCCATCTCACTTTTGGCGTCCCGTTTGGGATACGCGCCATTCTCGCCGGCCACGCCCGTTTCGAACCGGCGCTGGAAGAGGCCGCGCTCAACCTTGGCGCAACGCCGCTGCAGACGTTCTGGCGCGTGACGGTGCCGATCCTACGGCCCAGCATCGTCGCCGGCGGCATCTTCGCTTTCGTCATGTCGCTCGACGATGTGCCGATCGCGCTGTTCATGGGCGGCGGCGACGCGACGACGCTGCCGGTGCAGATTTTCACGACCGTCGAGTTCGATTTCGGCGGCGATGTGATGGCCGTCGCGGCGCTCATTGTCGGCGGCTCGGCCGTGCTGATGCTGTTGCTCGACCGGCTTATCGGCCTTGAGCAGCTGTTCGGCGCCAGGCAGTGACCGGGAAGGGCGCCGCCGTGTCGGAAGTTCGCTTCGTCGGTGTCGAAAAATCGTACGGCGATCAGCCCGCGGTGCGCGGCGTCGATCTCATCGTGCGCCCTGGCGAGTTCGTCACGCTGCTCGGCCCGAGCGGCTGCGGCAAGACCACGTGCCTTCGCATGGTGGCAGGCTTTGTCGCGCCGAGCCGCGGGCGCATCATCATGGGCGGCCGCGACATTACGGCTTTGCCGCCGTACCGGCGCAACACCGGCATGGTGTTTCAGTCCTATGCGCTGTTTCCCCATAAGACGGTCGCGGAGAACATCGCCTTCGGCCTGCGGGTCCGGCGGCTGGCGCGCGCCGAGCGCGAACAGCGGATCGCCGAGGCGCTCCGCCTTGTTCATCTCGAGCAATTCGCCTCCCGTTATCCGGCGCAATTGTCCGGTGGCCAGAGGCAGCGAGTGGCTCTCGCGCGCGCTATCGTCATCAGGCCCGATGTGCTGCTGCTCGACGAACCGCTGGCGGCGCTCGATCTGAAACTGCGCGAGGAACTGCAAGTCGAGATCAAGCGCGTACAATCGGCCCTGAAGATCACGACGCTATTCGTCACGCACGATCAAGGCGAGGCGCTCAACATGTCGGATCGCGTCGCGGTGATGCACGATGGCCGCATCATCCAGATCGACACGCCGGAATCGCTCTACGAACGGCCAAACAGCCGCTATGTGGCGAATTTCGTCGGTCGCACCAATCTGCTCGATGTCGTGGTGCGGGAGAAACTCGACAACGATCTCGTTCGCGTCGAATCCTGCGGTGGCAGCAAGGCGTCCTTCGTGGCTGCCGCTGGTCCGGCGTTCGAGGCCAAGCCCGGCGAGCGTTGTCTGCTCGGTGCGCGGCCGGAGCATTTCCATTTCGGCGGCGACCGCGCCAACGCCGTGCGGGTCAAGGTGCGCGGCGTCACCTATCTGGGCAGCATCCGTTACGTCGACGCGGAAGGGCCTGACGGCGAGAGCGTCACGGTGCAGGCGCAGCCCGGCGAACCGCTTCCCGGCCGCGGCGAGACTGTTACCGTCACGTGGTGCCCGCAGGTTTGTTTTTTGCTCAAGGAGTAGATGCACATGCGCAAGGTAGCGACGATAAAAATGTTCGGCTTGTTGGCTCCGGTGGCGATAGCACTGTTCAGCGCGGCGCCGGCCGCCTTGGGGCAGACTTCGGGTGTGACGCTCAACGTCGCCACGTTCGGCGGCCATTCGGGCGACGTTGAAAAGAGCTATGTGGGCGATCGCATGACGCGCATGACCGGCGTCAAGATCGAATGGACGCATGGCAACCCGAGCGATTTCTTCGCCAAGATGCTGGCGTCGCGCGGCCGGCAGGCGCCGTTCGATGTCGTCCTGCTCGACGATGCGGTGCAGGACGCCGCCATCAGGGCCGGCGTCGTGGCCAAGCTCGATCCCGCCCGGGTGCCGAACCTCGCAAAGCTCTATCCGCGCGCCCGCAATCCGCAAGGCTATGGACCGTATGCGATTCTCTATTCGGTCGGCATCGTCTACAACAAGGACAAGCTGAAAGCGGCGGGAATTGCCGAGCCGACATCGTGGCAGGACCTGTGGAATCCCAAGCTCGCGGGCCACATCTCGATCCCGGACATTTCGCTGCCGCAAGGCGCGGACTTCGTCATGAAGATGGCGCAGCTCAATGGCGGCAGCGAAGCCGACGTAATTCCGGGCTTGAAGAAGCTCGCCGAGATCAAAGCTAATTCGTATTACACCTCGTCGAATACGCTGGGACAGCAGCTCGCGTCGGGCGACGTGTGGGTGTCGGTGTGGACCTCAGGCCGCGCCTGGGCGATGATCAACCAGGGTTTCCCGATCGGTTACGCGATCCCGAAGGAGGGCAGCGTGCTCGGCATCGACACCGTCGATATGGTGGCCGGCACGGCGCACCCCAAGGAGGCGCAAGCCTTCATCAACATGCAGCTCGATCCGCTCAGCCAGCTCGGCTGGGCGATGGAGATGGCGTACGGACCGAGCAACGCGACGCTGCAAAGCGTGTTTGAAGCCTATCCGGAGCTGGCATGGATGATGCCGTCCTCGGAAGCCGATCTGAAAAAGCTCTATTCGCCGAACTGGGGCGTCTATAACGCCAACCTGGCGAAGGCGACCGACTACTGGAATCGCAACGTCAAGCACTGAGGCGGTGGCGAGGGCCGCCGCGCGGCGGCTCTCCCCCTGTATGCAGCTTTTAATTCTATGCAGCCCTAAGCCTATGCCGTTTTAGGTCTACGCGGCCTCGGCGACGAAGCGGTTGCGCATCTTGCCGAGGCTCTCGATCTCGGTCTCCATCACGTCGCCGACCTTGATGAAGGTGTTGGTGCCCTGGCCGACGCCGCCGCAGGTGCCGCAGCTGAAAAAGTCGCCGCTCTCGAGCGAGAGAATGTTCGAGGCGTATTCGATCTGCTCCTCGGGCGTGAAGATGAATTGCGAGGTGTTGCCGTTCTGTTTGACTTCGCCGTTAAGCGTGAGCCGGATGAACAGCTTCTTGTGGTCCGGTACGAAGGCGCGCGGCACCAGAAACGGTCCCGTCGGGGCGAAATTGTCGTGGCTCTTGCCGTTGAGCCAATCCGAGCGCAGCCCGGGCCGGTCGGCGCGGACCTGCAGGTCGCGGGCGGAGACATCGTTGGTGGTCATGAATCCCGCAACGTGGTCGAGCGCATGTTCGGCTTTGATACGCTTGCCGGGTTTGCCGATGACGAGCGCGATCTCCGCCTCCCAGTCGATCTTCTTCAGGCCGGTCGGGATCGCGATGTCGTCATTGGCGCCGCACAGCGTGCTCGGCGCCTTGAGGAACAGATAGGGTTGGCTGGTCGACTTCTCGCCGGTGAATTTTGGGCCACTGGCCGGCGACATGCCGGCGCGCAGCATTTCGTCGACGTGCTCCTGAAAATTTTGCGCGGCATAGAACATTTTGCCCGGGCGACGGACTGGCGGCAGTGGCCTCAGCCCTGCAAGTTTGGTCGCGCCCGGTCGACCTTCCTTTTCCAGCGCCTCGCAAATTTTCTGCAACGCAGCGAAGTTGGCATCCCAGTCTTCCAACAGTCCGTCAATGCTATCGATATTGCTTAGAGATCCAGAGTTCGGCGCCGCCATGAGACTAATGACGTCGTCGTCGCCGAGCACGATGGCGACAAACGGTCTGACGCCCGCTTTGACGAAGGTGCCGAGTTTGAAGGGAGTACCATTCATGTGTTCTGTCCTCTGCGTTTGAAAATCAGCTGCCGCGAAACACCGGCTTGCGTTTGGCGTGAAACGCTTCGACGCCCTCGCGGAAATCGTCGGATTGCCGGAGCCGGCTGTAGCAATGGCCCTCCAGTTCGATTGAGGCCTCGAGATCGGTGTTTTCGGTGGCGTTAAGCAGGGCCTTGGCGGTGCGCTGCGCCAGCGGCGAGAAGCCGCGCAATTCGTCGACCAGTGCGTCGGTTGCCGCTTCGAGCTTGTCGTCCGGCACGCATTCGGTGGCCATGCCCCAGTCGTAGGCCTGTTTCGCCAAAATACGCTTTGAGCGCATCACGATGTCTTTGGTGCGAGTGATGCCGATGATCTTCTGCAGACGTGCAGACCCGCCCGAGCCCGGAATTTGGCCAAGTCGCTGCTCCGGCAGCGCATATTGGCAAGTTTCCGAGACGAGACGGAAATCGCAGGCCAGCGAAATCTCGAAGCCGACGCCGAAGCAATAGCCGCGATTGGCGACGATGACAGGTTTGGCGCAGCGCGCCGGCGCCGCGATGTTCCAGGCGAGATTGGAGACAAGCTCGGGCGAGGCAGCCAAGAACCCGGCGATATTGCCGCCCGAGGAGAAATGCTCGCCGTTAGCGCGCAGCACGATCACGCGCACGCGCGCATCCTCGTCAAGCGTCTCGAACACAAGGCGCAACTGG
The DNA here is from genome assembly GCA_049300295.1 of Xanthobacteraceae bacterium. Taxonomy (GTDB): domain Bacteria; phylum Pseudomonadota; class Alphaproteobacteria; order Rhizobiales; family Xanthobacteraceae; genus BOG-931. Next base: position 27,584 of record JBAQJL010000127.1, read on the forward strand.
TCACGCTGCGCCATCTCGATGACGTTGAGCGGCGGCCGGTCGAGCACCACGTCGGCGCGTTCGCGCGCGGCGTCGATCTCGACGCGAAAGCCGTCGAGTTTTTGCAGTCGCGGGTCGGCAAATTCGGTCATGCGGCGCTTCCTTGCTGGCGCGGTGCGGAGGTGGCGTGCGCGCCAGGCTCGGTGGCGTATTCGCCCGCCACCAGCTTACGGCGCAACAGTTTTCCGACCGGCGATTTCGGAATTTCGGTGACGAAGACGTAACGGCGCGGGCGCTTGAATCCGGCGAGCCCCGACGCGCGGCAGAAGGCGTCAAGTTCGGCGGCCTCGACACGCTCGCGGCGCTTGATGAAAGCGGTGACGATCCTGCCCCAGCGCTCATCCGGCAGGCCGGCTACGGCGACTTCGGAGACGCCCGCGTGCAGCGACAGGCAGGATTCGATTTCGACCGGCGAAATGTTTTCGCCGCCGGAGATGATCATATCGTCGACGCGGCCGGTCACGAAGATATCGCCGTCGGCGTCAAAGAGCCCGGTGTCGCCGGTGAAATACCAGCCCTGGCGGATCGCCTTGGCGTCGGCTTCGGGCCGCCGCCAATAGCCTTCGAATGATTCGTCGCCGGCAAGAAGTGCGATGATCTCGCCTTCCTCGCCGGTCGCGGCGATGTCATCGGCCGACTTGGCGCCGAGCCTTACCACGCGCACCATTTGGTTGATGCCGGCGCGGCCGGCCGAGCCGGGCTTTTTCGGCGCGTTCTGATCGATGGTGCAGGTGTAGATTTCCGACGAGCCGTAATGATTGACAAACAGATCGGGCCGGAATGCCGCCTGCAGTGTTTTCAGCAGGCCGTCGGTCATCGGTGCGCCGGCAAAGCCGAGTTTCTTGACCGAACCGACGTCACTTGTGGCGAAGAGCGGATGATGGACGAGGTCGTGATAGAGCGTCGGCACCAGATACAGATTGGTGACGCGTTCGGCGGCGATCAGATCGAGCGCGCGTTCGACGTCGAACCGGCGCAGGCAGACGAATGCACCGCCGATCAGCGACATGGCGATGAGCGAGCGCACTCCCATGGTGTGGTAAAGCGGCATGACGCCCAGCGTGCGTTCGCCGTTGGCGTAGAGATTCTGCGCCACGTGGGCGATCGCGGCAGCGCGTTCGGCGCGCTGACGCCGCGGCACGCCCTTTGGCCGCGCCGTCGTGCCGGACGTGTATAGCATCACCGACCAGGCTTCGGCATCGGTGCGCGCCGTCGCATCCGGCGCCGGCTGGGACGCCAGTGCAGCAAAGGAGAGGTCCGACGGAGTCGCGGCATCGAGCGCGATCCGCGGCAGTTTTTGCGCCAGGGCCGAGCCGGCGACTGTCGCCGCGGAAACGTCCTCGTAGGCGATGGCCTTGGCCTCGGCGTCGGCCAGGAAGAAGTCGATCTCCTCTGTTGTCGAGCGCCAATTCACCGGCGTGACGATGATGCCGGCGAATTGGCAGGCCCAATGCAGGCTCGCTGCTTCCCAGCGGTTTTGCAGCGCGGTGACGAGATGGTCGCCGGGCCTAAGTCCGATAGCATCGAAACCGGCGACCAGCGCCGAGATGCGCCGAAACCATTGCGCGTAGCTCAGGCGCAGCTCGCCATCGACGATCGCGATCGCAGTCGGATCGCGGGCGACGCTGGCGAGAAAGCTTAAACCGAGATCGAGCATGGGAGATGAACAGAATGCTGCCGCAGGCGGCGCATCTTATCGCGCCGCCCGATGTCCTGCTGCCGTCAATGCCAGCCCTTCATCGGCCATTCAAGCTTGGCGGTGGCGCGGTCGGCCGGCCAGACCGAAACGTATTGCTTGCCCTGGAGCTGGATCAGATAGGTCGCCGACAGGATGTTCTGGCCGGTCGCGTCGAACTTGACGCCGTTATAGCCCATGATGAGCTGATCGGGCTTGAGATCGGTCGCCTTCAGCGCGGCCTGGATCTTGTCGGGCGTGGTCGAGCCGGCGCGATTGATGGCGTCGGCCAGTACGAAGAAGCCTTGCAGCCAGCGTGCGCTGGTGTCGTCGAGATCGCGGCCGTATTTCTGCTTGAACATCTGATCGACGATGTAGCTGTTGCTGCCTGGTTTGCCGATGTCGAACGCGCTGCGGTTGACGGCGCCCTGCGCCAGATTGCCGACATTGGGGATGAAGGCTGGATCAGAGAAGCCGGAATCGTCACCGATGATGATCGGCGGCAGGTAATCGAGGTTCTTCATCGTCTTGAAATAGAGAATGATATCGGCCGTGTAGCTGACGAAGACCACCGCATCCGGCTTGAGCGTCTTGAGCTGCAGCACCTGGGCGGTCACGTCCGAGCTGTTGGCGTTGTAGGCGATCTGCGCCGCGACATCGATGCCCGCCGATTTCGCCGCCTCCACGATGCTGGCGCCGACCGAGGTACCGTAGTCGGTGTTCTCATTGACGACCACGATACGATCGACTTTTTTGCCGGATTTTTTCAGGTCATTGAGGAACTGGAAATACGCTTTGGCGAAATCCGGCGCGATTGGCGTGGTGCGGAACGTCCATTTGAAGCCGCGACCCGTAATGTTGGAGGCGACCGAGTCCGCGACCAGGAACGGCACGCCCTGGCGTTCAGCGACCGCGGTGGCAACGAGCGATACCGAGGACTGATAGGAGCCGAGCATGGCGGCGACGTGATCTTGCGCGATCAGGCGCAGCGTCTGCTGTTGGCCGATTTGCGGATTGCCCTGGTGATCGGCCTCGTCGAGGACGATCTTGGCATGGCCGAGATCAGGCAGGCCGCCGGTGTTGCCGAGCGGCAGGTTCTTCAAATCGGGATGCGCATTATTGACGATGTCAACGCCGAGATGCACGGCGTCCCGCGCCGACTGACCAGCGCTCGCCGCATTGCCAGTGAGCGGGTAAATGACGCCGATCTTGACGTCGGCTGCGTCGGCCGGAGCCGTCAACACGACGGCGATGGCGGCAGAAATGGCCGCGGCGGCGAAGCCGCATATCGCTTGGTTCATTTTACTCCTCCCGGGGGCGCCAGTCCAAGGCCGGCCGACGCGGTGACTGGTCGCATTTGAACGGAAAAGAAGCGGTCTTGTCCATCGCCGCTTTGTCGCCCCTCATATTGCCGGCGCACCGCGCGGCGACAGAGCGACGCCGACGCAAAAAACGGGGAGGCCCGTTGGGACCTCCCCACCTTCAATTCACAGTTCCGATTTGGTTATTTTCGGTTAGCGCCAGTGGTGCCAGCCGTGATGATGCCATCCAGGTCCAACGACCACGCGCGGTCCACCGTAGTAGTCATAACCGTACGGAGCAGGGCCATAGGCCGGCGGTCCAACGCCTAACTCGAAGCCACTAGGCCCGGCATAGAAGCCTACTTGAGCCATCGCAGGCACCGATGCGGTGAGCAAAGCTGCCGCCGCCACAATACCTAATGCGAGTTTTCTCATGTTTGCCTCCTTTCTCGCTATTGATAAAACGCACAGTCGTGCGCCGCGTTCCGCAATTCGCACCGTGTTCCGTCGGGAAATTGCGATGCGCAGCGTGGAACATTCTTTGGAACACGTCGCGACGAAATTGAGCGACGCTGAAATTTGGTTGGAGCGCGTGGCGAGATAATTCCGCGACGGTTAATTGTCGTTCATTCGGCGGCGATGCGCAACTCTTCCGGCGCTTCGTGATGTTCGCGCTTCTCGCCTTGCAACCACGCCTGGAACCGGTCGAGATAAAGATAGATCACCGGCGTGGTGAACAGCGTCAAGCACTGACTGAAGGCGAGGCCGCCCACCATGGCGTAGCCGAGCGGTTGGCGCAGTTCCGAACCGGAACCGTGGCCCAGCATTAGTGGCACACCGGAAAGCAGCGCCGTCATCGTCGTCATCATGATCGGGCGGAAGCGCAGCAGGCACGCCTGTCGCACCGCTTCGCGCGGTGCCAAACCGGCGCGTTCGCGACTGATGGCGAAATCGACCAGGATAATGCCATTTTTCTTGACGATGCCGATCAGCAGAATGAGGCCGATGATGCCGATCACCGAGAGGTCGAAGCCGCCGGCCCAAAGACACAACAGCGCACCGACGCCGGCCGAGGGCAGCGTCGACAAAATCGTCAGCGGATGGATGTAGCTCTCATACAACACGCCGAGGATGACATAGACGACGACCAGCGCGGCGGCGATCAGGACCGGCTCGTTCGACAACGCGGCCTGGAATGCCTGGGCATTGCCCTGAAAGCTCGTAATCAGCGTCGACGGCATCCTGATGTCGTCTGCTGTCCGCTGTATGGCGTCGACCGCCTGGCTGAGAGCGACGCCCGCAGGCAGGTTGAACGTCACCGTCACCGCCGGGAATTGCCCCGAATGGGCGACCAACAATGCGCCGATGTGCTTGGTGTCGATGTTGACCAGCGTGGAAAGTGGCACGAGCTGGCCGGTGGTCGGCGCCCTGACATACAGCTGATTGAGGGTGTCCGTGGTCTGTTGCAGGCGCGGCAATACCTCCATCTCGATGTAGTACGAATTGTTGGTGAAGTACTGCGTTACCTGGCGCTGGCCGAATGCATCGTTGAGCGTGTCGTCGATGAGCTGCGGCTGGATGCCGAAGCGCGCCGCCGCATCGCGGTTGATGGTCACGGTCAGCATTGGCGCTTCGTTCTGCGCATCGGTGGCGACATCCGCCAGCTGCGGCAGTTTCTTGAGGCGCTCGATCAGGCGCGGTGTCCAGACGTTCAGCTCGTGCTGATCGGGATCCTGCAGTACGTACTGGAACTGTCCGCGCGCGATGCGGCCACCGACGGTAATGTCCTGCGCTGGCTGCAGGAACAGCTTCACGCCGGGTACCTTGGCGATCTGCGGGCGCAATCGGTCGACGATCTGCGCAGCCGAGACATTGCGGTCGTCGCGCGGCTTTAATCCGATGATGAAGCGGCCGGTATTCTGGGTATTGCCATAGCTCGGCCCGAAGAACGATCCGAAGTCGGAAATGTCGGGATCGCGCGCGATCACCGCGGACAATTGACGCTGAATGTCCTTCATTTTATCGGGCGCAACGTCCTGGCCCGCTTCCGAGATGCCGAGGATCATGCCGATGTCCTGGGTGGGAAAGAAACCTTTGGGCATGAACACGAACAGAGCGCCGGTGGTGGCGACGGTCGCGAGGAACACCATCAGGGTCGCAAACTGATGTTGCAACACCACGTCGAGGCCACGCCGATAGGCGTCGAGCGTCGCGTCAAAGCCCCATTCGATGGCGCGATAGAGACGGCCATGTTGGCGGCCGTGCTCGCTCACCAGGAAGCGCGAACACAGCATCGGGGTCAGTGTCAGCGACACGACGACGGAAATCAGAATGGCGGCCGTGACCGTGATGGCGAATTCGTGGAACAGGCGGCCGACGATGCCGCTCATCAGTAGCAGCGGGATGAAAACCGCGATCAGTGAAATACTGATCGAAATGACGGTAAAGCCGATCTCGCGCGCGCCCTTGATGGCGGATTGCAGCGGTGTGGTGCCGGCTTCAAGATGGCGAAAGATGTTTTCGAGCACTACGATGGCGTCATCGACCACGAAACCTACCGCGATGGTAAATGCCATCAGCGACAGATTGTCCAGGCTGAAGCCGGCGAGATAAATCACCGCCGTGGCGCCGAGCAGCGACAACGGAACCGCGGCGGCGGGAATCAACGTGGCCTGAATGCTCCGCAAGAACAGCAGGATCACCAACACGACTAGCACGCAGGAGAGTACAAGCGTGAACTCGACATCCTTGACCGAGGCGCGGATGGTCTGTGTTCGATCGACGATCGTGTCGAGGTGGATGCCCGGCGGGATGATCGATCGCATGTTGACCAGCGCCGACTTGATGTTGTCGACCGTGTCGATCACGTTGGCGCCGGGCTGCTTGAAGACGAGCAGCATCACCGCGGTCTGTTGGCGATGCAGGGCGCCAAGTGTCACGTCTTGCGGCCCGTCGACGGCTTGGCCAATGTCGCGTATGCGGATCGCAGCATCGTTTCGATATGAGACGATGACGTCGTTATAGTCCGTTGCCTTGATCAATTGATCGTTGGCGGCAATCGTGAAGCTCTGATCGCGTCCCAACAACGTGCCCTTGGCCGAATCCGTGGTCGCATTCGTCAACGCGGCGCGGACGTCCTCAAGGGTCAAGCCGCGTGCCGTCAGCCTGGCCGGATCGATCTGCACGCGAATTGCGGGCGTCTGTTGGCCGCCGATGAAGACCTGCGCCACGCCCGCGACCTGCGAAAACTGCTGCGCGATCACATTCTCGGCAAAATCGTCGACTTGCGGCAGCGGCATCGTCTTGGAATTGACGGAGACGATCAGGATGGGAGAATCGGCGGGATTGACCTTGCGATAGGTCGGCGGCGTGGTGAGGTTTTTCGGCAATTGTCGCGCTGCGGCCGTGATGGCGGCCTGCACATCCTGCGCGGCGGCGTCAATATTCCGGTCAAGGTCGAACTGCAGCGTGATTACCGTCGAGCCCAGTGAACTCACCGAACTCATCTGCGAGACGCCGGCGATCTGTCCGAACTGGCGCTCAAGGGGGGTCGCGACCGTAGCGCCGATCGTCTCGGGACTGGCGCCGGTCAGCGACGCCGTAACATTGATCGTCGGAAAATCGACCTGCGGCAGCGGTGCGACCGGCAGCAGCGGAAACGCAACGATACCGACCAGCGCCAGCGCCGCCATCAACAGCGACGTCGCGATCGGCCGGCGAATAAATATCTCGGAAATGTTCATCGGCGCTAACCCGCCTCCGGCGGCGCGCGCCCGGCAGGCCGGACATTGACATGCGTGCCGTCGTCCAGTCGCGACTGCCCCTCGACCACGATCTGTTCACCGGTGTTCAGGCCCTTGGAGACGATCGCCGTCTTGTCGTTCACCGTCAGCGCGTCCACCGGACGCTGTTCGACGGTCTTATCGGGCTTGATGATCCAGACATAAAGGCCGTCCGGGCCGCGCTGTACGGCGACCGGCGGGATCGTCACCGCGTCCTTGCGGGTGGTGACCAGCATGCGGATGTGCACGAACTCCCCGGGCCACAGCCGCTCGTCGAGGTTCGGGAACTCGGCCTTTAGCCGGATCGTGCTGGTCGTCTGGTCGATCTGATTGTCGATCAGCAGGAGCTTGCCTTGCGCCAGCTGTTTGACGTTGTCTTGATCGAAGGCGAGTACTTGTACTTCGCCTTGCAGCATCGCCTCGCGCACTGGGCCAAGGTCGTCTTGCGGCAGCGTAAAGATCGCGACGCAGGGCTTGACCTGCGTGAGCACGGTCAGCGGGTTGGTGTCGGTGGTGTGAATGATGTTGCCGATGTCGACCTGCCGGAACCCGACGACGCCGTCAATCGGCGCGATAATGGTCGCGTAATTGAGCTGGGTCCGCGCGGCTTCGATCGCGGCTTGATCGGCGTCGATGGAGGCCTTGTCCTGATCGACCTTGGCCTGCTGCGCGTCCAGGTTCTGCACGGTCTCGGCGTTCTTGCGCACCAGGGTGCTAAATCGCACCAAATCCTTCTGGGCGTCGATGAGTTGCGCCTGGTCCTGCCCCTTTTTCGCAACGGCCTGGTCGAGCGCCGCCTGCAGGGGCGCCGGATCGATCTTGGCGAGCACGTCGCCCTTGTGCACGTCCTGACCTTGGCGAAAATTGATCGAAATGATCTGACCGTTGACCTGGGCGCGGATTGCCACGGTATTCAGGGCCATGACGGTGCCGAGGGCATCATAGAAGATCGGAACATCTTGGCGCCCCGCCACGGTCGCGGTCACGGGAACGGCCGGAACCGCGGCGCGCGCGGGGGCCGGCCGGGTCAGCCGCTGCACGGCCACGGCTGCAATAACGGCCACAATTGCAAGACCGGCAACCGCGAGTATCACGCGCCGCGATCGTCGCCCCTTGGGTGATGCGCTCATTCGGTCAGCTATACCTTAGCTCCGGCGTCCCCTCAAAGCTGAACCTCGTCGGGTTTGCTGGGACCTGCCTAGGCGAGCACAAACAAGCACACCGTTATAGCGGCGGAAGTCCCTGGAAGCCCATTAAAGTTCGGTAACATGGGTCAAACCTGCGTCATGCCAAAACCGAAACCTCTACGAGATCGGTTCTAGTGTGCCGTAAAAACTGTCTCAACACGGTTCGATCCTAACGCTCCAGTGGACGCGGCCGTTAAGGTAAAAAGTTGCAAAAGCGGGGCCAACCGTCGGATCGATGTAAGGAAGGGCAGAGGCAACAGGTGACGCCGGGCGGCGGCGGATAAAGTGTTTATGCGGCTGGCGCAAAGGGTCACGAATGGTATTTCCGGCGTTTTCCTGAACGGCCGGCTGCGGGCCTATCTCGACATTCTGGTCGTCGGCTCGGGCGCGCGGGTGTTCGGGCTCGCTTCGCAGTTCGTTGTGCTGATCATTCTGAGCCGCTTTCTTACCAAGCAGAGTTTCGGCGACCTGATGACGGCCTTCGGCTTTTATCGGCTCGCCGGGGTAGCGATCGGCGTTGGCGGGTCGCTGGTCCTGTTGTTCCATGTCTCGCGGCATCGTGACGATCCCTGGGCAGAGATCAGGCTGCAGCGCTTTTCCGCCTTGGTGGGCGCCATTCCGTCGGGCGCGATCGCGGTGGCGACCGCATTTGCAGCCGGGCCGATTGCCGCGGCGCTCGGCAAGCCGTCGCTCGCCGGCTGGCTGCAACAGCTTGCACCGTTTTTGGTGTTCAGCACCTTGTTGGTCATTACGACCGGCGCGCTGGAAGGGCGCTCGCGCGTCGCCGAGTCGATTTTTTGGGGCGAAGTTGCGCCCAACGCGGTGCGCATCGTGCTGCTGCCTATCGTGTTTGTGCTCAAGCTGCCCGACGCCTTCGTGGCCCATGTGCTCACGCTCTCAGTATTGGTGCCGTGGCTCTTGCTGGCGCGGCGCATGGTCAATCGCGAGGTCGCGGGCTGGCAGCGCTGGTCGCGATGGGATTTCACTTATTGCGGCAAGTTCGTCGTCGCGACGCTGTTCGCCAATCAGCTTGGTGCGGTCGACATCGTCATCGCCAGTGTGCTGTTCCCGTCGGCGACCGTCGCCGATTACGCGGTTGCGGCGCGGCTCGCGGCGCTGTTCACGTTCTTCGAGCAGGCGCTGCTCAAACGCTTCGCGCCCCGCGCCGGCCGTTTGCTGCAGATAAAGGATATGGCCGGCCTGCATCGCGAATTCGACGTGTGCCGGCGGCTGGCCATTGGCTGCGTCGCCCTGACTACCGCGGGCGTGCTTTTGGCGGCGCCGATTCTGCTGCCGCTCCTTGGCAACTATCTGGATGCGCGCACGCTGCTGCTGTGGCTCGCCATACCGTCGTTTGTGGCCGCGTTCTACGCGACTTCGGATCGGCTGCTGATCATCGCCGGCCAAGCCAATGTGGCGCTGGTGGTGACGGCATCGTCATTCGCCATTCTGGTGGCTAGCCCGTTCGCGACGGCGCCGTGGCTCGGCCCAGCCGCCATTCCGGCCGCCATGATCCTTGCCGTTGCGCTGGTCAACCCGCTGGTCGCCGTGCGTGCCCGCCCATTGGTCGGGGTCTCGACATTTCATTCGCGCGACGCGGTTTTGATGGCGTCTGGCTGTGTGGCGCTCATCGGCGCTGCGGTCGCCGCCACGTATCTGAGTGCGGTGATCGCATGTGCCATGCTCGCCGCCATCGGCGCCTATTACGTGACGACGGCGCTGTCGCGATCCACCAACGAAGATTACGACGGTTCCTTGATCCTCGCGCGCGGCTCCGCGGCGAAGGCGCCGCTCGCGCTCCCCGACAAGGCCTCGCAATAAACGCTCAGCGTGCGCTGCGCGATGCGGTTCCAATCGTGCTCGGCGAGCAGTGCGGCGCACTCGGCGGCGTTGAGCCTGCCGTCCGCCGGCGATGCGCACACCGCGGCCAGATGGTCTGCCAACGCAGTGATATCGCCGACCGCGAAATAACGGGCGCGCGGAATGGCGAGTTCGCGATGGGCGGCGATATCGCTGAGGATCAGCGGCAGGCCATAGCTTGCGGCTTCCAGCACCGCGATCGGCTGGCCTTCAAAGCGTGACGGCAGCACAAAGGCGCCGGCATGGGTATAGAGCTCGGCGAGCGCCGCTCCGGTCTGATGGCCCAGCAGCACAACGCCGGGAGATTGTGCGGCTGCTTCAGTGACCTCACGCGCATAGACGCTCGAATAATCGGCGCCGCCGACAAGCGCGAGCTTCCAATCGGATCGCTGCAGCCGGTTGAAGGCCGCTATCAGATCGAGCTGGCGCTTGTCGTCATCGATCCGTGCGACCATGAGCAGATAGCGGCCGGGCGTGAGGTCGAATGGCTGCAGCGTTGCTGTCGAGCTGATCCGATCCGGCCGATCGATCCCGTTGGGGATGATTGCGACCGGCATGTGGTGGGACCGCGTGAGATATTCTGCCAAACCAGCCGAGACGGCGATGCGGCCGTTGGCAAACGCCATGCCGGCGCGCTCGCCGAGCCGTAGAATCGACCGCCCGAGACGGCCCCATTTTTTGTGCTCGTAATTGCGGCTGTGGCACGTCACCACGACCCGCAGTCCAAGCGCGCGGGCCAGTGGCGTGAAGAACGCCGGCCCGATGGCATGAATGTGCAGAATGTCGGGCCGGTCGCGCGCGGCGCGCAGCACGCCCAGAAAGGTATGCACGAACGCTTCGACGCCGGTGACGCGCGGCGCCCACACGCGGGTCAGCGTGACGTTGCGCCAGCGTGCCGGCTGGTCCTTGGCGACATAACCGTTGCGCACGATGGCCTGCACATCGCAGCCGAGATCGGCCAGCGCGCATGTGAGATTTTCGACGTGCTTTTCCGCTCCGCCCTGCACATTGGGAAAGCCGCGGATGCCCAGCATGGTGACGCGCAGCGCGCGCCGCTGCCGGCCTTCGAAGCGCCAGGGTTGCGCGACTGTGTTCATCGCACCCGGACACCGAGCGCGTCGTACAGCGCAAGCTGACGATCGATGTAGATCGCGGCGTTGAAATCGCGCTCGACCCAGGCGCGGCCGGCATTACCCATGGCCGAAACGCGAGCGTCCGGCAAAGCCGCGAACCGCGACAGCGCCTCCGCTAAGGCGGCAGCGTCGCCAACCGGATAGAGCATCCCGGTTTCGTCCTCGTGCACCAGTTCGGGAATGCCGGCGATGCGTGACCCGATCACGGGCCGGCCGGCGGCGTAGCCTTCGAGCAGCGCCAGCGGCGCATTCTCATGACACTCCGACGGAACGATGATCGCGCGCGCTTCCTGGATGGCCGCGGCAAGTGCGCCCTCGGTCAGATAGCCTGGGAAGGCGACGTCGGCGCCGAGCTCCGCACTCAGCGCCCGCAACCGCGCTTCAAGCGGTCCACGGCCGACCAAGGTGACCGGCTGATGCGAAAGCGCGGCGGCGCGGACCAGCGTTTCGAGGCCCTTGAGTTCATCGAGCCTGCCGCAATAGACGAAACGCCGGCCGGCCTCGGCGCGCGGCTTGAAGCGCTCGATGTCGACGAAATTGGGAATGTGGACGAAGCGCTCGCGCGGCCAGCCCCATTGCACGAGCTTTTCGAGCAAAAATTTGCTCGGCGCTACGAAACGATCGACGTTGGCGGAATAAAGCCCAAGCGCGCGATGCAAATAGGCCTCGGCCATGACCAGGCTGGACAGCGCCAGCGATCCTTTGATGCAGCGGTGCACCGCGACGTTGTACAGCTTGCCGCCGCGGCAGCTTTCGCACGGCTCGCCGCCGCGCATCATCGTATAGGCGGGGCAGGCTAGCTTTAGATCGTGCAAGGTCATCACGATGGGGATGCCGCGCTCTTTGAGCAGCGGCAGCACCGACGGCGACAGGTGATGATAGATGTTATGAACGTGCGCGATGCGCGGCTGTACGGTATCGAGCAGCGCGCGCATGCGCCGGCGGGCCTGCAGCGAATAGATCACCCGTGGCGCGCGGACGAGCTTGGCGGCAAGGTTGTAATCAGCGCCGAATTCGATCTCGTCGGGGAAATAGTTCGACCACGGTGTGGTGAGATTTTTGGCATGGCGCATGGCGAACGGAACGACCTGCCAGCCGATATTCTCGAACAGCCGGTTATGTTCGAGAAACAGCACCTCGGCGCCGCCGCGCGGATAATAGTAGTTGTTGATCGCCAAGAAGCAGTTTGTGGACGTCAGCATGTCACGCAGTACTCTTTGCCAGAGTCCGGAAGCGCAGTCCGACTATGGCTGACATTGTCAAAAACCACTGCCCGCTGCCGCCAACAAAGAACACCGACTCGTAGCAGCCGAGGCAGAGTGCGAAGAACCATATCTGCAGCAATAGCGTGACGAGCGGCCGGTCGGATGCCTGGAGCCGTCCGCGCCAATAATCCGCAAACGGTTGCGCTATGATCCACCACAGCGACAGCCCCAGGCCGACCAATCCGGTTGTCACCGCGAGATTGAGATAACCGTTGTGCGCATCGCTGGCGCGGTAGCCCCAGGATTCCAGATAGTTCCAGTCCGCCACCAGATCGGGCATTCCCCAGAACGCCTCGAAGCCGAAGCCGAACAGTGGACGCTGCCTGACATGATCGAGCGCGAACTGCCAGATCACGTCGCGGCCCGTGTAAGTCGGGTCCGACATGACATGCGCGATCAGATCGTGGATCGGCGCGAACATCACCGAACCGACGCTCAGCAGATTGAGCATCAATGGCACACCGACGATCAAACCAAATGCAACAACGCCGCTGCGCAGGCGCGGTACCAGATACGAAATCAGCAGGACGACCGGCAGCAAATTGATCGGTGACTTGGAGTGGGTGAAATAGAGGAAGACGGTGGACAGGACGACGATCCCGATCCCGATTGTGCGGTGCCAGGCGCGGTAGACGAAAATGCCTATGAAAATCAGCAGCACCATGCCGGCGCCGGCACCGTTCTTGTGCGTAAAGAAGCCGCGCCAGTCGCCGGCAAGGCCGGGCTCGGCAATGTCGGTTGCCTGATGAATCGAGAGCTGCGGCAGGAAAGCGACGCCGAAATAGCATGCCGCAAGAATAATGATCGCGGCGAGCGCCAACAGTCGGGCAAAATGTTCGCGTCCGTAGGGCAACAGCACCAGAACCGTCGCTTGGAAAACATTGAAGATGGCGAGTACCAGCCGGCGCCCGGCGACATCCGTGTAGGACGACAGTGCGGCTGAGACGGCGAACGCCGCGAGCGCGAACACCAGCGACAGGGTGACGGCGCGCGCCAGGAGCGGCGGTCGCTTGAGGAGGACGTAAAGCGCGAGCGCGCCCGTCATCAGGATGGCTGAGGCTTGGCTCGCCAAGTCCCCGGTGCCGGCCGCGGGGGCCTGCTGCCCCAGATCGGGAAACGGCGAAACCGTGAACCAGGCCAGCAGGAAGGTGGCGAGGAACAGACAGTTGCGCACGAGGCGCTCCCCGCCCGCGATTTCCTGCGGTACCGCGTGGTCCAGCGTGGAAAGCGTCGTCATCGCCTGAGTATGCCCTCGGCCGTCGGGACCCCTCATCGCCACAGACCATCGGCAGCGAATCGTTAACTATTAGCGTCCCAACCTGTGACCAGATTCTTAAAACGAGCGATGCCGGCCTCATGCCGCGTGCACCGCCTGCTCCGACACGGCGGCGTCGCGAATAACCACGCTTTCGATCTGGGTGGTCGGGTCGACGCGCCGGCGCAGCAGCCCGGGCCAGAGGCCGGCCGCGTAGACGTTCCAGGCGGTCACCGAATAGATGCCGATGTTCAACGACCGGCAGCGCAGGGCCATCGTCAGGAAGGGAATAAGCGCGAGCGCCGTGACAGCGGCTGCTGCGGTGACGAAGCTGCCGGCGAGGAATGGCGTGGCGATCAGGCACAGCCACCACGCTTGGACGGCCGCGTACAGGAATAACTCCCAGCGCAGCTTCCGCAGCACCAGCGGGAAGGCCGGCGTCCCGAAGGTGCCGCGCAAAATCTCGCCGGTCGAAAACGCAAACCGCGACGTCCAGCGCCGGCGCAGCAGCGCGTAAGCATTACCGCTGTGGCCGTGGTGATCGATGGCCTCGACCGGGATGCGCGCGAGCTTCCAGCCTTGTGCCCGCAGTCGCGCGCCGAGTTCGAGTTCCTCGCTGCCGTGCAGATTGCGGTCGCCGAGATAGCGGACGGTCTGGATCGCCGCGCGCCGATAGACGCCGCCGCAATCGAGCCGCGTCACTTCGCCGGGCAAAAGATCGGAACCCTGGTCGCGGGCCCGTTTGACGTATTCGACATTCTCAGTTTCGCGTTCCACGATCAGCCCGCCGACGCCGGCAAATTGCGGATTGGAGACGAGAAACTCGATGGCGGCGGGAAGAAATTCCTTATGCAACGCCATGTCGCCGTCAATCAAACAAACAAAATCGCCCGTGCTGTACTGATAGGCGAGCTGGACGCCGGTACCGCACGAACGGTCGCCTGGGTTCCGCAGGGTTACGATCTTGATCGGGTAGTTTGCGGCAATCTCGACGGTGCGGTCGGTCGAGGCACTGTCGGCAAGAATGATCTCGCCCATGATTTCGCCACGCATGACTTCGCCGCGCATGCGTTCAAGCGCCGCCATGGCGCTTTCAATCGCCACGGCGATGTGGCGCTCCTCGTTGAGTGCCTTGATGACGATGCTCACATTGGGACGCACGCTGGACATGTGCCGCACCAATCAGATGGCCAAAACTGCAAAATCGACCGGACGCATTCCGGACTTGATGGGTAATGTCGTTCGGCCGGTCCGCATCCGGCACATCTCGCACTGAATTTCGACGTGTCCTAGCAAGTGCGGGCGTGAGGCGGACGACTTGTCGCCGTTAACGCTAATGTGGTGCGCGATCACGGGATGTCCCCTGGCGCACGCGATACCGGTGCTGCTTCGGCTCTGCGCGCCGTGCCGGCATGCAGTCCCAGCGCGTCGGCGATGCGCGGGTCGATCTCATCGGCGGTGTCGCTGCGTGCGAGGGCGAAGCCACCGCCGCGGTAAGCCCAGGCCGCCCAACCGAAACCATTCGTTTCCGCCGCCCGGCTCACGTCATGGAACCATTGCGCACGCTCGGCGGCGCCCGTTCCGCTAAGTTGCAGCGCGGTCTGGTTGGCGCCGAACTCGCCGAGCAGGATGTGGTCGGCTTGAATGCCCCGGGACTTAGCCCAGCGCGCGACCTGAGCAAAATCCGCCGCAATGGTGCGGTCGTCGAAATCAGAGGCGCGATAACTCTCCAGTCGAGCCTGTGCGTCCTGATAGGCCAATGCCTTCTTCACCGTCGGAAGATCGGTGCCGGCAATCAGCGTCGCCGTCGCCGCCACGCTGTCGGCGAGCGGCCGGGCGCGCGCCGGGTAGGGCACGTCAGCCAGATATCGCGCCGGATTCCACGACGCGCCCTGATGGGTGAATTGATACGGATCGTAATAATGGAACGAGTAGATGACCGCGGGATCAGCCGAAAACGGGGCTGTGTTCATCTCCATCAGCGCCGGGGCCGATGCCTCGTGGCCGCCTTCCAGAACCAGCGGCAGGTTGCGCGAGCCGCGCCGCGCCGCCGCATAAGCCGCCTCCAGCATGGGCTGCCAGTCGGCTTGCGGCAGCGGCGGCTCATTCATCAGTTCGAGCGCGATTTTGTTGGAGTGCAGGCCGCCCAGCAGCTTCGCGGTGCGTTCGACGAGCTGCAGGTAGGATTGAAACAAAGGCGACGCGGCCGCAGTGGTGAGCTGCTGCGCCGTGTAGTCGGGATGCATGTCGCTCGGATGAAAGTCGACAACGACGGCCAAGCCGGAAGAAAGAATTAGATTGACGCGGTCAATGAGGATGCGGTCGACGCGGTCGCGGCGCGCACCCTGAAACTGCAGGAATGGCCCGGGATCGACGGCAAAACGCACGAACTCAAAGCCGGTGCGCCTCAGCGTCTGTAATTCTCCGGCGAATTGCGCGTCGTTTACGTCTGCGAAGGGTGCGAAAACGAATCGCCGCGCCGGCCCCGGTGAGATAGCGGCCCATGCCATCACATGCGACATACCGATACCGCGGCTGAACGCCGTTTCGGCGTTGCCCGCGCAAGCGAAAGTCGTCAGGCACAGCCAGGCGGGTGCAACAGCGAGAAGCAGTAACTTGATGTGCCAGACACTTCGCATCGCACGCATTCAGTACAATCAAACACCCTGCTGGTATCTCAACGCTGCGCGGCGCGCAGGCTATCGCTCTCAGTCATCGGATCCTTGATCGCGCTGCTCGCGATCCAATTTGCGGGTGGTTTTCGCGGTGAAAGGAATCCTGGCAGGAAGCACAGCGCGTGAGTGTTCCAGGCGGTTATCGAGTAAATGCCGTCGCGCAGCGAGCGCCAGCGCAGCGACATGGCGGCAAACGGCAGGACGAGCAACGCTGCGGCTGCCAGCGCCCCGACGCCGCTGCCAAACAGCAGGGCCGCAACCATCGAACACCACCACAGGCCGACGAGCCCGCACAGCATCGAATTTCGGTCGTTGCGCGCCACATAACCGAACTGCGGCCGGCCGATCGCGGCTCTTATGATTTCGCCCGGCCCGCAAGCATTGCGGGTTTTTATCCGCCGCAGCAATTGGCGATACGGGTTGCCGGTGCGGCAATAATGATCGACCGCTGCGCAATCGATTCTCGCCAGCGTCCAGTTGGCGACACGCAGCCGCGCCGCCATTTCCAATTCCTCGCCGCCGTGCAGGTTGCGGTCGGTGCAGTAGCCGACGGCAGCGATGGCGGCACGCCGATAGAACCCGCACCCGCCCAGCCGCGTCACTGGCCCCGGTCGCCGATCCGGATCGAAGCGGCGCACACGCTGAGCGTATTCCAGATTGTCAGCATCGTGGTCGATGACGGCGCCGCCGACGCCGCCGAGCGTGGGATTGTCTCTCAGCGCTCGAATACCGGCGGCCACGAAGGGCCGGCGCAAGCGCATGTCGCCGTCCATCAGGCAGATGAATTCACCGCGGCTATACTGGAAGCCGAGCTGCGCACCGGCGCCGCAGGATCGGTCTGCGGCATTGTCGAGCCGGACAATCTTGACCGGATATTTTTCTGCAATCGCAACGGTGCGGTCGGTGGAGGCGCCGTCGGCCAGGATCACCTCGCCGCCGATACCGGCGAGCGCCGCGAGCGCGCTCTCGATGGCGCCGGCAATATGCCGTTCCTCGTTGAACGCCTTGATGATGATGCTGACTGTCGGCCGCTGCTCTTCCGGCATGCTTGTCTCGGCTCGATTACATCAATGCTACGGGATCGCCGAAGCGCGAATTGACCACGCGGCTCAAGCCGTTGAGCTTGCACTGCAGTGTCGCCGTATTTTCGTCTCGCGTCAGACAGACTCGCGGTAGCGCATGCGGGTGATTTCGGTGCTCGGGAAAAATCGTGCCCGCCCGGGTGGTGACGGCGGTACGGAAGCCGAGCGAGCGCGAAATCTCTGCCTCGCGTTCGCCGCAGGCGCCGGAATGGCCGAACGGATAGGCGTTGTGATCGATTGGCTGGCCGGTGATTTCTTGGAGAAACTTGCGATTGTCCGCCATTTCGGTGCGCACGGTGGCGGCTGCGGCGCGCTTGAGGTTGAGGTGCGTCGTGGTGTGGCCGCCGATGGTGACGAGCGGATGCTGCGCCAGCGTGCGCAGCTGCTGCTCGGTCAAAGCCTCCCTGTCGATCAATGCCGGAATGTCGATGCCGGCCCGAGCGATCGCCTCGCGCACCTCCGCCAGCACGTCAAAATTGGTATGGATAGCGGCCGCTATCGCCGTGTAGGCGCGTCGTTTGGCGGCTTGATCTGCACATTCAAATCGGCCGAGGTTCGGCAGATCGATATGGTCGCGCCTGCGAACGAGTTCGGTCACGCCAAACCACCAGGCGTCGATCTCACGGGTGATCATGCCGGTCGTGACGAACACGGTGAACGGCGCCGCAAATTTTTCCATGACCGGGAGCGCGTTCGTCAGATTGTCGGCATAGCCGTCGTCGAGCGTAAGGGCGACAAACGGGCGGGCCGTGGGCGTCTCGAGTCGCGCTACGACCTCGTCGAGCGTAACAAAATCCAATTGCAGTTGCTGCAAGCGGCGCAACATCCACTCAAGTTTGCTCGCTGGACAGCGCAACATGAGGTCATCGGGATAAAACGTGTCGCCGGCAGTCACGCTATGCAGCGCGAAGATGATACCGCGGCCGCGATAGCGCAGCGCCAGCGCCCGGCTCAATCCGGTCACATGGGCAGTCACGTAGACGCCGCTTTTGATCAAGGGGTGGACTTGCACTGTTCTACCCGCTCGCTTGCGCTGATTAACGCAATTGATTGATGCGCACGCCCAGTTGGCCTCGGCGTGCCTTAACAGAAATAACCAATCCGCTGCCTCTGTGCACCGCTTCGTTGGGGTAACCCTAACGGCAATTGGAACCGTGCCGCCGTTGCGCGGCCGCGTCAGATCGTGGCGAATCCAAGGAACGCGGCGCGGCCGCTGTCCGGAGGCTTCGATGCAACATGTCGCCCAAGATGTCGCCCAAGGCCTGGCTGCAGACGGCATCTACGGGGACGGTGCCTATCTGGCGAGCAATCCGAGCTGGCACGTCGAGGATTCGCCGTGGAAGGCGCGGCAAATCGAACGAATTCTGCGTCAAAATTCAATCGCGCCCAGCAGCATCGCCGAAGTCGGCTGCGGTGCGGGCGAGATCCTGGTGCAATTGCAGAAAGCTTTTCCGAATTCCGATTTTTCCGGATTCGAAGTTTCGCCTCAGGCCTTCGCGCTATGCCGACAGCGCGAAACCGCTGGCATCCACTTTCACCTGAAAGATTTGCTTGCGGAGGAGACGGCCTATTTCGATGTGCTGCTGGCAATCGACGTGTTCGAGCACATCGACGATTACCTGGGTTTTCTCAAGAAGGTCAAAAACAAAGCGCGAATTAAAGTCTTCCATATTCCGCTCGACCTTTCGCTGCAGACTCTGTTTCGGGTCAATCCGATTCTCAAGCAGCGCGAAACGGTCGGCCATCTCCACTATTTCTTCAAAGATACCGCGCTCGCGACCCTCAAATATTGCGGCTACGAAGTGATCGACAGCTTCTACACCCCGGCGGGCGTCGAGGGCTCTCATCTGTCGCTGGGTGGCCGGCTCCTGAAGCTACCACGCAAGTTCATGTTCAACGTCAACGCCGATATCACGGCGCGGGTTTTGGGCGGCTATTCGCTGCTTGTGCTGGCGCGATAGGACGCCCGGGCTCTCGCCGCTACCGCTAAGCCGCCTCTGCTTCGGTCAAAACGGCGCCGCGCAGTTTGCGCGCATCGAGACCGAGACCCGTCACGACTTCGTCGACCGAACCGCGCTTGGCGTCCTCGGCCCTGGTGACCACCACGATGTGGTCGACCAGTCCGGCGAAGAACCGCGCGCTCGGATCGCGGGCGAGATCCATCGCGGCGACGATCACAACGTCGAAATGGCTGGTCTGCGCGAATGCCGTTTTGATGTCTTCGCCCCTGATGGCGCGGTCGCGGCGGCTAGACGTCGAGATGAACGGAATCATGCTGATGTTGGTGTCGCGGTCGCGCATCACCGCGTCGGAGAGAAGCCGCCGCCCGCTGGCGACGTCGACCAGTCCGGCCTCACTCCGGTCGGCATCGATGGCCGAAAGCGTACGCTGGTCAACATCGGCGTCGATCAAAAGGACGCGCTGCGTCGCTGCTGCCAAGGCGGCCAGTGTGAGTGCGACCGCGGCGGTGTCATTGTCGTTGTGGCAGGCGACAACCATGATGCTCGGATTGCCGCGCTTCTTGTGGTTCGCCCGCACCGCCTCGTAGACCTTGCGGATGCCGGCGGCAAAACGAAGGTTGGGCTCGCCCGTTTCGTCCGTGCCGGCCGCGCCATCGACGCCCGGGAGCGTCGCCAGCACCGGAACGCCGGCCGAAAGCTCGTCTTGCAGCGGCGCAGCGTTGCGATCCGTGTCGCGCTTGATGCCAAACAGGTTGCCGGGCCGCAGCCGCGCCAGCGCCTCCGGGAATGCGTCGCGCAGCAGCACCAAGCCGCTGCCGGCGGCCAGGCCGAGCAGGATCGCGCCCAGCGCCAGGATGGCATTCGACGGCGGCGAGGAGCGGCTGAGCGGCAGGTCGGCCTTGGAGATGATTTGAATGTTCTTGGTGTCGACGCGCTCCTGTTCGCCGGTCTGGCGGGCGCGCAGCAGAAAGGCTTCGTAGACGGCGCGGTTTGCCTGCACGTCGCGCTGCAGCTCGCGCAGGCTTACCAGGTCGGAATCGGTCGCCAGCGCGCCTTGTTTGAGCGTCTCGACATTCCGCTCCAGCAAATCCTGGCTCGCTTTCGCGCCGTCATACTCGGCGCGGGCGGCGCGAGCGATGCGGGCGACCTCGTCGTCGATCATCCGCCTGAGGCGTTCGGCCTGGGCTTGAACTTCGATGACCGCGGGATGGCGCGGCCCAAGGCTCGACATTTGCTGCGCCTGCAAGCGCATGATCTCGGCGTATTGGGTCCGCAGTGCGGTGATGGTCTGCGATTGTACGGCTTCCGGGAATGAGCCGATATCATCTTTGGATTTTTGTATGGCCTCGACCTGTTCGAGGCGCGCTTTCGCCGCCGCGGTGCGGGCGCGTGCCGCGGCGAGCTGATTGTTAAGATCGGAAAGCTGTTGCTCGTTGACGAGCTGGCCATTGGCGTTGACGATGTTGTGACCTGCCCTGAAGGCCTCGACGCGCTCTTCGGCCTGATGCACGCGCTCTTTCAGATCGTTAAGGCGCGCGGTCAGGGATTGCGAAACCTGACGAGCGGCGTCGGCGCGAACGTCCGTCTGTTCGGCCAGATAGGACTGGGCGACGGCATTGGCGAGGCGCGCGGCCTTTGCGGGATCCTTGCTGGAGACAGCGACGTCCACGACATAAGTGCGTTCGGCGCGCGTCACCCGCGTGGCCTTCTTGAGCGCATTGAGTGCGGTGAGCGTCGGATCGCTAGGGCCAAGTGGTTTGTGCCGGCCGAGCGCGGCGAGGATTGCGTCCACAACGGCGCGCAATGCCGACGGCTTGCCGACGAATTCTGGATCGCGGGCCAGCCCCTGGCTGTTGACCACGGGGCGCAGCACGTCGTCCGACATCAACACCCGGACCTGGCTGTCGATCAGCAGCAGCGCCGTGTCGCTCGTCGGCGAGGATGGCGCGGCCTCGTTGGCGACCGCGCGCAGATCGACCGGGTCGATCAGGATTTCGGTGACCGCGGCGTAGCGCTGCGGTGCGACCAGCGCGAACACAACCGCCAGCAGGAGCGCCGCAATCGTAACGCCGAGAATCGTGGCGCGGCCTCGCCAAAGGGTCGCGCCGATTTTGAAAAGGTCGATCTGGGCGGGTGAAGCGGGGGGCGGCTCGTCGCCCGCGACCACTGGCGGCTTGACCTGACGCGGCGCTTCGAACATCGACAACTACTCGACTGTGTTTCACGGGCGAGCCGCGCTGCTGCGCAAACCTCGCCGTTACCCATCACTTGGCGTTGCCGTGGACCCGACGTGAGTCACTCGGCGCCCGCAACCGTCTTCGTGAACGTCCATATTCATAAATTATTAGAGTTAATGGGCGGTGTACGCGCCTATCGCGGCCCAAGTTATCGCGGCCCAGTTATCGCGGCCCAAATCTGCGGAACACGCGCAACAGCGCGCCGATGACCAGCACCGCGGCGATCACCGGGATCCAGATCAGCACCGCACCGACTGCGGCGATCAAGATGATCGTTACAATGGCCGCAATGGCCAGCAGCAGAAGCGCAATGCCGAACGGGCCGAGCCTCGTCACGAAAACGCGCTGGGTGCCGTGGCCGCCGCCGAACGGAGCGCCGCGCGAATCGCGCGATGGCGAATAGCGCCATCCGGATTGCTGTCCGTCGCTATCGGGCGGAATGATCTCGGGCTCGAAACGCGGCCGTTCCGGCTTGTTCGGGTCGTCTGACATAAGTGACCGATCTGCTTTCGCCGCCGCCCACCTATGTAAGGCGTGGCGCAAAGCGCACAAGCGGCTTTATGGCCGCGTAGATCGCGCCCTAGCCTGGCGCTGCCTCGAGCAAGTCGAAACGCCCGAGCCGATAAACGGCGATCGAGACGATCCAGCTGCCGACAAAGATGGCGATGATCAAATAACCGAGGCTGCCGAAATTATCATTGAGTGCGCCGATCCAGCGCCAGAACGGCCCTTCGAGTTTCAGCTGGTCGGCAACAAGACCGAGCGCCTCGATGCCGCCGATCAAGACAGCGACCAGCACCGAGACGAAGGTAATGGTCAGATTGTAGTAGAGCTTGCGGATCGGCTTGATGAATGCCCAGCCATATGCGCCAAGCATCAGAATGCCGTCGGTCGTGTCGATCAGCGACATGCCGGCGGTGAACAGCGCCGGGAACACCATGATCGACCAGATCGGCAGGCCTCTGGAGGCTTCGGCGGCGGAAATGCCGAGCAGCCCGATCTCGGTCGCGGTGTCGAAGCCGAGCCCGAACAGAAAGCCCAGCGGGTACATGTGCCAGCTTCGCGTGACCAGACGGAACATCGGCCGGAACACGCGGCCCAACAGACCGCGCTGCGCCAACAGGTGGTCGACGTCTTCCTCGACGAACGCACCGCCGCGGCGCACGTCCTGGAAGGTGCGATAAACCGACAGCAGGATGAGCACGTTCGCGGCGGCAACGAGAAACAGAAAACCCGCCGACACCAGCGTGCCGATCGTGCCGCCGATGACTTTAAATGAGCTGAAACGTCCTTCGAGCGCGCTGGCGGCGATTGCAACGCCGACGGATCCGAGCACCACCACGGTCGAGTGACCGAGCGAGAAGAACAGACCGACCGAGACCGGCCGCTTGCCCTCCTGCATCAGTTTGCGCGTGACGTTGTCGATCGCCGCGATGTGGTCGGCGTCCACCGCGTGCCGCAAGCCGAATGTGTAGGCGAGGAATGCGGTGCCGATCAGCACCGGATAATCGTGGAACGCCACCAGCGCCCAGATCCACGCCAGCACGTTGGCGCCGACCAGACCACAATAGAGGGCGGCGATCTTGCCGCCCAAATCCGCGTCCTGGTCGTTGAACAGCCTGGCAACGGCCCGCATGCGCAATCCACCCGGGCCGTTTGCAACTCACCGGCCCAGCCCATCGATACGACGGCATGCGGCGAGCAGGCAAGAGCTTGTGAGACGATCCCGGCAAATCGTCATACCGGGTGCGCCGCGCCGGCGGCCTACCTTTCGGCCTGTCCGGCAAGATTACTCGGGATTATTCGGGTTTGATGCCGGCCGCTTGGATAACCTTGCTCCAACGCTCCGTCTCTTGCTTGATGAATGCCGCCATTTCGGCAGGCGTGCCGCCGCCGGGTGCGGCATCGAGTTTTTTGTAGCGGTCGAGCAAAACGGGTGCCTTGAGCGCCTTATTGGCGGCGTCATTGAGCTTGGCGACGATCGCGGCGGGAGTCTTGGGCGGCGCGGTGATCGCGTTCCAGGTGTCGGATTCGCAACCCGCTACGCCGGCCTCCGCCAGTGTCGGAATGTCCGGAATCGCCGGGACGCGCTGTTTGGTGGCGACCGCCAAAATGCGCGCCTTGCCGGCCTTGTGCAATGCCAGCGAGGTCGACAGCTCGGTGAAGAAGAGATCGACATGGCTGGCAATGATGTCGTTAAGCGCCGGTCCAGTGCCTTTGTAGGGCACATGGGTGAGTTTGACGTGCGTGATCGACGCGAACAGTTCGGCCGTGAGGTGCGAGGTGGTGCCGACGCCTTGCGACGCGTAATTCAGTTTGCCCGGATTAGCCTTGGCGTAGGCGATGAATTCCTGCACCGTTTTGGCCGGAAAATCGGGCCGCACCAACAGCACGTTGGGGATGTGCGACATGATCGCGACCGGCTCAAGCTTGGTTGGGTCGTAGTTGAGCCCCTTGATGAGCAGCGGGTTGGTGGTGATCGGCGCCGGTTGTGAGGCGAGAAGCGTGTAGCCGTCGGGCGCCGAATGATAGATGAGGTCGGCGGCAAAACTGCCGCCGGCGCCGGCCTTGTTCTCGACCGCCATCGGCTGGCCCAAAATCGTCTGCATCTGGGCGGCGACGATGCGGGTGAAGGCGTCGACACCGCCGCCCGCGGCGGTGGACACAATGACGCGGATAGGATGGTTGGGGAAATTCGCAGCGCCCTGCGCACGCAGGACCGTCGGCGCCAGCACAAGGCCGACCGTTGATGCGATTGCGGAACGTCTGGAAATGGCGCGGCCGGACATCGAACGGGCTCCCAAAATGGCGGCATAATCGCCGGACCCATGGCATAGCGCAGAACGAGGGGTAAGGCCCTGTGACGCGTTGCTGCGGCGCGCCGGAGCCATGCCGGTGCGGTTCACAAATCGCAGCGCCCCCCATAGGATCGCGCCCGCCGCAAAGGGAGATGCGCCGAATGAGCAAGCTTGATTTCATCCTCGAAGAACTGGTGACCGCCAACCGCATTCTCGCCAGCGAAGGGGTGGTCGACTCGTTCGGCCATGTCAGCGCGCGGCACCCCGACAATCCGCAGCGCTATCTGCTATCGCGCGCCCGCGCCCCCGAGCGCATCGAGCGCGACGATATCGTCGAATATCAGCTTGACGGCACGCCAATCGACGAGCGCGGCCGCGCACCTTATTTGGAACGCTTCATTCACGGCGCCATCTACGAGCAGCGCCCGGATGTGCAGTCCGTGGTGCACAACCATTCGCCAAGCGTGATCCCGTTCGGCGTCACGGGAAAGAAACTCAAGCCGCTCCTGCACATGTGCGCCTCGATCGGCCACGAAGTGCCGATCTGGGATTGCCACGACAAGTTCGGCGATACCACGCTCCTTGTCACCGACATGGCCATGGGGCGCGATCTTGCGCAGACGCTCGGGGAGCGCCCGACCGCACTGATGCGCGGTCACGGCGCTACTGTCGTCGGTCGCTCGGTGCGCCACTCGGTTTTTGTGTCGGTGTATCTGGAAGTCGGCGCCAAATTGCAGATGCAGTCGATGCCGATGGGCGACATCAAGTTTCTGACGCCCGGCGAGGTCGACAAGATCGTTGCGCGCGTCACCGACTACACGCTCAACCGTGCCTGGGAAAACTGGGCGCGCCGCGCCGGTCGCGAGATGCAGAAGGCGTAACGATTGCGATCGGTGAAATCCGCGAGCAATTTTTTTCCCCCGGATTGCGCAACACGCGATCCGGAGGGCTAACTTACTCTGCCGCGATGCGCACTTCCGGGGCGGCGGCGCGCACGTCGGCGTCGACATGCTTTTCGTATTTGGTGAAGTTTTCCTGGAACATACGCACGAGCTTGCGTGCGGTGTCGTCGAAGGCGGCTTTGTCCTTCCAGGTCTTCATCGGATAGAGCAGGTGCGGCTCGACGCCCGGCACCGACGTCGGCACCGCAAAGCCGAAATACGGATCGGTGCGGAAACTTGCCTGCTTCAACGACCCATCCAGCGCGGCGGTGACCAGCGCCCGCGTCGCCTTGATGGGCATGCGGCGGCCGACGCCGTAGATGCCGCCAGTCCAGCCCGAATTCACCAGCCAGCAGTCGACATTGTGCTTCGAGATCAGTTCGCGCAGCAGGTTGCCGTATTCGGACGGCGGCCGCGGCAGGAACGGTGCGGCAAAGCAGGTGGAGAATTCCGGCTGGACGCCGACCAGACCCTTCTCGGTGCCGGCGACCTTGGCGGTGTAGCCGGAGAGGAAATGATACATAGCCTGCGCCGGCGTCAGCTTGGCGATCGGCGGCATGACGCCGAACGCGTCCGCGGTCAGAAAGATGATGTTCTTCGGCTGCCCGGCATGCCCCGTCTTTGACGCCAGTGGCATGAACTCGACCGGATAGGCCGAGCGGGTGTTCTCGGTCTTCTTGTCGTTGTCATAATCGGGAATGCGGGTTTGCGGATCGAACACCACGTTCTCGAGCACGGTGCCGAAGCGGTTGGTCGCCGCGTAGATTTCGGGCTCCGCTTCCTCGGACAGCTTGATGCACTTGGCGTAGCAGCCGCCCTCGAAATTGAAGACGCCGTTCTCGCTCCAGCCGTGCTCGTCGTCTCCGATCAGCGTCCGCTTCGGATCGGCCGACAGCGTGGTCTTGCCGGTGCCCGAAAGGCCGAAGAACAGCGCGACGTCGTCGTCCTTGCCGACATTGGCGGAGCAATGCATCGGCATCACGCCTTGCGCCGGCAGATAGAAGTTGAGCGTCGTGAACACCGACTTCTTCATTTCGCCGGCATAAGAAGTTCCGCAAATCAGCACGATTTTGCGGGTGAAATCGATCGCCACCATGGTGTCGGAGCCTTCGCGGCCGCCGTGACGCTTGGCGTCCGGCTTGAACGACGGCATGTCGACCACGGTCATGTCCGGCACGTAGCTCGCGAGCTCGGCGTGCTCCGGACGGATCAGAAGCTGACGGATAAACAGTGAGTGCCAGGCGAGTTCGGTGAAGATCCGCGCCTTGATGCGGTATTTGGGATCGGCGCCGCCGTAGAGGTCCTGCGCGAACAGCATCTTGCCCTTGGCATGCGCGCGGAAGTCCTCAAGCAGATTATTGAAATGCTCCCGGCCCTGCTTGCGATTGCCGTCCCACCACACCGTGTTTTCGGTCGTCGCATCGACTACTGTATGCTTGTCTTTAGGCGAGCGGCCGGTGTGATGGCCGGTTTCGGCGCACAGCGCGCCGCCATTGACGATGGCAGCCTCGCCGTTGCGGATAGCGTGTTCGTACAGCGGCGCCGCGGTCAGATTCCAGTTTACGCCGGCGAGATCTTTGAAGCCGAACTTTTCCGCCCCGTGAGCGGCGTTTCTGAAACCCGTTTCCTTCACGCTAGCCTCCGCTGATCCGCACAGTCTTTTTGGCGCGATTGCGCGACCGTGTCACCGACCCCCGCCGGTCCGCCCGGGTGGCGGACCTCCGAGGCTATATCGGCCATCTTAGCTTCTGCCAAGACTCAAGTCCCGGAAGACTCAAGTCCCGCAAGACTCAATTCCCACGCAAAGCTAACCGATGCGTTGCTGTGAATGTTCCGGTGCTGCAATGCAGCGAGCGAAGCATGCGGATCGCCGGGGTCAAGCGTGTAGCGCTGTCGTTCGCTAGCTCGCGCGAGCTTTGGCGGCGAGGTCGACGACGGTCTTGCGCAGGGCTTGCGGATCGGTAATCCGTTCCGGAAAGGGCAGGCGCAATGTCGCATCGCCGAGTGCAAGGTCGAGGCCGTCGGGATCGAGCCCGGTCAGCCGCCACTTACCATCATCGGCTTTAAGGAGCTGCGTGGCGTAGAGGCGTATCGCCTCGGCGTGATCGTCGTTCATGTGGGCGATCGCGCCGGCTTCCGCGGCGATCAGGCTTTCGGCATCGGCCATGTCGGTCAACACGTCGGCAGCTTTAAGATCGGCGGCGCGGGCAAAGCCGCCGTTGAGATGCGCTGATACGGCCTTGAGCCGCCAGAATGAAAAATCCGCGAAACCGGCATACAGCTCGGATTTTGGGTGCCGGGCGAGAAACCGGAAGCGTACGCGCGGTTCCTCGGCCGAATCCCGTGCAACCTGGATGAAAGTCCCGAGAATGGTGAGCCGGGGATGGGCAAGGGGGTCGCCCTTGCCCGTGGCGGCCAGCAATACCGAAGCGCGGCCGTCCTGTTCCAGATTGGCCGTATGGGTCGAGAGCCGGGAGACAAGGATCAGCGGCGCGCCGTCGATATCGGTCGCGACGTTGACCAGGGAGGCGAAGGGATGGCCGGTATTGCGGTCGATGGTCGCCAGCGAACCGGCCCGGGTGGCCCGCAGCAGGGCCTTGGCGACCGATTTTGGGTCAAAATCGGGGGCGGGGGCGTTCTCCGGCAGCCGGTTTGGCGTAGTTCCGGGCAGCGGCTGGCCCTTGGCTGGGTCCGACCTATCGGCTTGCGCCATTAGCCAAATTCCTTTCCGAGTCCTTACCTATGACATTCAACGTCATTGCAATTGCCCCGATTTTGCCTTGTCCGGTCACACTTCCGCCCCCACATGGGCTTTGAAAGGCAGCTGGGGCCGGGCTGATGCCGCGGCCGATTCATGCTAGAAGGCCGCCATGCCGACAATCGCTCTCGTCGACGACGACCGCAATATCCTGACCTCGGTATCGATTGCACTCGAGGCCGAAGGGTATCGCATAAATACGTACACGGACGGGGCGTCCGCGCTCGACGGCTTTAAAACAGCGCCGCCCGATCTCGCCATCCTCGACATCAAGATGCCGCGCATGGACGGCATGGAGACTTTGCGGCGGCTGCGCCAGAAGTCCGATCTGCCTGTTATTTTTCTGACTTCGAAGGACGAAGAAATCGACGAGTTGTTCGGCCTGAAAATGGGCGCCGACGACTTTATCCGGAAGCCGTTTTCGCAGCGGCTCCTTGTCGAGCGCGTCAAGGCGGTGTTGCGCCGCGCCTCGCCCAAGGACGGCGCCGCGCCGAAGGAAGCCGACAGCAAGGTCCTGGAACGTGGCCTTTTGCGCATGGATCCCGAGCGCCATACCTGCACCTGGAAGAATGAGCCGGTGACGCTCACCGTTACCGA
Source organism: Xanthobacteraceae bacterium (assembly GCA_049300295.1). Lineage (GTDB taxonomy): Bacteria > Pseudomonadota > Alphaproteobacteria > Rhizobiales > Xanthobacteraceae > BOG-931. Next base: position 56,130 of record JBAQJL010000127.1, read on the forward strand.
GTTTCTGATCCTGCAGGCGCTTGCCAGCCGGCCTGGCGTGGTGAAAAGCCGCAATGCCTTGATGGACGCGGCCTATGACGATCAGGTTTATGTGGACGATCGCACCATCGACAGCCACATCAAGCGGCTGCGCAAGAAGTTCAAGGCGAGCGACGACGATTTCGACATGATCGAAACGCTCTACGGCGTGGGCTATCGGTTCAAGGAGTAGTTTGACGCACCGGCGTTCGGCGCTGTGACGCGCTTCGGTGCAGCGGCGAAGCCGCAGAACCTTGGCAGGCCGGGCGCGAGCAGCCACCAGCCTGTCGCAGTGACCAGAGCGTGGGCAATCGGCAGGCGCAGGGCCAAGCTGCCAAAAAGTCGATCAAAAGCAATGACGGCCCGCTGACTGGGATGGCTGACGTGCGGTAGTAATGGCGTTCGGCCGCCTCCCGCTCTGGCTGCGGGAAGGATTGAGCCGATCCGGATCCCGGCAGACCAAGTGCTCGATAAGACCACAGATATCGCCGACGACCGGGCCCCTCCGCTGGCCCCCGTCGAAGCTCAGGCCGAGGGCGAAACCGGCAGCGCGGCGAAGGCGCGCTCTGTCTCGCGCGGTGTTGGCAAGGTGGCCGAGTGGCTGCGCCACGCCACGCAGTTTTTCGTCACGCAAAGTTCGTCGAGCCTGACGCGCCGCATCGTTGTCCTCAACGTTGCCGGTCTGCTCGCGCTCTCCATCGGCATCAACTACCTGTCGCCGTTCCGCGCCCGGCTGATCGATGCCCGCATCCAGAGCCTGCTGCAGCAGGGTCAGATCATCGCACATGCCATCGCCGACCAGGCCACCGGCGAAACCGGATCGGCCATTACGCTCGATCCCAGTAAGCTGCAGAATCTGCAGAACGGCGAGAGCTACGGGCCGACAGAGGACGCCCTTTACGGCATCGATTTCCCGATCAATCCCGAGCGGGTCGCGCCGGTGCTGCGCGATCTGGTTTCGCCGACCAAGACGCGCGCGCGCATCTACGACCGGGATGGCGTGCTGCTGGTCGACAGCCGCGATTTGTTTGGCCGCGGCGATGTGCTGCGTTTCGATCTGCCATCGCCGAGCGCGACCAAGCCGGGCTTCTTCCAGCGGATTGTCCTCAGTGTGCGAACCTGGCTCGGCCGCGGCGACCTGCCGCATTACCGCGAACTCGGACCCGACGATGGCAAGGGCTATCAGGAGGTCGCGCAGGCGCTCAATGGTCAGGATGCCAGCATGGTGCGCATCAACGATCGCGGCGACGTGATCGTTTCGGTCGCCGTGCCGGTGCAGCGCTTCCGCGCGGTGCGCGGTGCGCTGATGCTGCAGACACAGGGCGCTGACATCGACAACATGGTGACGGCCGAACGGCTCGCCATTCTCAAAGTGTTTCTGATCGCTGCGGCCGTGATGGTCGTGCTGTCGATTCTGCTGGCCGGGACGATCGCCGAGCCGGTGCGGCGGCTCGCTGACGCCGCCGAGAGCGTGCGCCGGCGCATCCAGTCGCGCGTCGAAATTCCCGATTTCACCCGGCGCAAGGACGAGATTGGTCATCTGTCGGGCGCGCTTCGCACCATGACCAATGCGCTTTATAGGCGCATCGAAGGCATCGAACGCTTCGCCGCGGACGTTGCCCACGAATTGAAGAATCCGCTGACGTCGCTGCGTTCGGCGGTGGAGACACTGCCGCTTGCCAAGTCGGACCAGAGCCGTGCGCGGCTGCTCGAGGTGATTCAGCACGACGTCAAGCGGCTCGACCGCCTGATATCGGATATCTCCGATGCCAGCCGGCTTGATGCCGAACTACAGCGCCAGGAGTCGGCCCCGGTCGATCTCGCCAAGCTGCTGAGTACGGTCGTGACGGTGGCCAACGAGGTGAAACGCGACGACGGTGTCAAGGTCACGCTTAAGTTTGAAGGCGGCGGCGTGCGTGCGTTCCAGGCGCCGGGCCACGATTCACGCCTTGGTCAGGTGATCGACAATCTGATCGAAAACGCGCGCTCGTTTTCGCCAGCGGGCGGCGTCGTGCGCGTCACCTGTCGCCGTGTCAAAAATCAAATTGAGATTTGCGTCGATGACGATGGGCCGGGCGTACAGCCCGACGCGTTCGAGAAAATATTCGAACGGTTTTACACCGATCGGCCGCACCAAGGCTTCGGTCAAAACTCAGGACTCGGGCTGTCGATTTCCAAACAAATCGTCGAGGCGCATGGCGGCGCCATCTGGGTCGAGAATAGGATCGCCAAGTCGGCCGCGCCGTCGCCCGACGCCGAGCCGAAGGTCGCCGGCGCCCGGTTCATCGTGCGCTTGCCGGCGACGTGACGGCAACGGTTCACGCCTCTGCGGTCTTGGGCGGCGCTCGCGCGGTGCTGATCCGCGGTCCGTCAGGCGCCGGGAAGTCGCGGCTTGCGCTGGCGCTCATCGAGGCGGCACGTGCGCGCCTTTTGCCGTTTGCCAGACTTGTGGGCGACGATCGGGTGCATCTGTTGGCCGCCGGCGGGCGCTTGCTGGTACGGCCCGCCACCGCGCTTGCCGGACTGATCGAAATGCGCGGCGTCGGCATTGTGCGCATGGCTTATGAGCCATGCGCCGTCGTCGGTATCGTGGTTGACCTTGGCGTCAGCGCCGAACGGCTACCGCAGGCCGAGCAGCGGCATGCCGTCATCGAAGGCATCACATTACCGCGGCTTGGGGTCGCAGCGGTCGAGGACGCCTTGCCGCCGGTCATCGCTCTCCTCACTTGTTCGCGGAGGCAGTCAGCCTGCCCCATGATGTCGTTTTAGGAAATTAGTCCGAATTCGATCGCCGGCGGTGGAGGGCTCGTTCCTCCAAGGGCAATTGATTAACCCTGACGCTCTTAAACTCGTCCGTCCTTGGTTTTGGGCTGGGCGTCTCAAAGCAGCCGCCAGAATCGGATTCGACTTTGCTCTACCGCAATGCAACAACCTCCGAAATTCGCCATTAACGCCCTTGCGCGGGAATTTCGGATGGCCATGATGGAGCGACTTTCGTGCGGTGCAACCGGGACGGGCCCGCGGTGAATTCGATGATCGGTGTTGTGCTCGTCACCCACGGGAGGCTGGCTGTCGAGTTTCGCTCGGCTCTGGAACACGTGGTTGGTCCCCAGTCTCAGATCGAAGCGATCACCATCGATCCCGAAGACGACGTCGAGGAGCGGCGCCGCGATATCATCGCGGCGGTCAAGCGTGTCGATTCGGGCGACGGCGTTGCCATCCTCACGGACATGTTTGGCGGTACGCCATCCAATCTCGCGATCTCGGTGATGAGTCAGCCCAAAGTCGAGGTGCTGGCGGGGATCAATCTTCCGATGCTGGTCAAGCTCGCAAAAGTCCGCGACGAGTGTCCGCTCGCGGAGGCCGTCGCTGCCGCCCAAGAGGCCGGCCGCAAATACGTCACCATCGCCAGCCGGGTGCTCAACGGCAAATGAATGCATCGGCCGAAGGCCGCGGAGTGCCTGAACCCGAACAGCCGCGCGCCGACAGCGGTACGGTGCGCGAGTTCACCATCTGCAACAAGCGCGGACTGCATGCGCGCGCTTCAGCCAAGTTTGTTCAGACTGTTGAGAAGTTCGACGCTGAGGTTCGCGTTACGCGCAACGGCGAAACCGTCGGTGGTACATCGATCATGGGGCTGATGATGTTGGCGGCCTCGCCCGGTACCTCAATCACCGTCGAGGCGACCGGCAAGGAAGCCGCCGAAGTGATCGAGGCCTTGGCGGCACTGATCAACTCGCGATTTGGCGAGAACGACTGAGCGGTCGCCGGCGTGGAAGTCCCGCTCGGTATTCAGAAAATTGCGAATGGAGAAAGCACGATGGCACTTGAACCTCAGCCAACTGGCGCGGCCGCAGCAGCGCAACAACAGCGTCAAGCAACGGTCCGTTACATCGACCGCCCAGAAGTTACCGAGACGTTCGGCGATTCCATCACCAACGTAACATTCGATGGGCAGACACTGCGGCTGGAATTCGCGGTGACCCGGCTCGATGACGTCAAGCCGAATACGCCGCTCACTGGCCGGCGCTACCCGGCCTGCCGTTTGGTGCTGTCGCCGTCGGCCGCGCTCGATCTGATCAATCGCGTCCAGCAAATCGCGACGGCGATGACGCAGGCCGGCACCCTCAAGACGACGCCGAACCCTTAAAGCCAGCATCATTCTTGCTGCGTGTCACAAAACACGGCGACGTCGCGCTGGCCGGCAGATGTTGTCGCGAATGCGCCAACGCCTCGCCGCACCCCTGTCGGAGTGGGCATGCCGAGCCCGGATGAGGGCAGACATAAAGCTATCTTTATGTGTTTGTTGCCGTGCCGCCTGCGCCCTGCTATAGGCGCCCAGCCAAGCTATAAAAGTCGTCCCACCCGCAGCGTCCGCAAAGGATCATCATGAGCACGACGGCCAACTCCAAAGCCAGTTCGCATACCGATTACGTCGTCAAGGATATCGGGCTCGCGGAGTGGGGACGCAAAGAGATCGCCATTGCCGAGACCGAAATGCCGGGGTTGATGGCGACCCGCGAGGAGTATGGTCCAGGCCAGCCGCTGCGCGGCGCGCGCATTGCCGGCTCGCTGCATATGACCATTCAGACCGCGGTGCTCATCGAAACACTGACGGCGCTCGGCGCCGACGTGCGCTGGGCCTCATGCAACATCTACTCGACGCAGGACCATGCCGCGGCGGCGATTGCCGCCGTCGGCACACCGGTGTTCGCCGTCAAAGGCGAGTCGCTGAACGACTATTGGGACTACACGCATCGCATCTTCGAATGGGGCGACGGTGGCGGCCCCAACATGATTCTCGACGATGGCGGCGACGCCACGCTCCTGATGCATCTCGGCATGCAGGCCGAGAGCAATCCAGGTGTGACCGCAAAGCCGACCAACGAAGAAGAAGAGGTGTTGTTCGCGGCCATCAAGAAGCGGCTCAAGGACAAGCCGGGCTGGTACACAGCGATTGCCAAAGCCATCAAGGGCGTCACCGAGGAAACCACGACCGGCGTGCACCGGCTGTATCAGATGGAAAAAGAAGGCCGGCTCTTGTTCCCCGCCATCAATGTCAACGACAGCGTCACCAAGTCGAAATTCGACAACCTTTACGGCTGCCGTGAGTCGCTGGTCGACGGCATCCGCCGCGGCACCGACGTGATGATGGCCGGCAAAGTGGCGATGATTGCGGGGTACGGCGACGTCGGCAAGGGCTCCGCGGCCTCGCTGCGCCAAGCCGGCTGCCGCGTGATGGTGTCCGAGATTGATCCGATCTGCGCGCTGCAGGCGGCGATGGAGGGCTACGAGGTCGTCACCATGGAAGAGGCTGCGCCGCGTGCCGATATTTTCTGCACCGCGACCGGCAATGTCGATGTCATTACAATCGAGCACATGCGCAAGATGAAGCACCGCGCTATCGTCTGCAACATTGGCCATTTCGACAGCGAGATTCAGGTTGCGGCACTGAAGAATCTGAAATGGATGAACGTCAAGCCGCAGGTCGATGAGATCGAGTTCCCCGACGGCCACCGCATCATCCTATTGTCCGAGGGCCGGCTGGTGAATCTCGGTAACGCCATGGGGCATCCGAGCTTCGTCATGTCGTCGTCGTTCACCAACCAGACGCTGGCGCAGATCGAAATTTGGACCAATCCGGGCAAGTACGAGAAAAAGGTCTATACGCTGCCCAAGCAGCTCGACGAAAAGGTCGCGCGGCTGCATCTCGACAAGATCGGCGTCAGGCTCACCAAGCTATCCGACAAGCAGTCGACCTATATCGGCATCCCGCAGAACGGCCCGTTCAAGACCGATCAGTATCGGTATTGAGTTTCTTTCCCTCTCCCGTTCCGGGCGAGGCGGGTGAGGGCCGTCACCCGCGTTCAATGTGAAAGCGCGGCCCTCACCTGGCTCGCTACGCTCGCCGCCCTCTTCCGCAAGGGGTGAGGGTCAAGCACGGCTTGCCGCTCCGTGCCGCCGATGTTATCTGCGCCCGCATGAGCGCGACGCCAATCGCCAACATCCGCAACTTTTCGATCATCGCCCATATCGATCACGGCAAATCGACGCTCGCCGACCGGCTGATTCAGCTCACCGGCGGGCTCGAAGCGCGCGAAATGGTCGAGCAGGTGCTCGATTCGATGGATATCGAGCGTGAACGCGGCATCACCATCAAGGCCCAGACCGTGCGGCTCAATTACCGGGCGCGTGATGGCAAGGATTACGTGCTCAACCTCATCGACACGCCCGGGCATGTGGATTTTGCCTACGAGGTCAACCGTTCGCTCGCTGCCTGCGAGGGCGCACTCTTGGTGGTCGATGCGAGCCAGGGCGTCGAGGCGCAGACGCTCGCCAATGTCTACCAGGCGATCGACAACAATCTCGAGATCGTGCCGGTGCTCAACAAGGTCGACCTGCCGGCCGCCGAGCCCGATAAGGTCAAGCAGCAGATCGAGGACGTCATTGGGCTCGATGCCTCCGACGCGATCCTGATCTCAGCCAAGACCGGCCTGAACGTTCCAGACGTCCTTGAAGCCATCGTCACTAAGCTGCCGCCGCCGAAAGGTGACGCGGCGGCGCCCCTCAAGGCGCTTCTGGTCGACAGCTGGTACGACGCCTACCTCGGGGTTGTCGTGCTGTTTCGCGTTGTCGACGGCGTACTGAAAAAGGGTCAGCGCATCCGTATGATGGGCACGGATGCCGCTTATGAAGTGGACCGCGTCGGCGTGTTCACGCCGAAGCGCGTCGAGCGCGATGAGCTGGGTCCGGGCGAGATCGGCTTTCTGACCGCCTCGATCAAGGAGGTGGCCGACACCCGCGTCGGTGACACCATCGCCGACGAAAAGCGGCCAGTCGCGGCGCCGCTGCCCGGTTTCCGTCCCGCCATCCCGGTGGTGTTCTGCGGGCTGTTCCCTGTCGATGCCGCCGATTTCGAGGCGCTGCGCGCCGCCATGGGCAAGCTCCGGCTCAACGACGCGAGTTTCTCCTACGAGATGGAGACATCGGCGGCGCTCGGCTTCGGCTTCCGCTGCGGCTTTCTCGGCCTGCTGCATCTGGAAATCATCCAGGAACGGCTTGAGCGCGAATTCAATCTCAATCTGATCGCGACCGCGCCGTCGGTGATCTACAAGATCAAGCTGCGCAGCGGCCAGAATTTGGAAATCCATAATCCAGTCGATATGCCGGACCCCAATTACATCGAGGAGATGCAGGAGCCCTGGATCGAGGCGACGATCCTGACGCCCGACGAATATCTCGGCGCCGTGCTCAAGCTCTGCCAGGACCGCCGCGGCGGGCAGAAAGAGCTCACCTATGTGGGCAACCGCGCGCTGGTGAAATACGACCTGCCGCTCAACGAGGTGGTGTTCGATTTTTATGATCGACTGAAGTCGGTATCGCGTGGCTACGCGTCGTTCGACTATCACCTCACCGATTACAAACCCGCCGATCTCGTCAAACTGCAAATGCTGGTCAATGCCGAACCAGTCGACGCGCTGGCCATGCTGGTGCACAGGACGCGCGCCGAGAGCCGCGGCCGCGCCATGGCCGAGAAATTGAAAGAACTCATTCCGCCGCACATGTTCCAGGTGCCGATCCAGGCGGCGATTGGCGGCAAAGTCATCGCGCGGGAAACCGTGCGCGCCTTCAGAAAAGACGTGACGGCGAAGTGCTACGGCGGCGACGTGACGCGCAAGCGCAAGCTTCTGGAGAAGCAGAAGGAAGGCAAGAAGCGCATGCGCCAATTCGGCAAGGTCGACATCCCGCAGGAGGCATTTATCGCGGCGCTGAAGGTTGATGTTTAGCGGGCGGCGTCCCGCAGCCATTTCCCTGCGGTCCAAGCTGTGGCACCCTGAGGCTTCGCCGAGCCGAGATTGAATAAGTGCCGCCGGGTCAGATCCCGAACATCAGGGGAGCATCGCCATGAACAGGATCGCGCTGGCTGCGTTCGCAGCCGCCACTGTGCTCGTTGCCGGGCATGCTAATGCGCAACAGCCGGTCGACTGGGACAAGATTCAGATCAAGACGACCGCTCTCGGTCACGATACCTACATGCTCATGGGCCAAGGCGGCAACATTACCATCGCGGTCGGCAGCGACGGCATCATCATGGTGGATACGGAATTCGCGCCGCTCTCCACGAAGATCATGGCCGCGATCAAGGCGATCTCGCCGCTGCCGATCAAGTATGTGATCAACACGCATTTTCACGGCGATCACACCGGCGGCAATGAAAACTTCCAGAACGCCGGTGCCATCGTCGTCGCGCAGGATAACGTCAGGGTCCGCCTCGCGGCGGGCACCACGAACGGCACTTCCGGCGTGAAGGTGCCACCCGCTCCGCCCGGCGCACTGCCCAAGCAAACCTACGTCGGCGGAACGATGACGATCATGGTGGGCGGCCGCAAGGCGCTGCTCATGCACATCAACAACGCGCACACCGACGGCGACACGGCGGTCTATTTCGCGGACGCCAACGTGCTGTGTACCGGCGACGTCATGAACAACAATCACCGCTATCAGCAAGTCGACTACGCCAACGGCGGCGACATCAGAGGCGTCGTCAGGGGAACCGACGTGTTTCTCAAACTGGCGACGGACGACACCAAGGTCGTGGTCGGCCACGGGCCGCTGGCGAAACGGGCGGATATCGTCGCCTACAATGCGATGGCAAAGGCTGCGCGCGAACGCGTCGAGGCATTGTTCAAAGCCGGTAAGACCGAAGCCGAGGTGATCGCCGCGGACCCGTTGAAGGACCTCAACCCGACCTGGGCGGCAAACAACCAAGCGGCGATCAATTTCCTCAAACAGGTCTACAACTCGTTTCAGCGGTCATAGATCGCGTTAGCTGCTTGATTGCCGCCAGCACGCGCGGCGGCTACCTTGGCGCGGCTGATTCGGGCGTCAAATACCCGACTGGGGGAAGCCGATGCACCTGCGACTGAAAGCGCCGAAAACCCTGCTGGTCGCCGCGCTGTTCGCGCTGGCGTGGCCGGTTGCACAAAGCCAGGCCGCCGGCCCCGAGACCAGCCAGGCGGCGAGCGCCACGCTCAACCAGTTTTTCTACCAGGTGCCGTATTCGCGCGAACTCGCCAACCGGGCGCTCGCGGTGCTGGTGTTCCCCACTATCGTTAAAGCCGGCTTCGGCATCGGCGGCGAATATGGCGAAGGCGAAATGCAGATTCGCGGCCGCCATGCGGGCTACTACAATATCGCTTCCGCCTCGATCGGATTTCAGTTCGGCGCCCAGGCGCGCTCCGTCATCATCATGTTCATGACGCCCGGCGCGCTCGATCAATTCCAACGCACCGACGGCTTCAAGGTCGGCATCGATGGTTCGATCGCCATCATCACCATCGGCGCCGGCGGCGCTATCGATACCAACAGCGTGACCAAGCCGGTGATCGGCTTCATCTTCGATCAGAAGGGCCTGATGTATGATCTGACGCTGGAAGGCTCGAAAATCAGCCGCATCGGCCCGTAGCTTTTCGGTCCTCACCCTGAGGCGCTCGGCGCGAAGCGCCGAGCCTCGAAGGGCGAGGCCGCGGCGCACAGGCCTCCATCCTTCGAGGCTCGCTTCGCTCGCACCTCAGGATGAGGTCAAGAAGTATGTGCGGCCGTTATTACTGTTCCAGATGAATGTTGTTGTCGCGGATCACCTGGCCCCAGCGTGCAATCTCGCTCTTGAAGAAGGTTTCGGCAAATTCCGGCGAGCGTTGCTCCGGCGGGAATACGTCGATGCCTTGCGCGGTCCAATTCTTGGCGATCGCCGGATCGGCGACGGCCTTCTGCGCCGCTTCGTTGAGCGTCTTGATCATCGCCTTCGGCGTCTTTGATGGCGCGAATAGCGCCTGCCAGTAGTCAAAGTCGAGCTTCGGTCCGAGTACGGTGACGAAACTCTCGACGCTCGGCATCTCAGGCAGTTTGTCTTTTGAGGTCACGCCGAACGCCTTCAGCTTTCCGGAATTGACCAGCTGCACCACGGATTGCGGCGTGGCGAAAAACAGGTCGACCTGGCCACCCAACAGATCGGTAACGGCGGGTGCGGCGCCGCGATACGGAATCATATCGACCTTGACGCCGGCCTCCTGGGCGAACAGCGCAGTCGCGAGATGGCCGGTGGCGCCATAGCCCGGGATTGCTGCCTTGAGAGTCTGCTTCTTCATCAGCGCGATCAGTTCCTTGGCATTGCTGGCTGGGAGCGTGCTGCGGCCGACCAAAACCAGTGGATTACGATTGATCAGCATGACCGGCGTAAAGTCCTGCACGGTGTCGAACGGCAGCTTCTTGAACAGGGTCACGTTTGCGGAGATCTGCAGATTGGGCAGGATCAACGTGTAGCCGTCGGGACTGGAGTGCGCGACCTTCTCGCAGGCCACGATAGTGTTGCCGCCGCTGAGATTTTCGACGACGAAACTTTGCTTGAGCTGCGTGCCCATCGATTGCGCGACGACGCGCGCGGTCTGATCGGTCGGGCCGCCAGCCGGGTAGGGGACGATGATAGTGACGTTGCGGCTCGGATATTGCTGCGCCGATGCCGGCGCGGCCGCGGCGAGCAGCGCGCAAATCACGGCCGCTATGCCGGCGACGTGCTTCGTCATCATATTTCTCTCCCTGTTTGTTGTTGCTGAGTGTTACCTTGGCGGGATGATTGGCAACAACAGATACGGCTGCCGTCCTGCGGCGAAATGCAGCGTGTTGCGCGTTGCGAAAACATCGGCGTGCCGATCGTCTGCATCGATATGGAGAAACGGGCCGACGCCTCTCATCGGATAGGGCGCATTTGGCAGCGCGATATCGGTGCCATCGACCTCATAGTCTTTGCCGCGGACGGTCAGCGCCAGCCGATAGCCGGGCGGCACGACGATCGAGGTCGGCCAGATTTCGACATCGAGTTCAACCGGCTCGCCCGGCGTCAGCGGCCATTCCTCGTCGTGACTGTGCCAAGGCCGATAGGGCAGCGATCTTTGCGTGTCGCACTTGCGCTGCGAGGCACGCAGCCAGCCGAGCCCGACGGGAACGCGCGGGTCGTTGGAGCCGATGAAGGTGATCTCCTTGCCGTCGGGATCGAACAGGCGCAGCGCGAGGAAAATATCGGCGTCGCGCGTCGGCGACGACAACCAGAGTTTCGCGGCGACCGGGCCGGTGATTTCGAGACTCTCGACCAGCGGCGGTATCCGGAACGTCAGTCCGTCGCCGCCGGTGTCATAGTCGAGCGTCGCGGTCGCGGCGGGCGCTTGCGGCGACAGTGCTAATCCGTCCGGCTGGAGAAAGTATTCGGTCCATTGCGTGCGCGCGAGCGGCCATTCGTTCTCCGCGCGCAGCACGAACGTCTCGTGCGGGTGGCGCACGTTGAGCGATACGCGCGGCTGCTTGTCCCAGCCGGTGTCTTCGCCTTTGAGAAAATGTCCGAAGAACCGCTTCTGCAGCGTCTCGCCGTAATTGCTGTAGAAATGCGTGAAATGCGTGTCGCCGTGCGCCTCCAGCCATTTTTGCTTGCTCCCCGCCTGCACAAAACCTTCGAAATTGCCGCGGGTATGCAATCCCATCCCGCCCCAATTGGCGGCCGACAACAGCGGCGCTTCGATCTCCTCGAATGCGGCGGTGCGCGCGGTGTGATAGTCATCGAGCAGACGGCGGCGTTTGGCTTCGCCGGGAGAATCCGCGCAATTCTTGGCAAGCTCTGACGGCGGTAGGGTGTCCGGGCCGGCGACCGGCTCGCCGGTCACGACGCTCTTCGCGCCGCGGTTGCCGACGCCATATTGCACGCTGCCCACCTGGCGCGGATGCCAGCTACGGAAGAAATCGCTCAGGATGCCGCCATGCCGGCAGAGCTCGCGGTAATAGTCGGACGAGCCTTCCCAGATGCACAACGCGGCGAGGTGCGGCGGCTTGAGCGCGCCGACATTCCACTGATTCATCGCGTAGTAGGAAATGCCGTTGACGCCGACCTTGCCGTTGCTCCAGCTCCGCGTGCCGGCCCATTCGATGCAGTGGTAGAGATCGCGGGTCTCGCGCGGCGACCAGACATCGAGAAAGCCGGGCGAACGCCCTGCGCCGCGCGAGTCGACGCGGGCAATCGCATAGCCGTCCGGCACCCATTTCTCCGGATCGACCAGCTCCCAGTTCTGATACTTGTTGCTCGATCCGGTCAGCACCTCAGGCGCGGCTTTCGTCAGCCGCGCCCAGTTGCCCTTGTAGCCCTCTTGGAACGAAAGGCCCTTGGCGTATGGGCCGTAGCTGAGAATGACCGGATATTTGCCTTCGACGACGGGGCGGAACACGTCGGCGCGCAGGATGACGCCGTCGTCCATTTCAATCGGCGCATCCCAATCGATGTGCATACGATCGCGCATTTCGGATTTCATGTCAGTCATGGCGTCTCTTCCCCGCAGGCAATATTGTACTGTGCAAATTGCGGCGTCCACGGGCCCGCGGCGCGCGCGGCTGCAGTGCCTTGCAGCACCCGCGACAGCGCCCAGTCGTTATGGTAACGTCCCACGTTAAGCGGATTTTCCGCGATAAACTCAAGCCACAATACGTTCGAACCAGTCGGTAACCGGGAGGATCGCCATGTCGGAGCGACTAACCTTGCCTGTGCGGCGGCGGCTGAGCGCTGCGGCTTTTTCCACCATATCGTTGTTCGCGTTGCTGATCGCCGGGTCCTCAGCCTTTGCTCAGGCGCCGCAAAGCGCGCCTGCTCATGGCTGCCCCGGAGATAATGGTAGCCTCTCGCTGCCGTCGGGATTCTGCGCCACCGTATTCGCCGACAATATCGGTCACGTCCGCCACATGGCGGTCGCGCCGAACGGCGTTCTCTATGTCAATACGTGGAGCGGCAAGTTCTATCATTTCGATAAGCCCCCGGCGGGTGGTTTTCTGGTGGCGCTCCAGGACAGCAAGGGCGACGGCCACGCCGATATGATCAAGCGGTTCGGCGCCGGCGTGCCGGAAGGCTCGACCGGCGGCACCGGCATCGCGTATTACAGCGGCGCCATCTACGCCGAGCAGAACGACAAGATCATCCGCTACGTGCTGCCGGCCAAGTCTGATTCAATAGCGCCGACGGGCGATCCGGAGATTGTCGTCTCCGGCCTGCCGCTCACCGGCGCACACAACATGCATCCGTTCATCATCGATGCGCAGGGCCACATCTTCGTCGACCTCGGCTCGGCCACCAATTCCTGTCAGATCGACGATCGCATGCCGGGTTCGATGGGGCACGATCCGTGCACCGAACTGGAAACCCGCGCCGGCACCTGGCGCTATGATGCCAACAAGACCGGTCAGCATTTCTCGGCCGCGGACCGTTACATCACCGGACTGCGCAACGGCGAAGGTTTTGGTATCGATTCCGCCGGACGGCTGTTCGCGACCCAGCACGGCCGCGATCAGCTCAATCAGAATTTTTCCAAACTCTACACGGCCGCGCAAAGCGCCGAGCAGCCAGCCGAGGAATTGGTTCAGCTTCGTCAGGGCGCGGATTACGGCTGGCCTGAATGTTATTACGACCGCTTCCAGAAAAAGCTCGTTCTGGCGCCTGAATACGGCGGCGATGGCGGTAAGAAAGTCGGCATCTGCGCCGAGAAGACCGCGCCGGTGGCGGCGTTTCCCGGACATTGGGCGCCGAACGATCTGTTGATCTACACCGGCAAGGCATTTCCTGCGGCTTACCACGACGGCGCCCTGATCGCCTTCCACGGTTCGTGGAATCGCGCACCTTTGCCGCAAGGCGGCTACGACGTGGTGTTCCAGCCGCTCAAGGACGGCAAGGCGGCGGGAGATTATGTGATCTTTGCTGATGGCTTCGCTGGCGCGATCAAAGAGCCCGGCCAGGCGGCGTTCCGGCCGACCGGTCTCGCCATGGCGCCGGACGGATCGATCTACATTTCGGATGATAAGCACGGCCGCATTTGGCACGTGACGTATCAAGGCAATGCCGATGCGGCAGTCGCGGCCGCGCCGGTGCCGAAGATCTACGCCACCGCATCCGCCGGGCCGGCGCATCTTACTGCGGCGCAAATGAATCCGGCGACGCTGCCTGTCCCGCCCGGTGCGACCAGAGAGCAGGTCGTTCTTGGCGACAGCATTTTCCACGGCAAGGCGGCGGGCGGCACCTGCAGCGGCTGTCACGGTTCGGATGCGGCTGGCAGCCCGCAAGCGCCATCGCTCGTCAGTGGGCACTTTTTTGTCAGCGATGGCAGCCTGGGGGCGATCGTGACGACGATCAATGACGGCGTGCCCAAGCCGCATGACTACGAGGTGCCGATGCCGCCAAAGGGCGGCGCGCCGTTGACGAAGGACGATGTTGCGGCGGTGGCGGCTTATGTCTGGGCCATCAGCCACGTTGCGCAGAAGTAACGTCGCGCAGAAGTAACGGCCGCCTTAGCCTTGGACGCATAACAGGATGCGAACGGCGAACCGGCACGCGCCGTTCGCCGTTAGCCGTTCGCAATAAGAGGTTACGTCCAATCAAAGCGCCTTCAGGTATTCAAGGAGCGCCTTCTTTTCTTGATCGGTCAGCTTGGTCCCGTACTCGTGACCGCAATTGCTGTTGCCTGAATTCAGGTTGCTGCAGTCGGTGGTCACCAAAGTGGACCCGGACTGCGGTTGCTCGGCTGCCAGCCCGACGTTGACGATGTCGTAGGCCGGCCCGATCTTGAATTCCTTGACGCGCTGGGAGGCGGGCTTGAGCAGCTCGGCCAGTGTCGGCACCGAGCCATTATGTAGGTACGGCGCGGCTGCCCAGATTCCCTGTAGCACTCGGGCCTCATAGGAGCCCTTCGGCGGCGGCGGGGCGGCGGGGACAACCGGAGCCGGAACAGGCAGGCCCTGAAAAGTCAGTGGGGTTTGCGGATGCGCCGTCGGCAGATGGAAAGCGCCTTGGAGATCTCGCAGCGCGGGCGGCAGGGGTTCAAACTTCAGCGGCGGCAGGCCCGGCACGTTCTGGATTTGCGCGTGCGGCACCGCCACCAGCACAGGAGCTTTGGACGCGCCGCTTCCCAGCACCGCTTCTTCGGCAATCGTGCCGATGACCGATACTGCAAGAACATTGAAGGCACGGTCGTTCTGCTGCAACGGATAGGTCACGAACGGAATAAAGGCGCCTTCCAGCGCTCCCGTATTAACGGACCAATCCAGAATATCGTATTCCCGCGTGTCGGTGCCGACCGACTGGACCGGCGTCGCCCAGGTCTGCGCCAGCGGAAAACGCACCTTGCCGTGCGCAATGCCGTGGCAACTCACGCAGCCGCCCTGTTCGGTCGACCGATTGAAAATCGTTTCGCCCTGTGCCGCGAGTGTGCTGTCGATCAGCCATGGCCACTTCGGTGGACCAATCTCCTTCACCAGGTCTTCGAGCGTGCTCAGGCCGTCGAAATTTGCCGAGTTATTATTGAGAAAATCGAAGTACAAGCCCTGGTTCAGCGGTTCAAAGACGGCAAACACGCCGAACACTTCGCCGAGGTTGCGGGCCAGTCCGAGAATATCGCTGCCGTTATCGGAAAAGCCCGGCCATTGTGTTTGGTCTTGTTTGGGCGCGTTCCAAAGAAACGGATAGCGCACCGGCGCGTCCGCCGTCTTGATATTGTCTGCAATCAGGTAAGACGGCGGCGGCCCCAGGTCGAGACCGGTGAGGCGATTGAAGATCATGCCGACTGCGTCGAGCCGGGCCGCTCCCCAGCCGGGTTTCGGCAAGGCGCGCGTGATGAGCGTGTGGAAACGGAGGTACCAGAGGTCGACTTGTTGGCGCAGTGTTGCGGCATCGTCGACATCGGGCGTGGCCGAGACAAGAACTTGCGCGGCGAAGGCGTTGAACGCTGGCGCGCTCGCCAACACTTGACCCACGGCCGTGTCGAGGTCGGCCAGAAGGCTCTGAAAGTCGACGATCGCCGGTCCGCCATCGACGCGATAGGTATTTCCTTCGGCCGTGATCTGCCGGGTGTGGCACGCCGAACATGTCATGCCCGCAATCTGATTTCCGGTCGGCCCGGACGCCGTGAAACCGATCGGGAGTCCATTGTTGTTTGCCGGGTTGGGCAGATAGCCGTATCGGGCGAGGCTGTCGGCGAGGAAAGGCTGGCCGTCCGGCTGTTTCAGGGCTTGCAGCCACACCAGCGGAATCATTCGCGATCCTTGATCGCGGCTGTAGAAATCAGTCCGCGTCGCCGCGGTCCAATTGGATCCCTGGTCGACAAAAATCGGCGGCGGCTCGGCGGCCCAGGCCGCAGGCACCGCGAACAGCGCAACAGCAACGCCGAACAGAAAGAAAGCCGCAGTCATGGCCACCCTCACCGAGATAAAACCTATGATTGCATATCATCCGACGCTCGCGTGCGCTTTGCAAGAGTGTTTCTTGGCGTTCCGCCACCCTTCTTTTGTATCCCCGATCTTTTGTGTTCCCGAGCAAAACCCGGGGGCGGCACCGAAAGCCGACCCTGCCTCTCCGGATTAAGCGAGCGCGGGGACAGTGAACAGCAAGCGCGGCGGCTCACCCTTCGCCAATTTCGCGCAAAATCTCGGCGCTGTGCTCGCCGAGCCGCGGCGCGGGCCGATCGGAGGCCATCGGCACGCCGTCGAGCACGATCGGCGTACGAATGCCCGGGCTGGTGCCGCCTTTCGCGGCTGGATTTTTTAGCTCGAGCTTCATACCGCGATGGATCACCTGCGGATCGGAAAACACCTGGTCGAGATCGTTGATCGGGCCTGCTGGAATGCCCGCACCTTCAAGTTTCTCCAAAAGTTCCTCGCGCTTGAGGCGCGACGTCAGTGCCGATAGCTTGCCGACCAGCACGTCGCGCGCGGCGAGACGTCCCTTGTTGTCCTTGTAGTCTGGATTTTCCGCCAGCTCCGGCGCGCCCAGAATGCCACAAAGCCTGAAGTATTGGTTGTCGTTGCCGGTGGCGATGATGACCAGACCGTCGGCGACTGGAAACACCTGATAGGGGACGAGATTGGGGTGGGTGTTGCCGATGCGTTTCGGCAAGTCGCCGGAAACCAGATAATTGAGCGCCTGGAACGACAGCACGCCGACGGTGGAATCGACCAGAGCCGTGTCAACATTGCCGCCCTTGCCTGTCTTCTCGCGCTGCGTCAGCGCGGCGAGGATGCCGACTGCGGAATAGACACCGGAGAAAATGTCGGAAATTGCGACGCCGCAGCGCATCGGCTCGCCGTCGGCGGTGCCGGTCAGTCCCATGATGCCGCCCATACCCTGCGCCATGAGGTCATAGCCGGCACGCGGCGCATAGGGACCGGTCTGGCCGAAGCCGGTCACCGAGCAATAGATCAGCCGCGGGTTGTCGGCAGCAAGACTCTCGTAATCGAGGCCAAACTTGGCGAGGCCGCCGACCTTGAAGTTCTCGATCAGCACATCCGAGCGGGCGGCGAGCTTCTTGACGATGCGTTGGCCTTCGGGCGTGGTGAAATCGGCTTCGATCGAACGCTTGCCGCGATTGGCACAGTGGAAGTAGGCGGCGCCAAGATTGCCGCCGTCGGCGGCCGGCACAAACGGCGGCCCCCACGCGCGGGTATCGTCGCCCGCACCTTTGCGCTCGACCTTGATCACATCGGCACCGAGATCAGCGAGAATCTGGCCCGCCCAAGGCCCGGCCAGAATGCGGGCAAGCTCCAGCACACGTACCCCAGCTAACGGACCCGGCATGCTTCAACCCTCGTGCATTGCGGCAATGCAAAATGAACTAACCCGCCGCACGCGCGCTTAACTGGCCCAGGCGACGGGCTTTGTCCACTGCGCGCGCTGCCGCTGCCGGGGCTATCAAGTAGGGTTAGTACACGGCTCCGCTTGCTATAGCGCGTCGGCGACACTAGCTAGGGACGTGCCGGCCGGATGGAACTATTGAGCGGTGAATTCCACCTTCTTTAGCGAAATGCTGCAAAGCATTGCCGACCGCGGACGCGCCCTCATCCAGCGCCGCGAGCCGGCGCGCGAGCGTTCGGCCGGTCTCATCGAGGCTTGTGAGGCGTTGCTGTCTGGACGCGGCGAAGCCTCCGGCGTGGCGCTGGCGAGCGATATTCTGGCGCGCTACGCGACGCTGACGATCGGACCGCGGGTCGCGTTCTTCGAGGCGCTTGAGACCACCTTCGGTTACGACCGCCCCCGCATCGATGCGGCCATCGCGACCTGGCGGGAATCTCCAACCCCGGCCAACGCCGCCGTACTGCACCGTGCCAGTGAGCCGCGGCGGCTCGAATTGTTCCGCCGGCTCAACCTTGCGCCAGGCGGTACCGCGGCGCTGGTGCGCATGCGCGAGCAGTTGCTCGATGCCATGCAGCATCGCGAGGATTTGGCGGCGATCGATAACGATTTCGTTCACCTGTTCACCTCATGGTTCAACCGCGGCTTTCTGGTGTTGCGCCGGATCGACTGGTCGACGCCCGCTGTGATCTTGCAAAAGATCATCCAATACGAAGCAGTGCATCAGATTCGCGACTGGGAGGATCTGCGTCGCCGCATCGATCTGCCCGACCGCCGCTGCTATGCGTTCTTTCATCCGGCGTTGGTCGACGAACCGCTGATTTTTGTCGAGGTGGCGCTGACGCGCGTGGTGCCCGCCGCGATCGCGCCAATCCTCGCCGACAAGCGCGACATCGTCGATCCGGAACGCGCGACCACGGCGACGTTCTATTCGATTACAAACTGCCAACGCGGACTTGCTGGCGTGAGCTTCGGCCATTTCCTGATCAAGCAGGTGGTCGAGGAAGTGTCGCGCGAGGTGCCGCGCGTTTCTACGTTCGTAACGCTGTCACCGTCGCCGAATTTTGCCGACTGGCTCAAACGCGAACGCGCGCAGGAGGCATCGCTGGCGCTCGACGAGGAGGATCGCGAGGCGCTCGCCGCGCTCGATAACGCGGACTGGTGGCGCGAGAAGGGGATCGCCGATGGGGTGCGCGAGCCGCTGCTGCGCGCGGCCGCCTGGTATTACATGCGTGCACGAAACCGCCGTGGCCTGCCGGCCGATGCGGTCGCTCGCTTCCATCTTGGCAACGGCGCACGGCTGGAACGGCTCGACTGGCTCGGCGATACGTCGGAGCGGGCGCTTGCCCAGTCGTACGGGCTGATGGTCAATTACCTCTACGATGTCGACTACATCGAGCGGAACCATGAGGCCTATGCGCAGCAGCACGCCATCGTGGCGGCCAGCCCGGTGACCCGGTTGCTCCGCGCGCCGCTGCGTGAAATCGTACCGGTTTCGGGCTGACGTCATGCCCGCACTTGTTGCGGCATCGATGTCTTTAGGCGAGAGTTGCAAAGACGTAGGTGCTTCGGCCGCGCGGGCGGGACGAGCCCGGCCATAACGGATTGGGTGGCCAATGCCCGACCTGCGCGGGATTTTGGAAACCGTCCTTTATGTGGACGCGTTCGAGCGTACCTGTCCGTTCTACGAACAGGCGCTCGGGCTCAATTCCATCTATCGCGATACGCGGCTTTGCGCCTACGACGTCGGCAGCCGCGGCGTGCTGTTGTTGTTCCTGCGCGGTCATTCGTTGCAGACAGTGCGCCTGCCGGGCGGCACGATTCCGCCTCATGACGGCAGCGGGCCGGTACACATTGCGTTTTCGATTGCCGCCGGCGAGCTCACCGCCTGGGAAGCCCGGTTGGCTGCAGCCGGCATCGTGATCGAAGGCCGCACCACATGGTCGCGCGGCGGAACCGGCATTTATTTCCGCGATCCCGACGGTCACCTGCTGGAGCTGGCGACCCCTGGCCTGTGGCCGGGGTATTAGGACTTCCCGTACACCGGCACGATCGCGCCGCGGGTGACGCGGTTATCTGGCGAAGCGAGAAATGCGATCGTCGCGGCGACTTCTTCGACCTTGGGCCACAGCGCGAATTCGGCCTTGGGCATGGCTTGGCGGTTGGTCTGCGTATCCATGATCGACGGCGCGACTGCGTTTACGAGAATATTGTCTTTGGCGACCTCTTCGGCGAGCGCAGCGGTCAGCGCCGCGACCGCCGCCTTGCTCGCCGTGTAGGCAATCGAGCCGGCGCCGGTGCGCCATTCCAGCGCCGGGCGGGCGGCGACATTGACGATACGGCCGCCGGCGCCGGCCATCGCCCGGACGGCGGCGCGGCAGCACAGCGCGCAGCTGATGAAATTCATATCAATCTGTTGGCGCAACATGCTCAGTTCAGTATCGCGCAACGGCGCCGCTGCAAAGCCGCCCGCAATATGGATCGACGCCCAGATCTTGGCGATCCCGCCGTAAAGCCGCGCGATGGCCGCTTCGTCGGCCAGATTGCCGCTGATGCTCAGCACGACTTGCTTGTGGTCGCGCAAGCTGTAGCGCTGCGCCTCCGCCTCGTTAAAGCACGGCACGTGGCAGATCGCACCGGCCTCGATCAACGTGGTGACGACGGCGGTGCCAAGCGCGCCGGCTCCGCCGGTGACAACGACGTGATGTTCGCGAAGGTCCATGGCGTATCATCGCCGATCTTTCGTGTGTTGGCTATGCTGCTCGGAAGGGAGAATCAGTGGCTGACTTCGACCTGGCGGTCATCGGCGGTGGCATCAACGGGGCCGGCATCGCGCGCGATGCCGCCGGACGCGGCCTGCGCGTGGTGCTGTTGGAGCAGAACGATCTTGCGTCTGGCACCTCGTCGGCATCATCAAAGCTGATCCACGGCGGCCTGCGCTATCTGGAGCACTACGAGTTTCGCCTGGTGCGAACGGCGCTGGCCGAACGCGAAGTGCTGCTGCGCGCCGCGCCGCATCTCATTCGGCCTTTGCGCTTCGTCCTGCCGATCAATCCGGCGCGGCGTTCGGCATTGGTGCTGCGGCTCGGTCTCCTGCTTTATGATTGGCTTGGGCGGCGCAAGATTCTCCCCGGCACCCGCGAGCTCGACCTGTCCATCGATTCGGCCGGGCAGCCGCTGCGCGATATCTTTCATCAAGCGTACGAATATTCCGACTGTTTTGCCGACGACGCGCGTCTTGTCGTCGTCAATGCGATGGATGCCGCCGAACACGGCGCCTCAATCCGAACTCGAACGCGCTGCGTCCGCGCCGAGCGCGGCGACGTCTGGCGGCTTATTCTCAATACGCGCGGACAGCGCGACGTCGTAACGGCCCGCGTTCTGGTCAACGCGGCCGGAGCGTGGGTCGAGTCGGTTGCCGAAACGGTGCTGCGGCAACCGCCGGCGCGGCCGCACCTGCGGCTCGACAAGGGCACCCACATCGTCGTGCGCCGCCTCTACGAGCACGATCGCGCTTACATTCTGCAGGCCGCCGATCGGCGAGTCGTGTTCGCAATTCCCTTCCAGCGCGACTTCACGCTCATCGGTACCACGGATGCCGGTTTCACCGGCGACCCCGCGGCCGTCGCGCCGGCTGGAGACGAGATTGTCTATCTGTGCGGCGTCGTGAATGAATATTTCCGCTCCGCGGTTTCTCCCGCCGACGTGGTTTGGGCCTTTGCGGGCGTACGGTCGCTGTATGACGACGGCGCCGGCAAGCCGCAAGACATCGGCCGCGAATACACGCTCATCCTCGATGAGAGTTTTGGCGAAGGGCCGCTCCTCACCGTCTACGGCGGCAAGATCACGACTTACCGGCGGCTCGCCGAAGACGTGCTCGATCGGCTCGCACATTTTTTTCCGCCGTCGGAGCGCTGGACCGCGCAACTCCCGCTGCCCGGCGGCGACTTCGCATATGATGGACTCGACGCACTGGTCGCGCACACCCTGCAGCGCTGGCCGTTCCTCAGCGATGACCATGCGCGTCGGCTGACGCGCGCCTACGGCACGCGCGTCGAGAACGTGCTGAAGGATGCAAGCGGCATCGATGATCTCGGCCAGCGTTTCGGCGCGGACCTGACCGCCGCCGAAGCCCGCTATTTGATCGGGCACGAATGGGCGCAGACCACCGACGACGTGCTGTGGCGGCGCTCGAAACTTGGCTTGCGGTTTAGCGCGGCGCAACGGGCTCAACTCGAAGGCTTTATGGGTGCCGTGACTCGCTGAGTGGGAGGTTTTTGAGCAGAACTTCTGCTCCTGGCGGTGGCGGGCAATTCGACAATTCGTTCAAATTTTAGCGATCAGCTTCATGACAATTTTATGCGTTGATGATTTCATCATTGAGTGAAATTGCGCTTTTGATGACAACGCGGTGGTAAGACGCTCATGGACCACTTTGCTGGCCAAATTCGCAAACAGCTCGATGTGCTGAAAGCGCTTATCGTCGACGACGAGCACTCCATGCGCCGGGTCACCCGCTCGCTGCTGCAGGCCATTGGCGTCAAAAACATTCGCGACGCCTGCGACGGCCGCGCCGGTCTTGAGGCGGTCTGCTCCTGGGGGCCTGATGTCGTCGTGCTCGATTGGAAAATGCCGAACCTGTGCGGCTTGGAATTCGTTCGCCGCGTGCGCTCGCCCAACGAGTTCCCTTATCCGGATGTTCCGATCATCATGCTGACGGCGTTCGGCGAGCGGTCGCGCGTGATGGAGGCGGTCGATCTCGGCGTCAACGAATTCCTGCTCAAGCCCGTCTCGTCGAAAGCGCTGCAGGCCCGGCTCATCTCAATCCTCACCAAGCCGCGTCGGATGATGAAAAAGGGCAACCGCTATATTCCAGAACCGCGCAAGATGTCGAGCTACCTCCCGGACATCGATATGGAACTGAACGAACTCGTTCTGGTCAGTTAAGGCGCGATGTTCGGCGCGAGCCGCGCTCGCGTTAACCGAACGCTCACCACGCAAACGCAACGAACGTTCAGTGGCGCGTATTCGCGCGAACTGCGGTTCGAATTTTACAAAGCCGCAACACGCCCCATGCTCTGATGCGGTCCATCGCCGCTCGGATTCGCACATTTCATCATCGTCACACAGTCGCACCATGATTACGAAGCCATCGAAGAAAGAAATTGAAGACCTCATACAGTCGCTCTGGGTGCTCGTGGTCGACGACAACCAGTATATGCGCAAGATGATCAGAAACCTTCTGGTCAATTGCGGTGTGAAGGATATCTACGAAGCGGCCGACGGTATTGCCGCGCTCGATGCGATCCGCACCGTTGCGCCTGACGTGGTGATCCTCGACTGGGAAATGCCGCTTCTCAATGGCGCCGAACTGGTGCGTATCGTGCGCTCGCCGGGTGTATTTCCGATGCCGGACATTCCGATCATCATGCTTACCGGGCACTGCGAACGCTGGCGCGTCGTCGAGGCCGTCAAACTCGGCGTCAACGAATATCTGACCAAGCCGGTTTCGGCGAGGGCGATCTATGATCGGTTGGTGTCGATCATGACGCAGCCGCGGCCGGTGGTGCACTTGGGCGATTATTACGGGCCCGAGCCGCGCAAGCTTCTGACCGAAGGCGTCGACGACGATCTTCTCGCCGTGCCAGTCGCCGAAGCGGCGGCCGGCTGACAGTCGCCGGAACCTTTTCCCGTAGCCGCCATACCGCGGCAATTCGTATTTCCCACCGACCTAAAAGGTGCGCTAGGAATCGTGCCAGGGTGCGCGCGGCAGTTACCCTGCAGATTTTAAACCGTGGCGATCGCCGACGCCACGATGCATCTACTCCGAGATCCGGCTCGGCGTGAAGCCCCAGACCAACGCGGTGTGCAGCATCTTCCTCGCGATCGTCGGCGTCGCCGTGCTCGGCGCCTCGCTGTTCGCTAAGTTCACCGGTGCGCTGGAGGGCCCGAGCGTGACCAGGGTAATCAAGTGTCCGATGTCAGTTTCTGCCTTGCTCTTGTTATGGACCAATCGCTGGTCCATATTTTGATAAAGCGGTCTTTTGTCCGGACGAGAATGGTGGCGCAATGCGGATTTCCGTGACTGATGCCAAGGGGCAATTGACAGAGCTAGTCAGACGCGCGGAAGCGGGCGATGAGGTCATTTTGACCCGGCACGGTCAGGCGGCTGCTCGGCTCGTGGCGGTCAAAAAACAGCCCTTGGACGTTGGAACGCGCAGGCAATTGCTCGAAGCTATCCGCGCTTCCGGTTCCGTCAAAGCGAAGCGCGGTCCGCGCGCCGCGAGGAGCCAGGACTTTCTCTATGATAAGAATGGTCTGCCCAAATGATCGCGGTCGACACATCGGCACTCATGGCAATCGTCCTCGGAGAACCCGAGGCGAACGCCTGTATCGAGGTGCTCGAGGCAGAGGCCGATGTGCTGGTGTCCGCGGGCACCGTGGCTGAAGCGCTTATCGTTGCCGGCCGCCGGCGTGTCGGCGAAGTGATGGCAAACTTGATCGGTGGGTTGGGGTTCGAGATCATGACAGTTACGTCAGCCTCCGCGCAGCGCATTGCCCAAGCTTACGAAAGGTGGGGCAAGGGCGTGCATCCAGCCAATTTGAACTTCGGCGATTGTTTTGCTTACGCGGTTGCCAAAGAGCATTCTTGCCGCCTGCTTTTTGTCGGTGACGATTTCTCCAAGACCGACGTCGAGAGCGTTCTATAGAAGGCGGGTGATATTCGGTGTGCCGGTGTGGCGGCAATTGCCCCACGCGGTGACCCGTTCCGTTAATCTCTGCTCTCACCCGGCGGGTGAAACAAATAGAACAGGAACCACACCGGCACGATGATCAGCGCGCCGAGCAGTACGTTGGGCAGCGCCCAGGCCAATCCTTCGCGCGCCAAGTCGGTGAGCCGCGCCGGCGACAGTCCGGCGGCCTGCATCAGTTGATCGGTGGTGAGCCCGAAATGGGCCAGGATCGTTCCGACGATCAGCGACGCGACCAGCACCTTGATTAGAGTGCGCGTAAGGCGGCTGAACATCGTGGCCTTGCCGGGAGCAGAACCTGCTGATTCGTCCGCCACGAATCATAGAGCATGGCTGGAGAAAATGCCCGCCTGGTTTTCGTTGCAATCTCACTGGTTTCGCGAAATCGCAACGCCAAACAAACAGGCAGCGCCGGGTGGGCAGGCCTGCGCAGCGGGCAGGTGCCGTTATTGGGAGCTGGTCGGGGCGGTCACAGCCGCCGGCTTGTATTCGGACGCCGCAGGGGCGGTTGCGGTCGCGGGCGTCGGGGGGGCCGGCGCGGGGGTCGCATGGGGCGCCGCAAAGAGCTGATCGATCACCGAGCGCACGGCGTCGCCCGCGGAGTGCCGCTTGACGGCCTCAAGCAGCGGTGCTGCTGCGTTCGAGTGGCGGATCAGGCTCGATGCATCGGGCAGCGGCACCGGGCTGTCCCAGGGGCCTTGGACGGTGAAAGGCAGTGCAAAATCGTCGGCGCTGTTGGCTGAAACCAGCGTAGCAGTGCCCTGCAGGTCGAGATCGCGGCTCGGAACGGATGCCTCACCGGCAAGCTGGAGCTTTACGGCGGGTCCGTTGAACTCCAGCCTTTGGACCGAGATCAGGCCTTGGTCGATCTTGACGTTGAGCGCGAGACGATCGAATGCGGTGCTTCCAGTGCGGAAGTCGCCGTTGCCTGACAGCGGCCGCTTCTCCAGGCGCTGCAGCAATTGCTCGACGTTGATGCCGACCAGGGCGCCGTCATGCGCGTTCAGGCTTGCCGTGCCATTGAGGGTGCGAGTCACGGCCCATACTGAGTTGCCGGATCCGTCGACGTCGAGCGCCAGCGTGCCGTGTCCCTCGAGCTTATTATGCAGGCCGAATATCTGGCTCAGACAGTTGCCGAGATCGACTTCGTCGAACCGGACGTGCGAACTGACCTCGATGCCGTTCTTGCCGTTGCCGATCCCTAACGAACCCGTGGCGGAGCCGCCGAAAGCCTGCGAGTCGGCGATGGTCACCTTCAGCTTTCCGCCGCTCATGTTGGCAGCGGCGACGGTCCGGCCCAGTTGCGCGTTTGCGATTTTGACGCTCGCGGCGGAGAGCCGCAGATCGAGATTAAAGTCGGAAAGTCCGTCGAGCGCGATCGGCAGCCGGTCCCAGGTGCGCTCGTTCGTCGCCATCAAACGAGCTCCCTTCACATAAGGCGTGAGGTCGAGCGAGTCGGCGGCAAGCGTGCCCTGGACGGCGCGATTACCGTCGGTCCCCAGCGTCAGAACGCCTTCGGCTCGGTTGCCGTCGAGTTCGACGTTGACGTTGGTCAGCGATACCGTGCCGTTGCTGACGTCGCTCTGTGCCCGCAGTGCGAAACGCTGGAAGCCGCCGAACGGCACTCTGCGTTTGCCGGTCCAGCGCAGGGCATCACGCAGCGACGGCGATTCAACGGCAAGCGTACCCGTCATCTTCAGTGTGGGTTCATTGCTGGCGGTGCCGTCGAAGGTGAAGTCGAGCGGTTGCGAGGCCAGCCGCAATTTCACGCCGGAATTCTTGCCGGTCAGCGCCGCCAGGAAATCGCTCAGTGCCAAGCTCGCCTCGACCGGCTGGTCGCGCCAGACGAAGCGGCCGGTCGCCGCAAAGCTGCGCGAGATCGACGGCCACGCGACCTCAAAGTCCACGTTGTCGATCTGCTCCGGCGCCCCTGCGCGAGCGTCGCGCACCACGATTGTGCCGTCATGGATGCCGATTTCGGAGAATCCGCCATGGCTCGGATTTGGCGCCAGTGCGTGGGCGAGCGAGGCGGTGAGTCCAGACCAGTTCGATTGTCCGTCCTGCGCGAACGCGACGGTGATGGTGGGACGGACCAGCGTGATGTCGGAGATCTCGATCCGTCCGGCGAGCAACGGGAAATAGCTCAACCGCGCAATCATCTCATCGGCGTCCAGCGCCGGCGCCTGCTGGGCGCCGCGATTGTCGGCGAACAGCACGTTGCGGAAAGTGACCGATGCGTGCGGAAACAGCGAAACCGAGATATCGCCTCGCAATGTCGGGTCGAGCCCGGTGACGTCGTGGATTTCCTTTTTGACCGCATCGCGGATCGACGCGGCCGGTATCAGAAAGGACAGCCCGATCAGCGTAGCAAACGCCGCGGCGGCCACACCGGTAACGGCAATCGCGAGGCGTTTTAAGCCGGTAGCCGCGGTCACAGCAGGCGTTTCCGATGTTGCGGGGCCAATCGACGATGGTGGGTGGCTGGCAAGCCTAAGACATGCGGGGCGTCTGTGTCGGTTTCGTGGCCGTTCGACGCGGATTTGTGCTGCGGCTGGCGGCCGTTAGCGGGCGGCGGTGCGGTTGGGAGGAAAAGCAATCTCAATCAGCGTCCCGGTATTGGCAGCGCTCTTGATGCTGACATCGGCGCGGTTCGCCTCTGCAAGGGCCTTGGTCAGGGCCAGGCCAAGGCTGCCGCCGTTTGTGCCCCAAGCGACCGCCGGAGTGCTGTGACGGAGCGGCTCGGTGACGGCGGTGTTCTCTGTCTCGCGCGTTCCGGCGCCGGTATCGCGCACGCGCAGCACGCCCTCCTCGCCGTTGCCGCCCGCGGTCGAAACGATGACCTGGCCGCCGGGTCCGGTGAATCTGATCGCGTGAGCCAGAAGGTTGAGTACGATCTGGCGCACGGACCGTTCATCGGCCACGACGCGCGCGAGCCCCGGCGTCAGCGCGCTGCGAATGATGATACGCGCGCGATTGGCCTGCGGCTGCATGATGCCGACGCACTGTTGGGTGAGTTCGTTCAGATCGAATTCGACAAAGTTCAGGTCGAGTTGACCGCTCTCGACTTTGGAGAGGTCGACAAGATCGTTGAGCATCGAGACAAGCTGCGTTCCCGCAGCATGCATGTCCTTGAGATATTCGCGATAGCGTTCATTGCCTATCGAGCCGAAACGTTCGGCCAGGATTACCTCGGCAAATCCGATCATGGAATTGAGCGGCGTGCGAATTTCGTGGTTCACTTTCGCGAGGAAGTCGGCTTTGGCCGCCGCCGTCTTTTCAGTCTCGCGCCGCACTGTACGGTCGAGCGCCGCCTTGATGTCGCGGTTCTCGCCCAGTGCAGCCTCGAGCGCACCCTGCGCCGCCCGCAGGCGCTCGGCCGTCTGACCGCTCGTCAGGATGAGGGCTAACGCGGAGTCGCCGTTCCACGGCACGCTGAACAGCCGGCCCTCGACCGGGCGCTGCTCGCCCCGTCCCGTGGTGATCGACAACGTCTGTGTGTCGCCGCTGTCGCGCAGCGCAGCCGGTCCCGGCGCCGCAAACAGTGCATGCAGTCCGCCCGCCGCCGCTAGTGTCTCGACGCTGTCGTAGCCGCTCAGTTCGAGAAAGTGGCGATTGGCGTAAAGGAGCGCGTCATTGCGATAGACCAGAACACCGGCTGGCACGCGGTCGAGCAACGCATGATCGGCGCCCGCCGGCCGCGCGGCGCGCAACAAAGATTCGTTGGCGAGGGCATTGTCGGCGTAAGCCGCCTCGTCCGCTGCGATCGTAGCCTGTTCGGCGGTCGCCGCTTCGGGCCCCGCACCGCTCAGCCGCGCGGTCAATTCCTGCGCCAGTTCGCGGAAGGCGTTACGTTCGATTGCGTTCAGGCTGGGCGCTTTTGGCTCCGGGGCCGGTGCGGAACGAAACGGCACGACATTGGCGGCGGCTGGGACGATGCCAAGCCTGGGATGCTCCGGATGCGGTGACGTGTCGGCATCCGCGTCGGGGCGCTCGGCCTGTTGCCCGATGGCGGCGACCGGGGCGGAGGGTATGACGCTGTGTATTGTTGGTTCGTCGCTACCGTGCGTGTCGGGTGGCAGCTCCGGTTCGGTGAAGCCAAGCGGCCGCGTTTGCCGTTCGCGCGACAATTGATTGATCCGATCGATCTCGCGGCAAACCCCGAAGCCTCGATAGCCACGAAAAACGCGGTCGCGGTCGAACACGGGTAGTCCGGACAGCTCAACCGGCAGACGCTCGTTGGTATCGTCCACCGGCCATTCCACCGGAATGCCACTCCAGGTCTCGCGCGTCGCGATGGCGTGTGCGACCCGGTTGTCGGGATCGAGTTTGAGTTCGGCTGCGATTTCGCCCCATGGCCGGCCGCAGGCCGCGATGGCGCGTGGGCCAACAAGTTCGGCAAATTCGTCTGAGCCGATGGCGAACCGGCTGTCAGCGTCCATCTGCCAGACAAAGCGCAACGGATGGAGGCGTTCTGCAACAACTGGGTCGCCTGAGGCTGGCCGTCCGGCTGGTGCGGCTGCCACCGCGTCTGTGACGGGCGTCGCGTCGCTCGACGTCGGCGGTGATGAAGACTGCGCCTGTTCCGAGGCGGTGGGCGGCGCCGCAAGGTCAGGCGCTGCGTCATCTTTTTCAGGCGACGTTATGACGGCCGCGGCGACTTGATCCGCTTCCGGCGGGTGCTGCGCGAGCGCTGCATCGCCCGGCGGCGGCGTGATTGCGAGCGCCCATGAATCATCGCGGCCGAGCCGGAGCGCCGTGAACTGCGCGGTGGTGTCGCCATCGCGCGCGCTGCCGCGCGCGCGTCCGGATTGGAGTGTCTCGGCGGCAAGTTCATCGAGGCCAAGTGCTGAGAGTGTCGTCGCGCCGCCGAGGCGAGGCGCCGCGGCATCGGTCGCATGCAACAGCTTGCCGTCGGGCGTGAAGACCGCGACTGCGCCCGTCACGCCAGCAAAAAGACGGCGAACGCGTTCGCCAAGCGGCAGCGAACGGCCAGCCGGTTCGCATGCGATGACCAATACGGCGGCTGTGCCGTCCGACAGCACAATGCGCGAGCACGCGCAGACAACCGGGCGTCCCAGACCCGCGCCAACGCCGCGCAGCCGCTCAAGGCGTTCAGTGCCGGAGGACGGAAGCGCCGCCGCGAGGCGCGCGATCTGAGCCGGCAAGGGATTATTTGGTGCGAACCGCGCGTTATCGCATCCGGCGGCGCTGGTGACGCCAAGAACAGCCGCGCCAACGGCGTTCGCCCACAACAGACGTGATCCGTCGGTGCTCCAAAGCCAAACCGGTCGCGCGCTCGTCGCTTCGGCCGCAAGTCGCGCGATTTGCAAAAACGCGAGCTCGGACTCGACACTCGGCATGCGGCGGAACCCGTTCCCTTAAGGAATTCTTAATAGAGCGGGCGCCGAGCGGCGTCCATGCTGGCCGCCTCCTCGGACCTTCGGCATGATGCGATAACCTTAACCCGGCCCGGCGGTGAGGGGGCGTCGGCGAACTGGTACGGTCGGCTGAGTTTTCGCGTTGCACGGCAGTGGCAATTTCGCGCTAGGATCACTCGGCCGGCCTGACGGAGGACCCCATGGCTAAAGATCCATTCGAACAGTTTGCGGTGCCGAACGAGCTGCGTTCGTTCGCGGAACAGAGCGTGACGCAGGCCCGCAAGGCCTTTGAGGGCTTTATTCAGGCCGCCAACCAGGCCGTCGGGCAAATCCACGGCCAAGCTCAGGCGGCGCACTCAAGCGCCAGCGAGATTGCGCAGAAATCGATGGACTATGCTGAGCAGAACGTGGCGGCGACCTTCGACTTCGCGCAGAAGCTGATGCACGCCAAGGACGCCACCGAGGTCATGGGCCTGCAGTCGGAATTTCTCGGCCGTCAGATGCAGGCCTTGTCGACACAGGTTCGCGACCTCGGGCAGAGCGCCGCCAAGATCGTGGTGGATGCGGCCAAGCCGAAGACGTGAAGCGGCCGAGAATTTCGCGCAGGCGCGAAAACCGTAGCTAATTCATAGTATTACCAGTTTGGTGCAATGCAATATTTTTATTGCAATGCACCAAATTCGATGCTATATAGATGGCCAGGAAAGGCCCGGGCCTTGAAGTTTGCTGCGTTCGGCTGCCGGGTTTTGCAATCAGGGCCTTGCGCAACGGGCGGCGAGGCCGAGTCAAGTTTGCACCGTGAAACAGCCCAAGAGCAAAGCCAAAACCAAGGAACGTGCCATGGCGGAAACCGCTACAGAAGCTACTGCGAAGGTCAGGACCAGCAAGCCGGCCTCTAGCGCATTCGAGATGCCGAAATTCGAGATGCCCAAGTTCGAGATTCCGAAGGTCGAAATGCCGGCCGCTTTTCGCGAGTTTGCCGAGCGCGGCGTGGCCCAGTGCAAGGACACCTACGAGAAGATGAAGGCGGTGGCTGAAGAGGCGACCGACGTGCTCGAGACTACCTATTCGACCGCCACCAAGGGTGCGTCCGACTACGGCCTCAAGGTGATCGAGACCGCGCGGGTCAATACCAATGCGGCGTTCGATTTTGCCGGCGAACTGCTCACGGCGAAGACGCTGTCGGAAATGATCGAGCTGTCGAGCTCCCATGCGCGTAAGCAGTTCGAGGCATTCACGCAGCAGGGCAAGGAACTCGGCGCCCTGGCGCAGAAGGTAGCCACCGAGACCGCCGAGCCGATGAAGAACGGCATGAACAAGGCCTTCACCAAGGTCGTGTAAAAATCGCCGTTCCGCGCTTCGCGGAGGTCAACCGTGTTGTCGAAAGCCCGGGTTCGCCCGGGCTTTTGCGTGCGGGGACCAGGCATGTCTCAGGCTTGCCTCAGGCTTGCCAAAGTTGGGCGTTGCCCATAGGTTCTGCGGCGCAATCGGCCGCGCGCCATGCAGCTGTAGCTCAGTTGGTTAGAGCGCCTGACTGTGGATCAGGAGGTCGGTGGTTCGAATCCCCCCAGCTGTACCAAGCACCTATCTCTCAGGTCGCTCAGACTTTATAGTTTAATTTGTCGACCGCAGGCCGTGCCTGCATCGAGGGCCGCCTGTCAGCTCGCATGCGGGTTCTTCGCGATCGCACCGTTGATGCGACACTACGTGCGCCGCGGAGGCCATACAGCCAGCACCATCGAGTTCAAACCGACTTCAACAACACGCGCACCCAACGCCCTCCATCGAAAACCGCCCATCTTCGAGCCATGTCGCGGGCAAATCCTCCGGGACGATCGCCTGGATGGCCTTATGGATCTTGAAATGATGCCGCTCCGCGGCCTCGGTCCAGAAGGCCACTAAAGTCTGGAGGGGAGGGCATCCGTCGATAGTGCATGTCAATTCCGACACCAGGATGGGCGCATCTTCGGGGATACGAAAACGATCTCGCGTCCATCCCTGCACACGCTCAAGGGCGGCGTAGTGTTCCGGCCCTTTTCTATTCGCCGCAAAACCGAATTGAGCCACGATTTTCCCCGCCGCTAGACCTTGAAGCCGACAGTGAGATGCGCCCGATTGGACTCAGGCAACCGTTCGCCGTTGCTCTTGATCGTGACGAAATAGGTGCCGGCCTTTGCGATGGCGTCCGAAGGGACGGTGGCTTGCAGCTGGTCCTTGGACAGGAAAGTCGTCGGCAGCGGACGGCCATTGAGCATGACCGTATGGAATGGCCACATCTCCTTTGACTTCACAGTCAATACAGTCGGTCCGTCGCCTTCGTGGAGAAAAAGAGGCGATATCTGAATGTCCGGAGGCAACGACTGGTTCGAGTAGAAAGACGGTATCGGGTTTTGATAGTTCGTAAAGCCGTGGTCGATAACTTTCCCGTCCATCACGACCATCTTCACATTCTGAGTCGTCCAAATATCTTCGAGCGGATTACCCTCGACGATGCACAAATCCGCGACCTTCCCGACTTCGACGCTGCCGTAATTCTTCTCCATCTTGAAGGTCTTCGCGACGTTGAGCGTCGCGGCTTGGATCGCCGCCATCGGCGGCACCCCCGCCTCGACATCCATGACGAGCGCCTCGTGCAAGAGAAGCGCGGCCATGCCGCGCGGCGGATCGGAGCCTTCTTTGAGGAGGCCGCCGGCCTTGACGAACTTGTAGATGAACTCGTTTGCCTTCTCGAAACCGATCTTGGCCATATCAAGCTGTTCGGGAGTATAACGTCTGAACAGCTTGTCGTAGGCGTTGTCGGTGACAACCCGCACCGCGTCGGGTAGATTTGCTTTTGGATTGTCGAGGATTTCGCGTTCGCGTTTGCGAAATCGCTCAGCGCTTGGCGACAGCGGACGCAGCCATTTGGCGATGGTCGGCGTCCACGCCACGTTGCTCCCGACCATGGCGTCGATGACCCGATCGAAGTTCTCCGTTTGATAATAGGCGCCCGCCAATTCCTGTTCGATTTTGCCGCTCAAGCGGTCTTCGGCCAGCTTCCGCCGCGCCGGAGGATAGGGAATCGAACTGTATCCGACTGACCAGATATGCTCGATGGCATCGACGCCCGCACGCGCGGATTCCATTGCATCCAGACTGTGCGCCGCGACCGCCATGTTGTGGCGATGAGCCTCGTCGCAGGTAGCCTTCGCCAATTCGAACGGCAGATATTCGTTTATCTTGATGCAGTCGTAGCCCCACTCCTTCTTGCGGCGGACGACCCGGCGGGTCTCCTCCTCCGAGGTCACGACCCTAAAGCCGCGCGACGTGCGCGAACCGAACGCATCATGTATTCCTCTTGCGCCACCGATAGCGATGCCGCTCATCCAGATGCGAGGGCCGCGGATCTTACCGAGGTTAGTGCCTTCCTTTTGTGCGCGACTCCACGGGCCATCCTGGTAAATCTCGATCTGCGCGACAGTCGTAATGCCGAGGTGCAGATAGAGTTCGCCGTGAAACTCCTCCAGATGAGCATGGCCGTCGATAAATCCGGGCAGGACGGTCTTGCCCGAGAGGTCGACAACGGTTGCGTCGGGCGGTATCGGAATCTCGCTGCCTTGGCCGATCGTCTTGAAGCGTCCACCGTCGATGACGATCACGGAGTTTTCGATGGGCGGGCGGCCGGTGCCATCAATCAGCGTGCCGCCTTTTAGGACCAACATTTCACTTGGCATGATTGCTCGTTCGGTTGGAGTCGCCCTTCATGGGACTGGCATAATGCTGTGGCAAAGCTATTGGTTGATCATGCCCGCAACCTCGGCAATCAGGGGCTGCGGCGTGGAGTAGATTTGGTCGATGAGCCCATTCAGGTAAGCGCCGTCCCGCGGCCGCAATCGGAATTTTTGCCGTGCGGCATCGGCAATGAAATCGGGATCCTGCATCGTCGCCGAGAAGGCATTGCGGAGCATGACAAGGGTGCTGGCCGGAACACCAGGAGGGGCCACGAACGGTCGCCCGATGCCTTGCCCTACATACAGGAAGCGGAGCGCATCCTTTTGATGCTGGGTCTTGGCAAGGTGGATGATAAAGGGAGCCTTGATTGCCGGAGCCGGCTCGGGCGCACCCTGGAACAGAATATTGACCTCACTGTTGGCAATCCAGTTTGGTCGCCGATCCTCGATGCTATCGAGGCTTTCGCAGATACCCTCCACCTCACCGCGTTCCATCGCCAGAAAGACGTCCGATGATGACGGATAGCCGGACACCAGCTTGAACCTGGTTCCAAGAAGCTTGTTCAGCGCCAGCGGATAGGAGCGTGTACCGCTTCCGGGACCGACGTCTCCGACAACCAAGGGTGTCGTGAAAAGATCCTGGACGCTTTTCACCTTCGCCGTCTTCATCGCGATGCACACGTTTGTCTCAGTGGTCGGCGTTCCCAACCAGGACATTTTCCGCGGTTCGAAGCGGGCGCCCGATGCATTCGTTATCGGCCCCAACGGCGTATCGCGGCCGATCAGACCGAACACGGTCCCGTCCTTTGGTGCGACCGCGTAGAGATAAGATGCAGCAACGTAACCGCCCGCACCGGGCTTGTTTTCCGGAATGACCGTTGGGGTGCCCGGAATATGGCGGCCGATATATCGGCCAACGAGGCGAGCCCATTGGTCGTAGCCGCCACCGGTCCCATAGGCGATGATAAGGTGCACCGTCCGTCCCGCGAAGCTTGGCGCATCCTCCGCTTCGCAAGGCGGTATGCAGACGAGCGCTGCCAAAATGGCCGCGAACAATCGATTCAAGCACGCGACAGACGTCCACATCATTCGGGGCATGGTTTTGGCTCGTGAGCCCAGGGCGCGCTCAAACATATCCTGTCAGCGGGCAACCTAGGCTGCGTTTTCGCGGCTCTGTAGCCGAATTTTTGGAACAACCGTTTTCGCCGGAAGTGCGGACCGCGAGGGTCCGTATTGTCGGCGGTCGAAAATCGGTCCTTCGCATTTCTCGCCCGGCCGAGCGGCGGGGTGGGCGCTCAGCCGCCGGCAGCCAGGCGCCCGCGCAAGAATTGCAAAAAGGCAGTGATCTTTGCCGGCAGCAGCGTCGCTTTGGAATAGTAAGCCGAAATCTCCTCATGAGAGGCTACCGAGCCGTCGAATAATGATACCAGCTTGCCATTGCGAAATTCGCCTTCGACGATGTATTTGGGCAATCGCGCAATGCCGACATGGTCCAAGGCCATTTGCATGAGCATGGCTGGGCTGTCCGAACAAAACGATCCCTTGACCTCGACAAGGGCGAACCGGCTTCCGTTTCGGAATCTCCACGTCGCCGATCCGGCTGCAGTCGAAGTCTTCGAAGCAGTCGTCGAGTCGATCAGACAGTTGTGTTGTTGCAGTTCACGGACGGTCTTTGGCGTTCCGTGTGTCTTGAGATATCTTCGTGTCACGCAAACGACGTGCTTGACCTTGCACAGCGTTTCTCCAGTGAGTCCCGGCGCCTTTGGCTTGATGCTGGTCAGAACGACGTCGCACTCTTGATCGAATATCGGGCCGGACTGCGTTAAGACTTCAACGCGGATTTTCGAGTGACCTTTCAAAAAATCCCGGACTGCGGGCGCGAGAACCCATCGCGCGAACTCGGAGCTGGTCTGAATACGCAGGAAGCCGATTGGTCCAGTGAGCGAATTTCGCGTGCCGATAACGTAGTCGTCCAAACCGGAAAAATACTCCAGGCAGTATGCGAACAGCCCGTTCCCGGCTTCGGTGAGAGACACGCCATGTGTCGAACGTCGCAATAACGAGAACCCGAGATTGTGCTCAAGATCGCTGATGTGCTTGCTGATGACAGAGGGGCTCGTCCTCAGATCCAGCGCCGCTTTTGTGAAACTCTCACTCTCGGCCGCTCGGAAAAAAGCGTTAAGTTTGTGCAGATCTCGTAATGCTGGTAGCGCGGACATCGCAAGCTAACCCGTTTGATCGCGGAGTCTAGCTTTCTCCGCTGAATCCGCAAAGGTCCGGTTGGGTTCAAGCCTGCGACATCGTGTTGGCCGGGGAAACGCACTCTGGAGGTGGTACTTTAACCCGGACTGTAGGAGCAAGGCGGCTGCGGTTTGCTTCGCGGACGAAAACCGTTTTTCCGAGAAGCCGGCTACCAATGCCGGCTGGCGCAACTTATTCGTTAACGGCACCTCGGCAAGTCGACTGGCTGCGCCATTGTGTCAAGCAAAAGGGCCGACCCGGAGGGGATCGGACCGGGGGCGGAACCGATATGACGGCTATCGATCGTCGGACCATGATGCTGGGCGCTGCCCTTTCTACGCTTGGGACTCGAGCGTGGTCAGAGACCTTTCCGGCTCGCTCGATCAAGGTCATCGTGCCTTTCGGCGCCGGCGGCTCGGGCGACATGGCAATGCGCGCACTTTCGCCGGTAATGGAACGGCAGCTTGGCCAACACATCGTTGTCGAGGCACGTCCTGGCAGCGCGGGCATTATCGGCGTTCAGGACGTCATAAGAGCCAATCCCGACGGCTACACGCTGCTGCTTGGCACCACCAATAATTTTGTCATCAATCAATTCATGTTTCCGAAGCAGCCGGTCGATCCGTTGTCCTCGCTCACGCTGATCACCAAGCTCGTGTCGGGGCCGTTGGTCGTCTACGTCAATCCGGGAGTGCCGGCGCGAACCTTCGGCGAGTTTATCTCTTATGCCAAGGCGCATCCCGGGAAGTTGAACTTCGCTTCACCTGGCGTTGGGACTGCGCCACACCTTGCCGTTGAGCGACTCAAGCAGCTTGCGGGAATCGATCTGGTGCATGTCCCGTTTCACGGTGCGCCGGAAGCCATGCAGGCGCTTCTTGAAAACCAGGTGCAGCTCTATCTGGCGGGCTGGGTGGTGGGCCGCAGTTATGTCGAGAGCGGCGCTATTCGTGCACTGGCGGTAGCGGCGGGACAGCGACTCCCGGATATACCGTTGCCGACCAGCGCAGAAGGTGGGTTGCCTCAGTACATCGCCTCGAATTGGTGGGGGTTAGCCGCGCCTAAAGGAACACCATCAGCCGTTATCAATCAGATTTATCTGGCCGCAAAAGCGGCGCTCGCTGACCCAAAGGCGCGAAGCCTCCTTGAAAAGGCCGGCTATCTGATCGTGGGCGACACGCCCGACGCGTTTGCCCGGGACGCTCAATCCGAGGCGCAGACATGGTCGAAGACAATTGAGCGCGGCAACCTCGCTGTTCGCTGACGGCTTGGTTCGGGCAAGGAACAACTGTCCACCCGTGGCGCATAAGATTTCGTCACCGCAACCTGCGGATTTGCGAAATCTGCGGAATTTATTGTCCGCAAGGAGCAGGGCGCCAGAGACCAGTTCGTTCGAATCTACCCCGCCGTATCAGGCGCGTTCATCCGTGGAAATTCGGATCTTGCGCCTGGAACGGACCGCACTTTGCGCCGGTGCCGAAACGCTGATCGAAATCGACCGTGCCGCCGCCGACGGGAATGCGGGTCGGCGGCAAGCCGCGCGTATACTGATTGACGATAACCGTCTTGCCGTCCGTCGTCATTGAAATCTTGACCGGCTCCAGCGGCTTGCCTTTGTTGATCGGCGTCAGATCGAGCGTGTAATAGCCGATCACCGGTTTCTGCAGATCATGCACCATGCCTTTGACGTCCGAAGCAATCGACTCCGGAATGTAGACTTCCATGGTGGCGTCGGGGCCCGTGCAACTCATCATCCGGATCATATAGGCGTCGACGCCGGGGTCTTTGGCGAGCGCAGGACCTGCAAGCCCAGTAACGCTCAGGACAACCAAAACGGTGCTCATCTGGAAATGGATACGCATAAAATAGCTCCCGCACGACATGACGACATCTCCCGCTTCAACTCGGAAAAGCAAAGTTGTACATCGTTCACTGATCCTTGGCGTTCTGCAGTAACGGCAGCCACGTATCCTGTTGCTGCTTCACGAAGGCCAGAGCCTGATCGGGCGTCATCGCGTGCGAATAGCTGCCGATGCTGGCGAGCCGCTTCTGAAAGTCGGGGCTGCTGACCAGCTTGCTCAAATCGGTGCTGACCTTGCTGATGATCGGCTG
Organism: Xanthobacteraceae bacterium; assembly: GCA_049300295.1. Classification (GTDB taxonomy): domain Bacteria; phylum Pseudomonadota; class Alphaproteobacteria; order Rhizobiales; family Xanthobacteraceae; genus BOG-931. Next base: position 94,036 of record JBAQJL010000127.1, read on the forward strand.
CGGCGTGCCGTTCGGCGCAACGAGAACCTGCCACCCGGTTGCCGTAAATCCCGGGATCGTATCCGCGACAGGCTGTACGTCGGGAAATTCCGGCAGACGTTTCAAGGACGCGACCGCTATCAGTTTGATCTGCTTGCCCTTCACCGCGCCGGCGATGCCCGAATAACCCTCGATGATCATCGACACGCGCCCGCCGGCCACGTCGGAAACCGCGGCTGCAGTGCCGCTGTTATAGGGCACGCGAACGAAGTTGACGTTTTCGCGCTGCTGCAGCAGGCGGCCGGTCAGATCGGTGAGACGGCCGGCCCCTGACACCGCGATCGAAATCGAACCCGGCTTCTTTTTGGCGAGCGCGATCAGTTCAGGCAGCGTGCTCACGCCAAGCGAGGGATTGACCGCGACGAACATCGGGTTCTCGGCGGTGAAGCCGATCGGGATGAAATCGTGCGGCAGGTGCAGCGGCACATTGGGCGCCGCCGTCTTCGGGGCCACAAAGGTCGCCAGCGCCGGCATGTAGAGCGTATAGCCATCGGTTGCGGCTTCGGCCGCCGCGCGCGCCGCGATACTGCCGAACGCGCCCGGATGCTCGATGACGACCACTTGGCGACCCCACATCTTGCCGAGGCCCTCGGCAACAAAGCGGGCATCGACATCCGGCGTGGAACCGGGCGCCGCATCGGCGATAATCGTGACCGCTTTGGAGGGATAGCCGCTGGCTTGCGCGTAGACGGCGCCCGAAATGGCGCCCATTCCCAGCCAGATAGCCGCGGCGGCAGACCAGATACGCCCTGCGTTCATTTTATCCTCTCGTTCGTCTTCGTTAGACCTGTTCGGATCGGCTTCTCATGGCGCCGGCGATGCCATGTAAAAGTCGGGCAATCCTGTTGAGGGGCGCTTTACCTTAACACGAGCGGCGAGGGGGGAAGCGATGCTCCCTTAGCTATTCTCCTCTATCACGCTCTCCTGGGCATCCATCATGTCAGCGGATTGCGTGACAAGCAGACCTTTGGCCGCATTGCCGAACGCCGGGCTGGCATTTGATGTCGGCCGCGAGGCGCCGCGTCGCGTTGGCGAAGTCAGCGATGCTCCGTCCATGCTCACTCTTTCGATCCACGACCGGCTCGAAGCCGTCGAGGCCGAATGGCGATCCTTCGAGCGCGAAGCCGACTGCACACCGTTCCAGACATTCGACTGGCTGCTCAGGTGGCAACGCCATATTGGCACGCGCGAAGGCGTGCAACCCGTTATCGCCGTCGGGTCGTTTGCCAGCGGGCAGACTGCGATCATCCTGCCCCTTGCCATCGATCGCAGCGGCGGTGCGCGCCGGCTGTGCTGGCTCGGCCAGGATTTGAACGATTACAATGCGCCGCTCGTCGCCCGCGATTTCTCGCAACGCATTCCGGCGGAACGGTTCCGCGCCGTCTGGAAAGAGTTGCGAGTGCGTATGCAGCGCGAGCCGCTGTTCCGCCATGACTGGATCGAGCTCGAGAAGATGCCGCAATTGGTGGGCGGCCAGCCAAATCCATTCTTCGCGCTGGCGCTCGCAACCAATCCGAGCGGTGCGCATTTCGCTGAGCTGGGCGCCGATTGGAAGACGTTCTACGCGTCCAAACGCTCGTCGGCGACGCGGCGCCGCGACCGATCCAAGCGCAAACGGCTGGACCAATTCGGCGAGGTCGCCTTTGCGGTCGACGCCAATACGGCCGAGGCGAAACAGACGCTCGAAACCTTGATGGCGCAAAAGCGCCGGCATTTCGCGCAGCGCGGCATTCCCGACATGTTTGAGCGTCCAGGCTGGCGCGAATTTTTCCTGGATGTTGCGGAGCACGCGTCGCCGCTTGCGCGTGACGACAAGGTTCAGATGCATATCGGGCACACGCAGATTGGCGCGCTCCGTGGCGCTGCACATTTCGGCGTGGTGTTTCGCGACGCCTATTATCACGTGCTTGCCAGCTACGACGATGGGCCGATCGCTCACTACGGTCCAGGCGCCCTCCACCTGCGCGAACTGATCGCCAGCATCATCGGGCTCGGGCTGCGGCGCTTCGATTTCACCGTCGGCGACGAGCCTTATAAGCTCGAATGGTCGGACACACACATCAAGCTCGGCGACCACGCAGCCGCGGCGACGTGGCGCGGTCTGCCGGCGTTGGGCCGATCGTTGCTCCAGCGCCGGATCAAGCGATTCGTCAAACAAACGCCCGCTGCGTGGCGGACGGTCTCGCGGTTGCGTGCGCGGATCGGGCCGATTTTGCAGCGTGTGAAGGGCGCGTCGTGAAACTCGCGCTCATCTCCGACATCCACGCCAATCTACCGGCTCTGCAGGCGGTGCTTGATGACATTGCGGTTGCCGGCGTCGATCGCATCGTCTGTCTCGGCGACATTGTCGGATACAACACCGAGCCGGCAGAGTGCGTTGCCGCCATCCGCCGCCGTGACGCGCTTTGCGTCGCTGGCAATCACGATCTTGCGGTCTGCGGGCGGATTACGACCAAAACTTTCAGCGGCGCCGCGGCCCGTGCGGTGGGCTGGACGCAGCGTTGCCTCGCTCGAGACGACCTGAATTTTCTTGCCGGATTACCGCTCAAGGCCTCGATCGGCAGGAAGCTGATTGCGGTGCACGGCGCGCTGCACCCGCAGACCGATTGCGCCACCGTCCGGCTCGACAACGATGAGCGCCGGCTGCAGAGTTTCCAGGCGCTCATGGCCGACCCTTCCGGTGCCCGCATCTGCGCCTTCGGCCACACGCAGCACGTTGGCGTCTATGAATTCCGAAAAGGCCGCGCCGTGGCGCTGTCGGATACAAAAATTTCGCTGCGCGATGATGCGTATTATCTGATCAACCCCGGGGCAGTCGGCCAGCTGCGCGAGCGTGATCGGCGCGCGAGCTATATGATCGTCGACCTGGTGCAGCAGACGGTGAGCGCGCATCGGGTCAGTTACGATCTCTCCGCACCACTGGCAGCCACGCGACGGGCTGGTCTTGCGCCAGCGCTGTCGTTCATCCCGGTTCCGATCCGCGTCTCCGTGGCGAGCGGCTTGCGCGCATTGCGGCTCGACCGGCCGGTCCGGCAATTTGCCGGCCTTCTCGGCCTGTGACCGCCTGGCGCGGCGGACTATCGCTCAACGCGGTCGAGGTTTTCCGTCATCCGCGCAACGACGCGGCGAAACGCGGCGAGATCGCGCGCCGCAATGCCTTCCTCGGACGCGTCGGTGATGTCGCGGGCCACGCCGAGCAGTTCGTTGCGCAGACGTTTCGCCTTGGCGGTGAGCAGCACGCGCACCTTGCGCCGGTCGTTGTCGCTGCGCTGGCGCTGGATCAGTCCCGCCTTTTCCATGCTTCGCAGTGCGATCACGGTGGTCGGTTCCATCATGCCGACGCGTGCGGAGAGTTCGCGCTGCGACAGCCCATCGTGGATCCACAACACGCGCAGAAAATACCACTGTCCACGGGCGACGCCGTAAGGCGCGATGCGGCGTTCCAACAGCCGCTGGAATGCGCGATGCGCATCGCGCACCTGATAGCCCGACGATAACCGCGGCGGAAACTCCGCGAGGCGCGGCACTGGTTTCGGTTTGGGCGACGGCCGCGGCGGCATCGGCGTTGACAGCCCCTGTAATCCCGGGCAAATAATTACTTAGAAATCTATGCAATGGGAAGACGAACAATGCAACAGCCGGTGCGCAAGGACCAAACAACGGCGGCGACGCCGAACCAGGCCTTCGATCTGCGCAGCACATTGCAGTGGCTGCGCGCCAATGGCGAGCTGATCGAGACCGACAAGGAAGTCGACCCCGACCTCCAGGTCACCGGGCTGCAGAAGCACATGGACGGCGGCTGTCCGGTGCTGTTCAACACCGTCAAAGACAAGCCGAACCATCGTGTGATCACCAATCTGTTCGGCGACATGGCGATCATCAACAAGATGTTTGGCTGGAAGGACGACGCCGAGCGCGTGCGGAAGCTCGCGCACGCGCTGTCGCATCCGTTAAAGCCGGTGGAGATCGCGCAGAGCGAGGCGCCGTGCCAGGAATTCGTCGTCGAGAAGCCGGACGACGTCAACAAGTGGCTGGTGCCGATCCGCCATACCACCTACGAGCCGGAACTGACCGTCGGCTCCGGCATCCGCTGCGTCACCGGTCCGCAGTTCGATGGCGGCTCCGATCTCGGCTACAACCGCATGAATTTCCGCTGGGGTAATGTCGGCACGTTCCAGATTTCGCCCGGCTCTCACATGTGGCAGGTGGTCAACAAATACTACAAGGAAGACCAGCCGGTGCCGATCACCATGTGCTTTGGCGTGCCGCCGGCCTGCACGCTCTTGGCCGGCGCCGGCTTCGATTACGCCGTGCTGCCGATGGGCTGCGACGAGATCGGCATTGCTTCTGCGGTGCAGGGTGCCCCGATCCGCCTGGTCAAGGCGCGCACGGTCGACGCCATGGCGCTCGCCGATTGCGAACTGGTGCTTGAAGGCTACGTCAACCCGCGCGATCGCCGCTACGAGACCAAGGAGGCCGAGGACGCCAACGTGCAGGGCCGCTACCACTTCCATCCGGAGTGGGCCGGCTACATGGGCAAATCCTACAAGGCGCCGACCTTTCACGTCACCGCCATCACCATGCGCAGGCCGGAGACGAAGCCGATCATCTTCGCGCTCGGCGTCCACATGCTCGACGACCACAACATCGACACCAGTGTGCGCGAGGCGGCGATCTACGAACTGTGCAACCGGCTGCAGCCCGGCATCGTGCAGAACGTGGTGATCCCGTACTGCATGACCGACTGGGGCGGTTGCATCATCCAGGTGAAGAAGCGTCATCAGCTTGACGAAGGCTGGCAGCGCAATTTCATGGGGGCCGCGCTGTCGTGCTCGCAGGGCATGCGGCTCGCCATTGCGGTCAGCGAGGACGTCGATCCGTATTCGATGGATGACGTGATGTGGTGCCTTACCACGCGCGTCAATCCGCAGACCGACATTCTCAATCCGATCCCCGGCGGGCGCGGCCAGACCTTCATGCCGGCCGAACGCATGACGGCGGGCACGCAGCAATGGACCGCGTCAAATACGCGCTTCGAAGGTGGTATGGGCATCGATGCCACCGTGCCGTTCGGCTACGAGAGCGACTTCTTGCGGCCCGTCTATCCGGTCGACAAGGTCAAACCCGAGGACTGGTTCTCAAAAGACGACATCGCCAACGCCAAGAAGCGCATGCACGGCTGGGTGCACTCGTTGGCGAAGAGCGGGCGGTAAGCCACTCTCCCGCTCTTAGTGAGCGGGAGAGGGCGGCAAATCCGCTGGCGGCCGCAACCGGCGGCGTCGGTTCGTCAGACGCCGCGCTCGCGCATGCCGCCGCCGACCTTCGGGCGTTTTTTCTTTTGCGGATTACTGCTGTTGGGCCGTACCTCATCGTCGGTATTGTCCGCTGAGGCATTCTTCAACTTGAAGGCCAGCGGTCCGTTGGCGCATAGTTGCCGTTCGAGATTCATTTCCGGGGGGTGTCGATGCAGTTTGACGTCGTCACGATCGGTGGCGGTTTTTCCGGGCTGATCCCCGCCTGCCGCGCCGCCGAAGCGGGATTATCGGCGGCTGTTCTCGAAGCGCGCAGCGAAGAGCGTTATCCGTGCAGCTCGCGGTTTTCGACCGGCGTCGGCAATATCATGGGACTGCCGATCATGGCGGAGCCGGATCGGATTTTCCGCGCCATCATGGACGGCAGCGGCGCCAACGCGCATCCAGCGGTCGCCCGCGCGCTCGCAGCTAACGGCAAGCGCACCATCGATTGGCTGTCGCAGCAGGGTGCGACGTTCGTGCAGCGCGCGCTGCAGCACGATCAGCCGGGACAGCAGGTGCTGGCGCCGCCGCGGCGGCCGGTTGCGGGATTGGATTGGGAAGACCGCGGCCCGGACTTGTTCATGCAGCGGCTTGAGAAGAATCTGAAAGAGCGCGGCGGCGTCGTGATGCGCGGCACCAAAGTTGAAGCCCTCGTCGTCGAAGGCGGCGCTTGCGTTGGCGTCGATGTCATGCGCGACGGCGCGCGCCAGCGCATCGCCGCCAAGGCCGTGGTGATCGCCGACGGCGGCTTCGCGGCCAATCGGGATATGATTGCGCAATACATCACGCCGCGCGCGGATCGCGTGCTGTGCCGGGTTGGTCCGGGAGCCCAGGGCGACGGCATCCGCATGGCGGAAGCGGCAGCCGCCGCGATCGGCGGGTTCGGCGCATTCTACGGCCACATTCACCATCGCAACGCCATGACCAATCCGCAGCTTTGGCCGTATCCGCATCTCGATGCGGCTGCCGAACTTGGCGTGCTGGTCGGCCCTGATGGCAAGCGCTTCACCGATGAGGGCCTCGGTGGCGTGTGCATGGCCAATGCGGTGGCACAGCTGCCCGATCCGCTGAGCGTGATCCTGATCGTCGACGATGCGATCTGGCGCGCGGAGCCGGGGATCACCACGACCGTGCCGGCCAATCGAGCGATGGTGGATGCCGGTGGCGAGTTGACGAGCGCAATCACCGTCGAAACGCTCGCGGCGCGCGTTGGCCTGCCGGCTGCCGCGCTTGTGCAAACCATTCGCGACCACAATCAAGCGGTGGCGAGCGGCATGTTCGGTCGCCTTGCGGTGCCGCGCTCGACGCGCAAGCACAAGCCGATGCCGATCGCCACGGCTCCGTTCCATGCGGTGCCGCTCTGCACCGGTGTCACCGGCACCATGGGTGGCGTCGTTATCAATGAGCACGCGCAGGCGCTCAAGGCCGACGATAGCGTTTTTCCCGGCCTGTACGCGGTTGGAACGCCGGTCGCTGGCCTCGAAGGCGGCCCGCGCGCCGGTTATGTGGGCGGCATCTCCAAGTCGTTTGTCCTTGGATTTTTGGCGGGCGAGCACATCGCCATCGCGCCTTAACGAGGTCGTCGCAATGCGGCTCGCTGGACGCGCGATTTTATTTGCAGCCGCGGTTCTCCTCAGCGTTGTCGTGGCGCGTGGCGGCGCCGTTGCGCAAAACTATCCGGCGCATCCGATCAAGCTGATCGTGCCGTTTGCGGCGGGCGGCCCGACCGACGTCACCGGCCGCATCTTGGCGGACGTGCTGTCGCGCAAACTCGGGCGTGCCGTCGTTGTCGAGAATTTCGGCGGCGCCGGCGGCAATGTCGGCGCCGAACGCGCCGCACATGCACCGCCGGACGGCTACACGCTGCTCTTCACCAATATCTCGATGGCGATCAGTCCGGCGCTCTATCCAGATCTCGCTTACGATCCGCTGCGCGATTTCGTCAGCCTCGGCATAACGGTGTTTTCGCCGACCATGCTGGTGGCGAAGCCTTCCTTCGCAAATTTGCCGTTCAAAGATTTCATCGGCTACCTCAAGAACAGCGGTCCAAGGGTCAATGCCGCCAACACCGGACCGGGCGGGCCGTCTTTTCTCTGCGAGTCGCTACTGATGCGGCAGCTCAAGACGCGCTTCAACATGATCCCGTATCAGGGCACCGGGCCCGCCATGATCGACGTGGCGGCGGGACGCGCGGATATTGTTTGCGATGCCGTGATCACGGCGTCAGTGCAAGCCAAGGCCGGCAGGGTCAAAGCTTACGGCATCGTTGGCGATACCCGCGCAAAACTTCTGCCAGATCTTCCGACCTTGGCCGAGCAGGGCTTGCCCAACGTCGCCATGCAGGTGTGGAGTGCCTTGTACGCACCGAAGGGAGTGCCGGCGCTGATTGTTGGGCGTCTGAATGACGCGCTGCGCGGCGCGTTGAACGATCCGGATTTCCAGCGCCGAGCCGTGGCGGTCGGTCAGGAGACCGTGCCTGCGGGGCTCGCCACACCGGGGGGTGCCCGCGAGTTTTTGCAGGCCGAAATCGCCAAATGGACGCCGCTCCTGAAGGCGGATGTCCCCTCGAAATGACCAGTTTCATCCGTCTCGATTTCAATACTGTTTTGGCCGGACCCAAACGATGCCGCCGGTTTCGCCCGCGAGCGGTCCAAAGCTCGCCGGGGCTGGTTTGAGCATACTCTCCAGCACCTTTTGTATCGGCGACCAGTAGGGCACGTAGAAACGACGGTCGACGTCCATGATGAGTACGCGGCCACGGTGGGCGTCAAAAGCACCGATCGGTGAAATGTGGGGACCGTCCCAGTCGCCCGTCAGCACACCCTGATTGAAATAAAGGAGGGCGATATCCTTGCCTGAATGTTCGTTGGCACCCAGCAGGTGCTGCAATCTGGCAAGGCTCTCATTCGAGGCGTTAGCCGGCTTGAACACCTGGATTTCGTCGTTTGCAAATCCGTAGGCGTGAAGGCTCTCAGTCACAACCTTGACGAATTCCGCAAACGTCACGCCCGATCCGTCTTGCGCCGTTTCCGCGGTCCAGCGTGCGTCGCCTAACCGCGCCCGCAGCCCGGCTTGCGTAACGAGGTCAACATCGGCACGCGGCGGCAAGCCGCGCAGCGCGTTGAGCAGAATTGCGATGCTGGCCGCAGAGCACGCGCTGTCGGTGTCCTGCGCTATGTAGAACGGACTGATGGCCCAGTAGTCAGGCGCCCGGTGGGTCCGAAGATAACCGGTCGCCTGCTCGATCGGAACAGCGTTGGGCCCGAACCGCGGCTTGGCGTCGTCGGCGCCGGCCCGGGACGCACCGAACAGTGTCGCCAGGAGCGCAATCAGCACGCTCATTCGAGGGTGAGAATGGAGCGACTTGCTCATGGGCGGTCGTTCATAGGTGGCGCGCCATCTCCTGCCTGCAACAGGCAGTTACTTTACTGCGGAGTGCACCGCAAGATTTGCTGCAGCGCAGGACGATTCTCACGCTTCACCATGGCGAGCACGGTATTTCCCGCCCGCCAGGGAACTTTTCGTCACAACGACTCTTGATACGGGCGACACAGCATTGTGCTGAAAAAAATTTGCAGGAGCGACCAATGGATAGCGGCGTGCGGGCCGATAGCGCAATTTTGACTGATGCAATGTCGGCTGTTTCATGGGGCAGCATCGCTGCCGGAGCAATCGTCACATCGGCCGTAATGCTCCCGCTGCTCGCGCTGGGCGCTGGCTTGGGCCTTTCCTCGATTTCTCCCTGGGCCGATATGGGTGTCTCAGCGTCCACGTTCAAAGTGGCCGCTGGAATTTATCTGGTGCTCGTTGCCGTGATGTCGTCGGCCATCGGCGGCTATCTGGCGGCACGGCTTCGCACAAAGTGGATTGGCGTCCACACTAACGAAGTCTTCTTTCGCGATACGGCGCACGGATTTATCGCCTGGGCGTTCGCGGCGCTGATCAGTGCTTGCCTGCTTGGCGCCGCGACGACACATATTTTGGGTGGAGCTGCCGCGGGCGCAGGCGCAGCTGCAAGTCAGACAACGGCCAGCGCCAACCCGGCGCAAATTTATGTCGATCGGCTGTTCCGGCCGGGTGCGGCAGCGGCCCAACCGGCAGGTACAAGCGCCGGTGCTTCGCCGGGCGGCGCCGCCAGCCCAACGAATGGCAGAGGCGAGCGCGCCGAGGTATTGCGCCTTTGGACGTCGAGCGCTTTGCAAAGTGGTGGCCTCTCGGCCGGAGACAGGACGTACGTCGCGCAGCTCGTTGCAGCCCGGACAGGATTGAGCCAGGCCGATGCGCAAAAGCGCGTCGATGATGTTATCGCGCAGGCCAAGGCCGCAGCCGATCAAGCGCGGCGCGGCGCGGCCAAGCTCGCCTTCTGGATGGCGGCCGCGCTGCTGTTCGGCGCATTCGCGGCGAGCCTGGCTGCCGTCGAGGGCGGACAATTGCGCGACGGCACCTGGAATGAGCGGCGCTTGGTTGCGCGTCCCTGGTAAGCGAAAGAGTATTACGCAAAGATTCTGGAGGTAAGCGATGCCGATCTTATTGTGGTTGTTGGGAATTCCGATCCCGATCATCATCCTTCTCGTCCTGCTCTCGCACTAGGACGCAAGCTCGAACTGTAGCGATATTTTTTGAGAATGGAGGCGACTATGGGATTTGGAAGAGGCTTATTGTTGTGGCTCCTTGGCATTCCACTGCCGATTATTATTCTGCTCGCGCTGTTCTGGCGATAGCGGAGAAACTCTCAAGGAATTTCACACGCCTGACTGCCGAACCGAAGCCGTGCTTACCGAACTGAAACGGTCAAGATGATTTTGAGGCAAGCGCCGAAAGTGAGTCTTCACGCCACTTATTCTGCAGCGCCTTGCGATCGAGTTTGCCGCGCTCGGTTTTCGGTAGTGAATCGCTGAGCAAGATGCTCTTCGGAGCCTTGAAGGCCGGCAGTGTTGCGCAATAGCGGAGCAGCGAAGCTGCGTCCGCGCTTGCGCCGGGCCGGGTCACCACGTAGCTCACGACTTCCTCGCCGTAGATTGTGTCGGGCACACCGACAGTCGCAGCTTCGATCACGTCGGCGTGCTGCATCAAGAACGAGTCGATTTCGAGTGGGGAAATTTTTGCACCGCCGCGGATGATCAGCTCCTTCTCGCGTCCGGATAGCGTCAGAAAACCGTCGGCGTCGAGCGAACCGAGATCGCCGGTGCGGAAACGGCCGTGGCTATGAACTTTGATGCCGCCGTCGTCGCCGAGATAGCGATAGGGGTGGTCGCCAAACCCGCCCAACTCGACATAACCGATCTCGCCTGGCGGCAGACGCTGTCCATCGGCGTTGACGATGGCGAGGTCGTGGTAGCGAAACGGTCGGCCGACTTTACCCAGCCGCCGCTGTTCGCCCGGAATGGCTGCGATCCAGCTTGCCTCGCTGGCGCCGCAGCCCTGAGCGACCGGTATGCCGAAGCGCTGTTCGAACCGCTTCCAGTCTTCAAGCAGCAACGGCGCGGAGCTTGACGTAATGTAGCGCAGTCTCGGCACGTCGTCCCGCCGCGCCGACTGCTCGCTGTTGAGCAGGATGTTGATCGTCGTCGGATTGCCGGTCGCGATGGTCACCTCGTGTTGGCGCAAATGCTGGAAAAATCGGCTTGCCGAAAACTTTTCCGCCAGGATCAACGTGGCGCCGCGGTAAAGCACCGCGAGTGCGCCCAAGGTTTGCGCCGAATTCCAGCTGAAGGGGCGGAAGTCGTAGAGCCGGTCGTCCGCGGTGATGCCGAACCCGTCGGCCAGCGGGCCGATGTTGAGAAGAAACTCGCGGTAATTGAGAATGACGCCCTTGGGGGTGGCGCTGGTTCCCGAGGTGAAGAGGATAACGGCGTCATCGTCGGGCCCCGCCGGATTTTGCGATTCTCCCGGTGCGCAGCGCGCCAATTCGTCAAACAGCGATCTCGGGTCGGGGCGGTCCCAGCGGCTGAGCCGCAGGCTCGATACCCCGGCATTTTCGACAAGGTCATCGAGCCCGAGGCCGTCCTGGTAAAGGATGAGGCGCGGCTTCAACCGTTCGAAAATATTGCCGAGCTGGTTGCGATTCATCTCGACATGGACGGTGCAGATGGTCGCGCCGGCTGCCATCACGCCCAGATAGCAGACGAGATGTTCGATCGAATTGTTGGCGAGTAGCGCGACCCGGTCATTGGGCCCGAGGCCGCGCTGCCGCAGAAAAGTGGCGAACTGCGCCACGCTGTGGTGCAATTGCCCGTAGGACACGCGCCGACCGTCTTCCGCCGAGACAACGTATGGCTTGTCCGGCGTGCTCTGCACGGCGCGCGCGATCCAGTTTTGCAACAGGTTTGAGCCGGCGTCGGTCGACATGGTAGGATACTCCGGCTAATTCCTTAGCAATATAAGCAATTCGGCTGCAACCCGAAATGCGGCCGTATGGAGTGAGCGATGCGCGGAGCAGCGATGACGGCGGTCCTGACATTCTGCGGCCTGCTTATCCTTATGAATGCCTTGCCGCTTCGTGCGGCCCACGCGGTGAGCTATTGTCCGAACCCGGCACATGCGCGGCCCGAGAAGGTTCTGGCCGACTTGATCCCGGCACTGGCCGCCGCCTTCAATGTCGACAAGGATGCCGTGCGCAACGGCGGCGTCGTGCGTTGCGTGCGCGGCAAGCTGATGGGCTGCTTTGTCGGCGCCAATCTCAATTGCGACAAGGCCGATATGCGCCGGTCGTCATTCGGGGCGGCGGCGTGGTGCCGCAGCCATCCGGGCGCGGCCGATATCCCGATGGTCGCTACCGGGCACGACACGATCTACGCATGGTCGTGCAAGGGCAGCCACGCGGTCCCGGGAAAGGCGGTTGTGAAAGTCGACCGGCAGGGCTATGTCGCCGAGAATTGGAAAGAGATTCATTAACATGGCTGAGCAGACTGTCATGCCCGATCCGATGACGGCCTCACTTGGGGCGGGCTCGAATACGGCACCATCTTTGGCCTACCACGATTTGCGCCAGTGGCTCGACGAAGCGCAAAAGCTCGGCGAGGTGAAAGAGGTCGGTGGCCTATCCTATCAGCGCGACATTGGCATGGTCGCCGAAATGTCGGCGCACGCCGACGACGCGCCGTGTTTTCTGTTTAACGACGTGCCAGGCACGCTGCCGGGTAGCCGGCTGCTGGTCAATTTCTTTGCTGGCAAGCGCAAAAACATGACGCTCGGCTTTTCCAGTGAACTGTCCAAGCTGGAATTGAGCGAGAGCTTTCGCGTCAACCATGCCGGCATGGTCAAACGGATTCCGCCAAAATTCGTCGACACCGGCCCGGTGATGCAGAACGTCATGGAGGGTGACGCCATCGACGTGACCAAATTTCCCGCGCCGCAATGGCATCCCCAGGACGGCGGCCGCTATATCGGCACCGGCTGCTACAATATCATGCGCGATCCGGACGATGGCTGGATCAACTGCGGCACCTACCGGGTGATGATCCACGACCAAAAGACGCTCGGCTTCTATATTTCTCCCGGCAAGCACGGCCGGGTGATGCGCGACAAATACACCGCGCGCGGCGAACGCATGCCGGTCGCCATCGTCTGCGGCGGCGATCCGATGAGCTTTCTGATGGGCTCGAGCGAGGTGCCGCCGGGTGTGTGCGAACTCGACATCGTCGGCGGCATGCGCGGGCAGGCGGTCGAGGTCATCAAGGGACCGATCACCGGACTGCCCATTCCGGCCAATGCCGAGATTGTCATCGAAGGTTTCGTCGAGCCCGGCAATGTGCGGGAAGAGGGGCCGTTCGGCGAGTGGACCGGCTACTACGCGAGTGACGAGCGACCCGAGCCTGTGATTGACGTGAAGGCAGTTTATTATCGCAATGCACCGATCCTGTTGGGCTGCGTGCCGCAGCGGCCGCCCGATGAAATCTGCCGCTACCGCGCCATCGTGCGTTCGGCGCTGCTGCGCGAGAACGTCGAGAAGGCCGGTGTCCCAGGCGTCACCGCGGCTTGGGCGCACGAGGTCGGCAACGCGCGACTGTTTCTCGTCGTCGCGCTCAAACAGCGGTATCCCGGCCATGCCAAGCAGGCCGGCCATATCGCCGCGCAGTGTCACGTCGGCGCCTATTGCGGGCGCTACGTCATCGTCGTCGATGACGACATCGACGTGTCGAACCTTGACGAGGTGATCTGGGCGCTGATTACGCGCTCCGATCCGGCGACATCGATCGACATCATCCGTGGCGCCTGGTCGACGCCGCTCGATCCGCGCATCGAGCCGGAACGCAAGGCGGTCGGCGACTACACCAATAGCCGCGCCGTGATCGACGCTTGCCGCCCGTGGCACTGGCGCGACAAATTTCCGGCGGTGAACATGCCGAGCGCCGACGAGCGCCGCGAGGCGATGCAGAGATTCGGGCATTTGATGAAGGGGTGAAGCCGTCAAAACGTGGCGACCCGCCAACTCTCCCGTCCACGATGGGCGTGGCACATTGGAATCCACAACCGATACTTGAATTCGCAATCAAATCTGTTGTTTAATAATCGGGGCGCTCCCACGGAGCCGCGCGCGCATGCGTTGGTACTTTCGAGATATTTCGGATGATCCCAGTGAAAAAGAGCTGACCCAGCTTGATCAGTTCAACAACGATGAGGTTGGACTCGCGGAAGCTTTAGTGCGCGAGACGATTCAGAATTCGACTGACGCGCGTGCGGATACAAGCCCAGCTGTCTACGTCCGATTTTCGATCACGCAGCCCAAATCCGAGCAGCACAAACGGATATTTCTCGACATTGTCGCCGGTCTGTCCTTGCATCTCAAGGCTTGTGAATTCCCGTCACCGGCTCCCAACGATCCCTTTCAACTCTTAGTCATTGAGGATTTTGGCACGACCGGTTTGATAGGCTCTGTTGAGGAAAAAGATGATAAGCAATTCTCCGGGTTCTGGCGTCGATTTGGCCGATCGAACAAGAAGGGGGGAAAGGGAGGCCGCTGGGGCCTCGGTAAGCTGGTCTTTCCATCGGCGTCGGCGGTGCGCACCGTCATTGGTCTGACCCGCCGCATTGATGATGTTGAACGCGAGTGGACAATGGGGCAGTCGGTCCTGCGTAACCACTCGATAAACGGGTCCGAAATTGATTCCGTAGGATTTTGGTGCAGGAGCGGTGGTTCTAAGAAAGGCCTACCAAGCGACGATCGTGAACTGTGTAACGAACTGCGCGAAGCAGCGCAGTTGGTCCGTGGGAAACAGCCGGGATTGTCGCTCGTGATCCCCTTTGCGCTGCCGGACTTAACGAGGGAAGCAATTTTAGATGCTGCGATCCGTAATTATTATTTCCCGATTCTGACAGAACGTCTTACTGTTTCGGTGGATGATACTGAACTAAATTCTCAGACATTCGACCGCGTCGCTTCCCTCCTTCCCAAGGGAGCGGTATCGCGATCCACACTTGACTTTGTGCGTCACATTCAAAATTGTCGGAGCATGGAGCCGTTACTTGTGATCCCACAAGGTTGGCAGGAAATCGACAAAGGAATTACAGGCGACTTAATCGGCGCTGAGGCTGCAACCGGCTTGCGTGATGCATTTTTGGCCGGCCGATTAATTTTTATAAGGGCGCCGCTGTTGGTTCAAGATAAGGACGGTCGCCAATATGGCACGAGCATTGATTTGTTTTTTAAGAGAACGCAGACAGGGGAGCGCGGGCAAACGCTTGTAGTCAGGGGAGCAATTACAGTCCCAACGGAGGGGAAGCGTAGCACGTTCCTCGATTGCAATGCGGCGTTGATTGCTGATGATGAGTTCATAAGTCGGCTCCTTGGGGATGCCGAGAATCCAGCGCATACGCAATGGAATGAACGCGCCGAGAAGCTTCGTGCCGGTTGGCAAAACGGATGGCGGGCTCTTCGGAAGGTTCGTTCCGCGCTGCAACAACTTCATGAATTGGTCACTGAGCGCATAGAGCGGGACGATCCGTTTGCGCTTCTTGACTTCTTTTCGATTCCGAAGGCCGACAGAGGGGCCGGCGCGCCGCACCCGACAGGCGGGCGGCCGGCGAACCTGCCTCCCGCCAGACAAAAGCCTTTTCGTATCGAAAGGAGGAAGGGTGGATTTGTGATCCTCCCGGCGCAGCTTACGGAAGGGGCCGAATTTCCTTTGTCATTCCGCATTCGCTGCGCCTACGATGTGTTGTCAGGTAATCCTTTTAAGCGCTTTAATCAGCTTGATTTCGATCTATTCAAGGCCCATCGCGGAACAAATCCCCCCAAGGGTCTACTTTCGATCATCGAAGCAAATGCGGGCTGTTGGGCGACCGAACCAAATCAACTTGATGTTAGGGCGTATAGTGCCGAGTTCAGCGTCGCAGTGATGGGATTTGACAAGAATAGAGACGTCGTGGTCGAGGCTCAATCCTAGTCATGGTTTCGATCCAAAGCCGCGTCAATTCGACGGAACGCAAGCGGATCACTCGCGATCATGTAACAATTGCTTTGGACCCTCCAGCGGATACGAATTCTTTCTCCTACGCGTACGCAACTGTAGACCTAAATGGACTTGATTTTCCTAGACAGTCTGACGTTGTGCTTGAAGCCTATTACCGAACTTCGTCAATGCGATTTGCCTGCGGTAAGGTCGAGATGCCGGAAGTTCCCAGTCGCATGGAACTGTCGGACATAGACGTCGGCGGCGCGATACAATTTCGCCTGTTGATCATTGAGCCAGAGTCGGGGCGCATCCTCGGTTCGGCTGAGGGTCTGCGTGCGGCCAAAAGGGGAGAGAGTACTGATCGCCAACCCTTGCTCCCCCTTCGTGAGACGAATTTGGGATATGAGCTATGGCGTCTCGATGTTGATCCGAGGATTGGACCGGTGCTGTGTGTCAATAATGCTGTGCCGGGCCTTGCAGGACAGATTCGCAATGGCCCGCTGCTTCAAGGTTTGATCCTGCCCCACGCATTTAGAATGATCCTCCAAGAAATGAGCGCGGCTGGTGAAGATGAGGGAGATGATCTATGGGGCGACGATTGGCGAAAGTTTTTGAAGGAAATTGGTGTACAGGTTGAGCCAGATAACCATGATCCAGACACTATCGACGACTGGGTGCAGGTAGCCGTTACTACATTTTGCGAGTTAAAAGATTTTATCTCGCGAGTACGATTAGAACCATTGAGCGGCGAGCAGTAATCATGCCTAACATACTGCGGCGCTTTACGGAGGCAGGCCTTGTTGAGTTTTCAAGGTGGTTGCGTGCAAGCGCAGCAGGACGAATTCCGCAAGATTTGCTTCTTGATTTGACGTTTTCGGAGCCAATAACCGAGACAGAAGATCTCGATCGCGCGCAGTTTGAAAATCGATATGAATTTGGTGCTCAACTTGTACAGTTGCTTCAGCCGCTCAACAGCCGCGAAATTTCCTATGATCGTAAATTGTGGGCTTGGCTGGCGGCTTGGTATTTCGACCTGTTGTGCCCTCAAAGTGCGGATGGAACGCGTAGATTACGCGAGCTAAGCGCGTACGTTCCTGGCGAGGCGCGAAAATACTACCGCCACTTAGTTAGAGCGCCGTGGTATTTGGTGAGCGCGCATGGGGAAGCAGCAAAATTCCTTCTTCTTTCGCCGCTAGGCGAGCAAAGCGGACTTCTCGACCAACTCGCGGCGCGACAATTTATTATCGCAAGCCCGACCCTAATAGGCGCTGCTAAACGATTATATACCGATTCGCGCACGGCACGTCCTCGCCGAGGGGCTGGAGCGGAAGGCCCTGGATCTCCGAGACGTTTCGCTGTAGTCGCGAACCAACTGTTACTTACGTTTGATATACGAGCAATGCCGGTTGATAAATTTATGGCACTACTGCCCGAGGAATTCGGGCGGTAATTATTTAGATAGGCGCGTCAATGAGTAGGTTGCGAAGATCGTTTTTGGTGACCATGAATTAGCGGACGGCTGTGTGTTGATGACCTCGAATCCGCAATGGCCTGACCTACCTTACGCAGCGTGGAGCGAAACCTGCGAGACGCTGCAATTATGGGCGCAGATTGCCGGCAAGGTCGTCCTGGCGCAGACGCCTCTCGTCAATCATTGGTGGAACGTGACATTTCACGTCACCGCGCGTGGCATGGCGAAGCGGGCAATTCCCTATCGTGGGCGCGCGTTCGACATCGTGTTCGATTTTATCGATCACCGGCTCGACATCGAAACCAACGACGGCCGCCGCGAGAGCCTGGCGTTCAAACCGATGGCGATTGCCGAGTTCTATGCGGCTTTCATGCAGTGTTTGCGGCGCCTCGATATCGACATCCGCATCCGGACTACGCCGTGTGAGATCGAAAACTGCATCGCCTTCGATAAAGATAGCACGCACGCGCAGTACAATCCCGAATACGTCGCGCGTTTCCACCAGGCGTTGCTGCAATCCGCCCGCGTGATGAGCACCTTCCGCTCGCGCTTCATCGCCAAGGCCAGCCCCGTGCATTTTTTCTGGGGCAGTTTCGATCTCGCGGTGACGCGGTTCTCGGGCCGCACGGCGCAGCCGCCGAAAGGCCACACGCCAAACGTCGCCGACTGGGTGATGGCGGAGGCGTATTCGCACGAGTGTTCAAGCTGCGGCTTTTGGCCCGGCAACGGCGGCTTCGGCCGCGCCGCATACTATGTGTATGCCTATCCGGAGCCAGAGGATTACGGCGCGACACGGCTGAGCATGGCCGAGGCCGCCTATAACAAGGACGTTGGGCAGTTCATCCTGCCCTACGACGCGGTACGGCAAGCGCGCGATCCCGACAGCCTGCTGCTCGGCTTCCTGCAGGAGACTTATGCGGCAGCGGCCGACTTGGCCAAATGGGACCGGGCCGCGCTGGAGCGCCGGCCCTAAGAGACGCGTTGTTCCGGAGTCGGCCTGTCGTTACGCGGTTTGCGGATGAAATTTGCGTACCGAGAGGAAGCCCAGGACTACAAACAAGGCAAGCACGACGATTTGCGCAATGAGGAACGGCGGTTCCGATTGCGTCGGCGCCAGCGCATGCAGGGATGGAATCTTTGAGAACGACTGAATGACGGCGACGAAGCAGTTCAGGTAGAGCGCCACCATTGCCGTGACCACGTAGACCCACCGCCACGCGCCATCGAGGTGAAAGACGTAATAGGCGGCGACGGCCACGGCGAGCAGGATCAGCGAGAGAATGCCGACCATGCGGGGCGGGTCGAGGCCGAACGGCGGCAAGGGAAAGCCCGTTACGCTGGTCAGGATCGTGGTGGCGAGAAACAGGGCGGTCCAGCCGCCAAGCGCGCGCCCGGCCAACAGGCCGTAAAGCACGATCAGGCCGGCCACGATGCCGATCAGGCTGAGAGCAACGTGGATTTGTAGAAACAGATGAGTCGGAATACCCCAAGTCATGACAGTCACCTCGCGGTCAATTGGCCAGGTAGCGGCGCATCGATTGCGAGCCAGCGAGTCACGCGCTCGGGAAACCGTGCGGCGAAAGCATAGACGACTATGTTGCCGGTATCGTGTGTCACTAACGTTACCGCCGGTTTTCGGCCACCCCATACCAATCGCGCAACCGGCGCGGTTGATCACTTGTCTAGCTTACGCGGTGGGCCCCGCAGTAAAGCGCGGCTTGACCGCCGGATTGGCGAGGCGGAGCGGCTCACCATTTTCAAATTTTTGGATCTGCTCGAAGCATTCTCGGAAATAAAGCTCGAAATTGTCCCATTCGGCCCAGCCGAGATGCGGCGTGCACAGCAGGTTCGGCATTTTCAGGAACGGATGCCCGCCGTTCACGATTGGCTCTTCCTCGTAAACATCGACCGCCGCATAGCCGGGGCGACCCTTGTGCAACGCCTCGAGCAAGGCGCCCGGCTGTACCAGTTCGGCGCGCGCGACATTGACGAACAACGCGGTCGGCTTCATGCGGGCAAAATCTTCCGGCCCGACGAGGCCCCTGGTGTTGCGCTGCAGGCGGACACTGATCGATAGTACGTCCGCGCGTTCGAACAACTCGGCCTTCGAGCGGGCGAATTCGTAGCCCGCGGCGGCGGCTTTCTCCCGCGATTTGTCCTGGCCGAAGGCCAACACATTCATGCCGAGGCCCTTGCCGCCTTGCGCGACCAGTGAGCCGATCGCGCCCAAGCCGTAGACGCCGAGCGTCGATCCGCGCAGCCGGTGCGACAGCGTGCACGGCCAGTCACCGCGTTTCATGCGCTCAGCTTCAAGCGCAACGTTGCGGCGTGAAGCGACGATAAGCGCCAGGGTCAGTTCGGCGGGCGCATCGGGAGAGTTGCTCAAGCCGGTCGAGACTGGAATGCCGAGTTCGGTGGCTGCGGCAAAATCGATCCGTTGCGAGTTGCGGCCCACCAGCGCCAGCAGTCGGCATTTCGGCAGGCGTTCGAGCAACGTGCGTGAGAAGTGAACGCGTTCGCGGATGGAGACGATGATGTCGGCATCGCGCAGCCGCTCCACAAGCTGATCGAGGTCGCGTGCCGGTTCACGGTAACGGACAACGTCGTGGTGGCGGATCAGGGCGAAACAATCGAGCTGATCCACCATGTTCTGGTAGTCGTCGGGAATTGCAATCTTCATAAGCGTGATGGGGCAGGGGCGGAGAGCCTTGTGCGTTGCTCTCCGCGGAGAAGGGAAACGAGTTGGTCGCCTGCGGGCGCGCGTGATACTCCGAAGGAGCCGGGCTCTTGCCGAATGCTTACGCGGCGGCGGCTTGTGCTTGTCGTTCCAGCACGAAGTCGTAGTTCACGACGCAAAACGGCTCGTTCATGATCTCGCCGGATGGCGCCTTACTGCCGGCCGGCAATTTCTTGAAGTCCACGATCAGCGGCTCCTTCACGCCGTAGACCGCGTCGTGCTCGATCCACTTGTCGCCAGACTGGAACAGATGCGTCACCAAGCCGTGATAGCCGGGCGCCTTGAGGGCGAAGTGAATGTGCGCCGGCCGCATATGGCTCAGATTGGTACGGTTCATCAGTTCACCGATCGTGCCGTCCATCGGGATCGTATAGGCGATCGGCGCCACGGTGCGGATCAGATAGGAACCGTCCGGCTGCGCGCGGTAAAGACCGCGCATCCAGGCGCCCTCTATCTCCGGCCGCTGCGCTTCGTAGAGGCCGTCGCCGTCGGTCTGCCACAGGTCGAGCGTGGCGCCGGCGACAGGGTCGCCCGCAAGCCCGCTTACCTTGCCGGTCACGAAGCATGGAATACCGGGCGCATCGCCCGCCATGCTGGCTCCGTTGTTGAAGGCCGGTGCGTCGGGAACGTGGAACGGGCCTTCGACCGTGCTCGGCGTCGCGCCGCTCGGGCGCCGATGATTGATGGCGTCGACCAGCATGCTGACGCCGAGAACATCCGACATCAAAATGAATTCCTGGCGCTTCGCGGCGCACATCTGCCCGGTGCGGGTGAGGAAATCAATCGCCGCGGCCCATTCGGCATCGGTCGGCTCGATCTCGCGCACGAAGGCATGAAGGTGCTTCACCACGGCCTGCATTACCTGTTTGAGCCGCGCGTCGGGAATGTCGCTCCAGCGCTGGCGCACCACATCGGTCAGGGTCTTCTCAGTCACATAGGGCATGGGTGTCTCCTTGGAAGCTCAAAAAAATTCACTCGCCGGCGATCTCGCGCCGCACCAGCGCGGCGCCTTCGGCCATGGCTTTCATCTTAGCAAAGGCGACCGCCCGCGGCAGATATTTCATGCCGCAATCCGGCGCCACCACGACCCGATCTGCCGGCACATACGCAAGGGCACGCCGGATGCGCTCAGCGACGAGCGCCGGCGTCTCCACCTGCGTATCCGCCAGATCGATAACGCCGAGAATGATGGTTTTCGTCGGCAGGTCGCGCAACACCGCAAGGTCGAGCTTGGGCTGCGCCGCCTCGATGGAAATCTGCTGCGCTTTCGAGCCTTCCAGCTCGGGCAGGAACGAGTAGCCCGACGGCTTGTCGTGCACGACAGCCGCGTAGCCGAAGCACAGGTGCACCGCGACCGTGCCGTTCACGCCGTCGAGCGCTCGGTCGAGCGCCTTGAGGCCGTACTGGCGCGCCTTGTCCGGGTGCTGCTGCATCCAGGGCTCATCGATCTGCACCACGTCGGCGCCGGCAGCGAACAGATCCTTGATCTCGGCGTTGAGCGCGTCCGCATAGCCCAGTGCCAGCGCCTCCTCGTCTTTGTAATAGTCGTCCTGAGCCTGCTTGCTCATGGTGAACGCGCCAGGCACGGTTGCCTTGATGGCGCGCTTGGTGTTGGCGCGCAGCACCTGCAGATCGCGCAACGCGACGGGATGCCGCCGCCGGATCGGTCCGACCACGCGCGGCACGGGGATAGGTTTGCCGCTGCGGTTGATGGTGCTGCCTGGATTTTTCACATCGACACCATCGAGCGCGGTGGCGAAGCGGTTGGAATAGCTTTCGCGCCGCTGCTCGCCGTCGGTAATGATGTCGAGGCCGGCGCGTTCCTGGTCATGGATGGCGACGATGGTGGCGTCGTCTTGCGCCGCTTCCAGCTTGTCGGGAGGCACCAGCCAGAGATCGTCGGCGCGCACGCGCGGCACCTGCTTTGACAGCTTGGCGCGGTCGATCAGCCATTCAGGCTGCGGATAGGAGCCGACAAGCGAGGTGGGTAACAGCATTCTTTTATCCTCCCCTGCGAAGCGCAGCGTAGCGGGGGAGGGGGACCATGCGAAGCATGGTGGAGGGGGCGTGACGCATAGCGGTCAACCTCATGGCTGACGCCCCTTCCACCGCCCTTCGGGCGGTCCCCCTCCCCCACGATTGTGACACGATCGTGGGGGACGACGATTGAGAGCTTAGGCCTTCAGTGCGTTGGCGTAGGGATAAATGACTTTGCCGGTGACTTCTTCGGTTGGCGAAACCACCGTCTGGTAGCTCATACCGCGCCATGTTTCCAGGTTCGCGGCGTCGGTGATGCCGTGATATTGCACCTGCAGCTGGTGGGCTTTGACCCACTCGCCATTTTTGCCGAACCTGACGCCCTCCGCCATGATGCTGTTGACGGCATTATTGCGGAAATAATTGGCGATCTTTTCGTCTTCGATGCTCTTGGTGCCCTCGATGGCCTGCTGCAGTACCTGGAGATAGGCGTAGCCCCAGCCGCCGAGATAATAGCCGAGCGGATCGATGCCGAGCTTCGGCGCACGCGCCTGGTACTTTTTGAAGAAATCAGCGGCCGGCGCCATCATTTTCGCCGACGGGACCCAGTTGTCATAATTGACCACGCCGTTGAGGTGGGTCTTGAGCTTGCTTTTGATGGCGGTTGCCTGCAGCCCGACCATGGCGCCGCCGATCATCTTCGGCTTGAAGCCGAGCTCGTTGGCGGACAACAGCATTCCGACCGAGCTGAGCGGATATGAGCAGACGCAAAGGAGATCCGGATTGCTCGCCTGGATCGCGCGGATGACCGGGGAGTAGTCGGTTGTGTTTGGCGGGTAGGATTTGTCGTAGATGACCTTGAAGCCATATTGCTTCGCGTTGGCGCGCGCGCCTTCCGCGGCATTGCGCGAGAATTCTGCGTCTTCGGCCGCAATGGCCACGGTCTGCGGCTTCGGATTTTGCGCTGCCGCCACCTGGAAGAAACCCTCGCTGATCGTTTGCTTCGGATTCGGCCCCCCGGTCGGAATGTAAGAGAAATATCGCGGATAGTGGAACTCGCTGTTGGCATCGAGCGCGAACAGACTGAGGAATGTCTTATTCTTTTGCATCACGATAGGAATCGCGGGCGCCACCATGTTGGTCGCGTAACCGCTGACGACCAAGTCTGCTTTGTCGACTTCGAGCAGCTTGGTGTAGAGGCCAGGAATATTCGACGGGTTCGACTGATCGTCGTAATGGATGAGCTGAACCTGGCGGCCGAGCAGGCCGCCCTTGGCGTTGACCTCTTCGGACCAGATTTGGGCGCCGAGTAGCGCCTGCTGGCCGTTCACCGCCAGCGGCCCGGTCAACGCCATGCCGAAACCGATTTTGATCGGCGCGCCTTGCGCAAACGCCGAAGCTCCGCCCAGTACCGGCGAAACCAGCGCGGCACCGATGCCCGCATTGACCCGGCGCCGCGTGATTTGTCGTCGCATGTAATCCTCCACAGAGTTGTTTGAACGAATACCCTGAGCCGCTAGCTCAGGGCCTTGGCGTAAGGATAGATGACCTTGCCGGTCGCCTCGTCGCCCGGCGTGAGCACGGTCTGATAGCTCATGCCGCGCCAGGTTTCGAGGTTCGCCGCATCGGTAATGCCGTGATATTGCACCTGCAGCATCCCCGACTTGGTCCACTCACCGTTTTTGCCGAACTTGATGCCCGACGCCATGATGGTGTCGAACGTGTGGGTGCGCAGATAATCGGCGACCTTGTCGTCGTCTAGGCTTTTCGCGCCGTTGACCCCGTCGGCCAGTACCTGCAGGTAGGCGTAGCCCCAGCCGCCGAGATAGTATCCGAGCGGATCGATGCCCTTTGCACGCGCCTGGTATTTCTTAAAGAACGCCGCAGCCGGCGTCATCAATTTCGGCGACGGCACCCAGGTCTCGTAGTTGATGATGCCGTTGAGTTCGGTTTTCAGTTTGCCCTTGATGGCGGTGTATTGCAGGCCGACCATGCCGCCGCCCATCATCTTCGGTTTCAGCCCCAGCTCGTGCGCGGACTGCAGCATGCCGACCGAACTGTTCGGGTAGGAGCAGATGACGACGAGGTCGGCGTTGGTGGCCTGGATGGCGCGGACGATCGGAGAGAAGTCGGTTGTCGAAGGTGGATATTTTTTGTCGTAGACAATCTTTAGGCCAAGTTTTTCCGCGTTGTCGCGGGCGCCGTCGGCGCAGTTGCGTGAAAACTCGGCGTCCTCGGCGGCGATCGCAACGGTCGTCGGTTTCGGATTCTGCGCCATCGCGACCTGGAAGAAACCCTCGGTGAAAGACTGTTTCGGTGTCGGTCCCGACGGCAGCATGGAAAAATATTTTGGATAGTGGAATTCGCCGTTGGCATCGAGCGCGAACAGCCCGATGAAGACCCTGCCCTTCTGCATCACGGTTGGAATCGCCGGGGCCACCATGTTGGTGCCGTACGGGCCAACGACGAGGTCGCATTTATCGACGTCCATCAGCTTGGTGTAGATGCCCGGTATGCTCGACGGGTTGGTTTGATCGTCGTAATACACGAGCTTGACCGGCCGGCCGAGCAGGCCGCCCTTGGCGTTGATGTCTTCCTCCCAGATCTTCATTCCGAGCAGTGCCTGCTGGCCCGCCCCCGCGAGCGCGCCGGTCTGCGCCATGGAAAAGCCGATCTTGATAGGCTCGCCGCCTGCGGCGAATGCGGGCGCATTGGACAATGCGGGTGAGATCAGGGCGGCGCCGATACCGGCATTGACGCCGCGGCGGGTGATGCGATTGGTCATGATTTCCTCCAGAAGGTTGTTTTGTGCATCCTCCGTCCTCATTCCGGCCGGGTTGAGGGCCGGTCTCGATCATGATGCGGAGGTTTCGCCCCTAGGATGCCCCGCTTTGGCGCCCGTGAAAAGGGAGCGGGAGGGGGCACGTGGCAATCTGCCCGAGCCGCCGGGCCTGGGCTAGCCGCAAGGTTAATGTGAGAACTGCCGGCCCCGGCTGCGCGAGCTGCCGCTCGCGGCTAGGCGTTCTCGAAAAGTGCGGCTGCCCGCACGTCGTCTTCGATCAGCCGCCAAATGCGATCGACCAACGTTACGAATTCCGGCGTGCGCTTCATGGCCAGATCGCGCGGCCGCGGCAATTCGATCTTGACCTCTTCCTGCAACCGGCCGGGCCGGCGCGCGAACACCAGTACGCGGTCGGACAAAAAGACGGCTTCGTCGATCTGGTGGGTGACGAACAGCACAGTCTTGCGGCCTTCCTCCCAGATGCGCAGCAGCTCGGTCTGCATGATCTCACGGGTCTGCGCGTCGAGCGCCGAAAACGGCTCGTCCATCAGCAGGATTTCAGGATCGATCGCGAGCGCGCGCGCAAGGTTGACGCGCTGGCGCATGCCGCCGGAAAGCTGGCGCGGATAATAATGCTCGAAGCCCTCAAGCCCAACGAGCTTGAGGAGGTCCATCGTGTGCTTGCGGTGCGCTGGACCGGTGTGACCGGAGATTTCGCGGCCGATCATGGCGTTGGCGAACACGTCACGCCATGGCAACAGGTTATCGTTCTGAAACACGAAGCCGCGGTCGCCGCCCGGTTTGCGCACCATATGGCCGTCGAGCCGCACCTCGCCTGAGCTGGCCTCCTCGAGACCGGCGATGATACGCAGGAACGTAGTCTTGCCGCAGCCACTCGGTCCGACGACCGAAAGGAATTCACCGCGCTCGATGGCAAGATCGATGCTGCGCAGCGCCTCAAGGTCGCCGAACGACTTGTTGAGACGCGAGATCGCGAGTTTCGACGGCATACTCAGTCCCGGGTCCACGGCACGAGGCGCTGTTCAAGCTTGCTAAAACCGGCGGTCATGACGATGCCGGCGAAAGCCAGGATAACCACGCCGGCAAACAGCTCCGGCATGTTGAAGGCGTCGGCGGATTGGCTGATCAGGTTGCCGAGGCCGGCACGCGAGCCGAACAGTTCCGCCACCACGACGCCGATCAGGCCGCGGCCGATGCCGAGCTTCAGTCCGGCGAGAATAAACGGCACCGCCGAGGGCAGCGAGACTTTGAAGAAGATCTGCCGCCGCGTAGCGCCGAACGAGCGCAGCATTTCGATCAGGCGTTCGCTCGTGGTGCGCAGTCCGGCCTCGGTATTGATGGCCACCGGAAACAGCACCAGCGTGATGACGACGATCACCTTCGACCAGATGCCGATGCCGAACCAGAGAATGAATAAAGGCGCCAGCGCGATGGTCGGCGTCGCGTAAAGACCGGACACCCAGGGCTGCACCGCCTGCTTGAAGGTGGCGCTCGATGCCATGGCGAGCCCGAGCGCGATGCCGAGCACGCAGGCGATCACGTAGCCTACCGCGAACTCGGCGCTACTGACGCTGATGTGCCGCCAGAGCTCTCCGCTTCGTGCGAGATTGAAAATGGCGACCGCGATCTGCGACGGCGCGGCGAGAAACAGCGCATTGGCGATGACGAAACGGCTGACGATTTCCCACAATGCGAGACCGCCGACGACTGACAATGTGCTGGCGAGATAATGGCTCCGCACCGCCGTCAGGAACCGCAGTCCTGCACCCGCTTCCGCCGGCCGGGCCGCCGGCGCGCTCGCCGCCTTCAGTGCTTCGCTGGTTGCGCTCATGTCGCCCGTTGCCCGTCAGTCGGAAACCTGAGTCACGCCCGGCAAGATGACGCGGTCGATCTTGAAATCGGTGCCGATGTCGCCGAGGCCGCGCAGCGCGTCAATGACGGAATTTACGCTCTCCTTGGAAACCTTCCCGGTCGGCTCGAACAATTCCTTGTCATGCAGGAACGTATAGGCCTTTTCGACATCGTCTTGTTTGATCCGGCTTGTCGCCATCTGAATCTTGATGGCGGCCTCGCGGTTGGCCGGATCGTCGAACCAAGCAACGCCCTTGTTGTAGGCATCGAGGAAGCGCTTGACCAGATCGGGCTGCGCCAACGCCCAACCGCGGTTCACGGCCATACCGGCGAATGGCATCTTGGGCAGATACTCGAAGGTAAAGCCGAGGTTATGATAGCCCTGGCCTTCGGCGAAGAAATTGAACGGCAGGGTGAGCAGCGCGGCGTCGACGGCGCCGGATTTCAGCGCCGAGAAACGCGCGCTGGTGGCGCCTGCATACACGTAGTCATAGTCGCCGGATTTCAGCCCATGGGGGGCAAGCATCCGCTCGGTAAAGATGCGGGTGATGTCCTTCGGGCCGCCGATAATGATGGTCTTGCCCTTGAGATCCTCGATCTTGCCGATTGTGGGCTTGGCCAGGAGCGCATAGGGCGGCGCCTTGATGACGATACGAATGAGCGCCACCGGCGCGCCCTTGCTGACTGCACGGATTGGATCGACCATGCCGGCGCTGGGCGCGATGTTGTAGGAGCCGGCGGCGAGTTGCTGGATCACCGAGGCGTTCGACTGTGCGAATACCAGATCGATCTTGATATTTTGGGCGGCGAAATAACCGTTGGCGATCGCAATATGCAGCGGCCAGAGATTGGCCGAGGTCGCATCGACCGAACCCACCTGCACCGTGTCGGCGGCGCGCACCCCCGGTGCCGCGAGCAGGGCTGCCGCAAACACCAGAGCGAGTGCGCGAGACGTTTTCAGTCGCATGTAATCAGTCCGCCGCCTGGGTGACGCCGGGCAGCATGACCTTGTTGATATCGAGTGCGCCCGGCATGTCGCCCAGGCTTTCCATCGCCTTGGCGAGCGCGGTGAGCTTTGCCTTGGAGACCTTCCCGGTCAGATCAAACAAATGGCCGTCGTGGAAAAATGTGTAGGCCTTCTCGGTGTCGTCTTTGCTCAGATGGCTCGCGGTTTGCAGAATGTTCACCGCCTCCTCGCGATTGGCGAGGTCCTGGAACCAGACCGTCGCCTTGTCCTGCGCGCGGAGCAATCCGTTCAGCGCGTCCTTGTGTGCGTTGGCCCAGGCGATATTGACCGCCGTGCCGGAGAACGGCAGGTCTTTGGCGTAATCGGCGGTCAGGCCGAGGCTATGGAAGCCCTTGGCGATTGTCTGAAAATTGAAAGCCGGCAGGAGAATTGCGGCGTCGACTGCGCCGGCGGCCAACGCCGAAGCGCGCGCCACGGTGGCGCCGGCGAACACCATGTCGAAATCGCCGCGCTTGACGCCGTGCGGCGCCAGCATGCGCTCGACATAGATGCGGGTAATATCCTTAGGTCCGCCGAGCGAGATGACCTTACCCTTCAAGTCGGCGAGGCTTTTAATGCTCGGCTTGGCGACCAGATCATAGGGCGGGGCTTGCACCTCGATACGCACGACGGCGACTGGCGCGCCCATGCCGACGGCGCGCAGCGGATCGACCAACCCGGTCGAGATGCTGACGCCAAGCGAGCCGGCGGCGACCTGCTGCACCAGTGCGGCGCTTGACGGAACGTAGACGATGTCGGGTTTGATCTTTTCCTCGGCGTAGAGGCCCTTTTGCATCGCGATCAGGGTCGGCCACATGTTGGCTGACGGCTGGCCGACGGTGCCGAGCGTGATCGTGTCCTCCTGAGCGCGCGCGGGCGCGGTAGCTGCACCAACGAGCAGGATTATCAGCAGCGCAGCCGCGGAACGTAGAATGGCTTTACGGCGCATGAGCCTCTCCGATCATTGTTTGCCGGCAATCATTATTTCCCAGTAAGTGCTTTCCCAGCATGTGCGCGAAAGTGCGCTGCAATCTCCGTGCCGGTGGTCTTCCATACGCGGTCGTGCTGGCCGATGTAGCGCAATGCCGCGTCGAAGGCGTCGATGCGGTGCGGCACGCCGGTGAGATAGGGATGGATCGCAATCGCCATCACGCGGCCTGACTCGGCGCCCTCACGATACAGCACGTCGAACTGCCGGCAGATCATGTCGCGGAATTGTTCCGCCGTACGGTTGAAGCGCTCGAAGGCCGGTTTGTCGTTGATTTCATGGCTGTACGGCACGCTGACCAGCGTGCGGCCGCCTTCGAGCGACATGATGTACGGCTGGTCGTCGTTCGTCCAGTCGCACACATAGTCGCAGCCCTCGGCGGCGAGCAGATCGAGCGTGTCCCAGGTTTCCTGCAGGCCAGAGCCGAGCCAGCCAAGCGGCCGCTTGCCGGTGGCTTGTTCGATCGTCGACAGGGCGCCTTTAATGATGCGCGGTTCCTCGCCCGGCGCTGCCGCGTTGAGGCGTCGGGTGTTGCTCTCGCAATGGCCCATCCATTCCCAGTGCAGCTTGTTGCCGTCCTCGATGATCTCCGGATGCTCGGCGCACAATTCGCTGTTGAGTGCGACGGTGGCGCGGATGCCGTGCCGTTCGAGCACCTCCATCAGCCTGAACACGCCGACACGGTTGCCGTAGTCGCGTGACGACCACGTCGGCACGTCGGGGACCGCTACGCCGGTGCCGCCGGACCCAGGCGGCACTTTCTCGTCCAGTGCAAAGAACTCGATGTTGGGAATGACCCACAGCGCCACGTGCGCGCCGTTCGGCCATTTCAGCGGCGGACGGCGGGTGATGGGCGAATAGGGAAACGGACCGTAGCGCGCCGGCTTCATATCAGCTTGCCCTCTTGATGGCTGGGGTTTGTGAAAGGTGTGCGATGATCTCATCGACGTGCATCACGTCGGCGTATTTGTGATGCATGTCGAACAGGTTGACCTTGTGGGACATCAGGCTGCGGTCGAAGCAGCATTCCTCAGCCAGCACGACATGATAGCCATGCGAATAGGCATCGACCGCGCTGGCGCGCACGCAACCTGAGGTGCTCTCGCCGCACACGATCACGGTTTGGACGCCGAGTTGCGTCAGATGCGCGGCGAGCGGCGTGCCGTAGAAGGCGCTGGCGCGCTGCTTGGTGATGACGACGTCGCCCTTCTGCGGCTGGAAGTCCGGCCGGATCGTGTAGTCGGCGGCGTCGACCGACGCTTTGACGCGCTTGGTGGCGCCAACGAAGTCGGGCTTGCTTTCGCCGCGCATGTCGCCGGTCGAATAGAAGATCGGCAGGCTCGCGGCCCGCGCGGCGGCGAACAGGCGCTTGGTCGGCTCGATCGCCTCGTGGGCGTAGCGGCCGCAGCCGCTGGGATTGGTCTTGACCAGTTCGATCGGCGGCTTCGGGCCGCCCCGGTAGGCAAGCTCGTACAGGTCGATGGCAAGCAGCGCCGGCGCGGGTCCGACGAAGGTCCGGCGCCGATAGTGCGAGTAGATCTCCAGATCGTCGGCGGAAACGATATCCCGCCAGCAATGGTCTTCGAAATCGCCGCTCATGTTCTTGTTCTCCTGTTCGATCCGGAGGCGCGCGCCCTGCCGGCGGGCACAGCCACTGTGCGTGGGTCGTTTCGCGCAGGCGGCCCAAGCGGCAAAATTATTTCAGAACGGGCGATCTTCGCCAATCCCGCCAGGGCGGATTTCGGGGTTCGCGGATTGATTGCAACGAGGTATCTTGACCTTGGGGGGCGCTCATTCTTAGAAGTGCCACGGCCATCGTCCGGCCGCGTGAGGACGGGCATGATCGCGCTTTCTGTCAACGGCAAATCCTACGAGGTCGATGTCGAGCCCGACACGCCCTTGCTGTGGGTGCTGCGCGATACGATCGGACTCACGGGCACGAAATACGGCTGCGGCATCGCGCAATGCGGCTGTTGCACCGTGCATCTCGACGGCGTGGCGACCCGCTCCTGCCAGGTGCCGGTTGCGGCCGTGGCTGGCCGGGCAATCACGACCATTGAGGCGCTGGCCCAGTCCGGCAGGCTGCATCCGGTGCAGCAGGCCTGGCTCGATCTCGACGTGCCGCAATGCGGCTATTGCCAGAGTGGTATGATCATGGCCGTGGTGGCGCTGCTGAACGACAAGCCGAAGCCCACCGACGCCGAGATCGACGCGGCAATCAGCAATATCTGCCGCTGCGGCGCCTATCAGCGCATTCGCGCGGCGATCCATCAGGCGGCCATGGCCGTCTGAGCGGCGGCGCGTTGCCGCCGCGCTGTCTGCGGCCTAGTGTGCGGCCGCGATAACACGCCGCCGTAATAACAATCAGGAAATGGACCGATGAACGACGTGACTGCCCCGACCGAGGCACAAGCAAGCTACGCCAAAAAGGCCTGGCAATCCGACGTCATCGTCGACCTCATCAAGCACTACAATTTTCCTTTCATCGCGCTCAATCCCGGGGCGAGTTATCGCGGGCTGCACGATTCGCTCGTCAACTACGGCGGCAATCAGCCGCCAATTCTGCTCTGTCAGCATGAGAAGATCGCGGTGCAGATCGCGCACGGCTACGCCAAGGCGACCGGCAAGCCGATGGTGGCGATCGTGCACGACGTGGTCGGCATGCTGCACGCCACGATGGGCATCTACTACGCCTATATCGACCGCTGCCCGGTGTTCGTGGTCGGCGCCACCGGCCCGATGGATGAAAGCCGGCGGCGGCCATTCATCGACTGGATTCACACCGCCAACGTCAACGGCGAGCAGGTGCGCCACTACGTCAAATGGGACTACCAGCCGTCCAGCATCGAGGGCGTGCCGGATTCGTTTGCGCGCGCCTACGCGGCGATGATGACCGAGCCGCAGGGTCCGATCTACATGTGCTACGACGCGTGGCTGCAGGAGCAGCCGCTGACGGCGGACGTCAAGCTGCCGAAAGCGTCCGACAACAAAGTGCCGGTGCCGATGGCCGCCGATGCCAAGGCGCTCGGCGAGGTTGCCGATCGGCTGCTTGCGGCGAAATATCCGGTGCTGATGGCCGAATACGTGGCGCGCAGCGAAGGCGGTTTCGACAATCTCGTGGCGCTCGCCGACATGGTCGGCGCCGCGGTGTTCGACGTGCATGCGCGGCTCAATTTCCCCAACCGCCACAAGCTCAATCTGTCATGCGAGAAGGAAATCTTCCGCGACGCCGATCTGATTCTCTCGCTCGACACCCGCGACTGGGAAAAGTCGACGCATTTCAACGACCGCACCAAGCGCCAGGTGATGCCGCATTACCCTGCGAACTGCGAGATGATTGAGATCGGGTTCGGCGAGATCAATTTGAGCAAATGGTCGATGGACTATGCGCGGATGCCAAGCTGCAGCCTGCGCGTGCTCGGCGATACGCTGACCGCCATCCCCGAACTCACGCGGCTGTGCCGCGCGCGCATCGCCGGAGACCCAGGCCTGGCCGCCCGCGTCGCCGAGCGGGCGAAGCGTGTCGCGCAGCAGCACGACGCGCTGTTCAAGACCTGGGCCGGCGAAGCGCAACAGGACTGGGACGGCGTGCCGATCGCGCTGCCGCGGCTGGCTTTAGAAATGTGGGATGTCATCAAGGACGAAGACTGGGTACTGACCGCCTGTAATCTGCAGGAATGGGTCTACAAGCTGTGGGACTTCGACAAGCCGTACCGTCATCCCGGACAGGCGCTGGGCACCGGCACGCAGATCGGCGTGTCGCTCGGCGTCGCGCTGGCGCATCGCGGCAAGGGCCGGCTGGTCATCGACATTCAGCCCGACGGCGACCTGATGTTCGATGCCGGTGCGCTGTGGAGCGCGGCCAAGAACAACATCCCGATCCTCGTCGTCATGTACAACAACCGCGCTTATTACAACGACTGGGAGCATCAGATCCGCGTCGCCCATCATCGCGGCACGCCGGTCGAGCGCGCCTACATCGCGCAGGACATTGCCGGCCCCGAGCCCGATTTTGCCACCATGGCCAAAAGCATGGGCTGGTATGCCGAAGGCCCGATCGAGAAACCTGACGACATCGCGCCGGCGCTGCGCCGCGCCATCGCGCAGGTGAAAGCCGGCAAGCCGGCCTTGATCGATACGGTGCTAAGGCCGAGGTAGTGGTGCGGTCGTCATTTGCGAGGAGCGGATGCGACGCAGCAATCGCGGGCGGCTGCGCGAGGCTGGATTGCTCCGCTTCGCTCGCAAAGACGAGCTACTTGTCCTTCGCGTCCTTGACCGGCGTTTCCGGTGTCAGTCCGCCGCGGCGCTGCGCGAAGGTTTCCTTGCCGGTTTCTTCCCATTGGCCGGTGACCGCACGCTCGGCGTAGGTATCCCACACCGCGTCCCAATCGCCGAGCGAATAGCCGTGCCACGGCTCTCTCGGTGTCAGCGCCGGGAGCCCGAGCTCATTCCAGATGACGCGGGCGCGCTCCATATACTCGCGCTTGGGCAGCGAGATCGGCGGATATGCCTCCTTCTGCGTGGCATCGATCAGCATA
>JBAQJL010000128.1:0-12626 GCA_049300295.1 Xanthobacteraceae bacterium
GTAATGTGATAAGCGAAAGCGGCAGCGTTCGCGGTGCGGCCGCCGCCGGACGGGCCCGTAGCTCAATGGTCAGAGCCAGCGGCTCATAACCGCTTGGTTGGAGGTTCGAGTCCTCCCGGGCCCACCACCTCTCGGAAACAGCGACCGTGTGCGGCGGGAGAGTTGTTCGGTATATTCCTCGCGTGAATGGGAATGGAAACAAGGATGCCCAAGGAACGAACTCTCGACATCGCAACAGTGGGAAAACTCGTGGTTGCGGGATGGACCGGTCGGGATACGGCGGCGCTGAATGCGCACATTAGCGAGCTCGCTGCGATCGGCGTCGCGCCGCCAAAGACGGTGCCGATCTTCTATCGCAACTCCGCCTCGCTTCTGACGAGCGCCCCGCAGATCGAGACGGTCGGCAACAAATCAAGCGGTGAGGTGGAGTTCGTTCTTTACTCGCTCGACGACGGCTTATGGGTCGGCGTCGGTTCCGATCACACCGACCGGCAGGCCGAGACGGTCAATGTGTCGCGATCAAAGCAGATGTGCGCCAAGCCCGTAAGTTTGCAGCTCTGGCTTTATTCGGAGGTCAAGCCGCATTGGGATCGCCTGATGCTTCGCTCTTATGTGCCGGGCGACGACGGCAAGCCGCGGCTCTACCAGGAGTGCTCCGTGACAAGCATGCGGGCACCCGAGGAACTCATCTCGCTCTATACCGGCAGCGACCGGCTTCCCGTCGGAACGGCGATGTTCTGCGGCACCAGCGCGGTTCACGGTGGCATTTCGTATTCGGGTTCGTTTGCGATGGAGCTGAGCGATCCGGTGTTCGATCGCCGTCTGACCCACCACTACGAGATCCTTCAACTCCCTGATGAGGGATAACGTTTCTTCGGCGCCAAAATGGCGGCGCAAAATGCCGCTCAATAACATCAAAGGAGACGCGTCGATGTCGTCCGCGCAGCAGCTGCCATCGCCATCCTTCAACCTCGTCGAAGCGACCATCGGCGACATCCACGCCGCCTACAGAGCCGGCACATTGACTGTTCGGCAGCTGGTGCAAATGTATCTCGATCGGATCGCGGCCTATGACAAACAGGGCCCGGCCATCAACGCAGTCATTTCGCTCAACCCTACGGTCTTGGAAGGGGCTGATCGGCTCGACGCATCCTTTCGCAAAAGTGGATTCGTCGGTCCTTTGCACGGCGTTCCCGTCCTTATGAAAGATCAGGCCGATCTGAAGGGGCTGCCGACCACGCTCGGCTCTGTTTTGTTCAAGGATTACAGGCCCGAGCGCGACTGCTTCGTTGCCGCCAAGCTCAAGCAAGCGGGCGTGATCTTTCTCGGCAAGGCGACCTTGGGCGAACTCGGCGGCGGCGATACGCATGGCTCGCTGTTTGGTTCGACCCGCAACGTCTACGATCTGCAGCGCACGGCCGGCGGCTCGTCGGGCGGGTCGGGTGCCGCCGTGTCAGCTAATTTCTGTGCGGTCGCGGTCGGGCAGGAGGGCTTTGCCTCGATCCGCCGGCCGTCAATCTGGAACGGCGTTGCCGGCATGCGTCCGACGATGGGGCTGGTCAGTCGCGGCGGTGTCTATGGCGGCTGGCCCACCATCAACGGTTCGCTCGGGCCCATGGCGCGCACCGTCACCGATCTTGCCCGGCTGTTGGACAGCATGGTCGGATATGACCCCGAGGATCCAGTGACCGGCCATGGCGTCGGCCGCGCGGCGGAGAGCTATGCCGCGGGGCTTGATCGCGCCGCGCTCAAGGGCGCCCGCCTCGGCATCCTGCGCGAGCCGATGGGGTTCACATCGGAACCCGATAGTGAGGATTTCGGGAAAATCGATGAGGTGTTCGATCGCACGATCGGCGAATTGCGCGCGGCCGGTGCCGAAATCGTTGATCCCGTCGTCATTCCCGATCTCAACGCGCTGCTAGCGACGCGGACCCGCAGCGTCGAAGACGATGATGCGGCATATGAATTGTACTTTAAGGGCGGCAAGACGCCGTTTCCGACGCGCGCCGACGCGATGGCCTCGCCGTTATTCGCCGATGTCACCAACAGCGTGCGGCGGCGATGGTTTGCCAACAGTTCCGACGAACGGCAGCTCGACTACCTGCGCGCGCGTGAGACATTGATGACCAATATACTGAAGGTCATGGCCGATCATCGGCTCGACGCCATCGTTCATAAGGCCGTCGAACATCAGCCGACATTGATCAAGGACGGCGTGAACGCGCCTTTCGTGGATCAGAAAGGCGCTCCGCATCTCAATACGTTTCTGATTTTCGTGCCGTCGATCGTTGTTCCCGCAGGATTTACGCGCGACAATCTGCCGGCCGGTATCACCTTTCTCGGACGGCCCTATGAGGACGCCAGGATGATTCAGCTTGCCTACGCGTACGAGCAGGCCAGCAACCATCGGCGGCCGCCGGCCACCGTGCCGTAAGCCAACCAAAAACAGAATGGAGCGTCTCTTTCAATAATGAACGGGGCGGGATTGTCGCCAGGCTCAGAGCCGGCGTGGCGCACGCCTTGGAAACTTCGGCTCTGCAGAAGCTCTACACGGTCAACACGATGGAACGCAACAACATGACGCTTGAGCAGTTCGCTCAGCTCATTCGTGAGGGCACGACGAATTGGACGCGGTAGATCAAGGCCGCGCACATCAAGCCGGAGTGAACCGGCGTGAAAAAAGCGACGGACGGTGCAGCGTAGACTGGGGAGAGACACGTGAGAAGCACGACGATTTGTCTGGCATGCACAGCCGCGGCTGCGCTCACGCTGTGTCATCCCGGCGTAAGCCGCGCAGCCGAAGCGGCAAGCATAGAGGTTGGCGACGTCTCGCCGACCGCCCCGAACTGGCCGAGCTTTGTCGCGGAGGACGAAGGCTTTTACGGCAAGGCCGGCGTCGCGCCCAAAGTGACCTATGTCGGCAACGTTGCGAACACCGTTCAGCAGCTTGTCGGTGGTTCGTTCGGAGTTGCGGTTTCGACATTCGACACAGCCATTCGCGCCATGGCCAAGGGTTCGGATGCGGTGATGATCGGGGCGCTGGTGGTGAAATATCCGTACTCGATTATGAGCGACGCAAACATCAAGAACGCAGCCGGCATGAAGGGAAAGACCGTCGTCCTACCGTTCGCCAAGGATCTCCTTACGTTCGTCTGGAATCAGTGGGTGAAATCGCAGGGCGTCGAGCCGGGCTCGATCGATCAGATCTATGATGGCGCGACGCCGAACCGCTTTGCGGCCCTGGCGGCGCATCGCGCCCAAGCGGCGCTGCTCACCCAGCCGTTCGATTTTCGCGCCGCCGCGAATGGCCAGCATAAGCTGCTCGATATTGGCGCCTACGCAAGGCAGTACGGTTTTCTAGTCGTCCTTTCCACCCCCGCGTGGCTCAAGACGCATGGCAACGAGGCGCGCGGCTATCTGTCGGCGCTCTCGCAAAGTGTCGATTGGCTTTATGATGAGAACAATAGGGAAGCGGCGATCAAGATACTGGCTGCGCACACCAAGCTGGCGCCGCAATACGCAGCTCAGACCTACGACTACTACATAAGGGAACTCAAACCCTTCAGCCGTCGACTGGTCATGGCGCCTGGAGTCGTCGATAGTACGATCGATACCTTGATCCAGCTCGGCGACATCAAGCGGTCGGAAATTCAGCGCGCCAAGATTATTGATGCGGCGTATCTGCCGAAATGACGGCCGCCTGCGCGTAACCATCGACGCTTCCGCCCGGGTCTGGCGTTTCCGGCGATATCGTCGAATCGGTAGGGTGAAATGGTTTGCGGCACAGCCACCACGCTGCCGCCGCCAGCACCAGGCAAGCACCCAGCGGCTCAGGCACGAAGAATGCTCCCAATGCTGCGAGAGCGCGCGGTGTCTTTATGTGTCGTAGCGTCAGCTTGCGCACGAACGAACCGTTGGCTGAGTGAGCAAGCGACGTTAACAAAGGATTAATCTTGTGTCGGCGGCTGTCCTTTGGCGTGGTTAACGCCGGGGCCTTCCCGCAGGAGTCAGACGGCAGCGGCCATGGCAGGCAGCAACACATTCGGCGAATTTGTCGCGCTTGCAGCCGCGCATCATGGCGCGGGGCGCCTGCGCGAAGCCGAAGCAAGCTATCGCGCCGCCCTTTTACTTTGGCCCGGCCATGCCGCCATCATCAACAACCTCGGTGTCATCGCGGCGAGCGAGGGTCGCCACGACGCCGCGGCCGCGCTGTTCGACGAAGTGATTGTGCGCGAACACGGTCATGTCGCAGCGCACTACAATCGCGGCGCGGCGCTTGTGGCACTCGGTCGCACCGGCGACGCGATTAAAAGCTTCGAGCGTGTATGCGCTCTCGATCCCGGCCATTACGAGGCGCACCGCGCACTCGGTTTTTTGTGGCTCGAGGGGGGTGATCGCGGCCGCTCGCTCGACCACTTCGCCCGCACGTACGAACTGCGACGCGGTGACGACCGGCTTGATGGCCACGCCAAGTTTCTGACCTTTGCGACACGCAGCAAACTGCAGCACGATGTCGAACAATTCCGCTACCTCGCCGAACGCCGTCGCGCCCCCGCGCGCTTCGATGCATTGGCTCGCGCTTACGAGGCAGCGGCGAAGGATTTTCCCGAACGGCCGGTCGAGCTTTCGCTGCCGCAGCGGGAGCTGCTCGGCGATGACTACAATACCGCCATCGCCATCGCCGATGCGCCGGAACTCGCCGGCAGTGCGGTAGCGAATCGCGTGGATGCCGAAGACCTCATGCGCCAATTCCGTGCTGGCCCGGCCGGCGCCGTTTATTTTGACGATCTGCTCACGCCGCGCGCGCTGTCGGCGCTGCGGCGGCATTTGCTTGAAAGCACTATCTGGCACGATTTCAGCCATATCGGCGGCTTCGTCGCGTCCTATCTTGAGGACGGCCTCGCTTGCCCGCTGGTGTTGCAGATTGCCGACGAGCTTCGTCAGACCTTCCCCGGTCTGCTGGCGCAACATCCGCTGTCGCAAGCCTGGGTCTTCAAAGGACTCGAAGGAAGTTCCGCCGTCGACGTCCATGCGGATGACGCGGTGATCAGCTTGAATTTGTGGCTCACGCCAACGGACGCCAATCTCACACCAGAGCGGGGTGGGCTCGTTGTCTGCCGCGAGCCGCCGCCTTCCGATTGGGAGATGCAGGGCTACGATGCCGACCAGGAACGCATTGTAGCATTTTTGGAACAACACGGCGCGAACACGCTCAGGATCCCGTACCGCGAAAACAGAGCCGTACTGTTCGAGTCCCGTCTGTTCCACGCCTCTGATGACCCGATCTTTGCGCCAAGTTACCAGAATCGCAGGGTAAATATGACATTTTTGTTCGGGCGCCATCGTCGATGAGTTGCGTGGGACGGGCTGCTTTTCTGGGGACGACGTTCGGCTTTTTCGGTCATGCCAAAATTGACACAAATGCTCCGCCACCCTACTTATGAGGCGTCGCCCAGCCGCCGCTGAATTTTCGGCCAAATTCGATTTTGAGCAGAACCCGGCCCATGTCGTCCGAGCCAAAAAGCAAATACACCAATTCGGCGCTACGTGTCGGCGACAAGGACGACTATCCGCAACGGCTGGTCGGCGAATTCATCGGCACGGTCGTTTCCAACGATTTGGTCAATGAGGAATATCGGCACCTGATCCTGGATGTGCATGAGCATGCCCTGAAGGCCTATGCGGGGCAGATGTTTCATCTGCTCTGCCCGTCGCCCGACGGCGCCGAAGTCTGGATGCGCCGGCCGATGAGCGTCTATCGCGTCAATCGGCCAAAGGGCCAAGTCGAATTCCTCTACAAGGTCGAGGGGCGCGGCACGCGCGGCATCGCCATGCTTCGCCGCGGCGACGATTTCAATCTTGCGGGCCCGCTTGGTTGCGGATTCAAACTGCAGCCGAATTGGAAGAACATTGTGGTGCTCGGCCGTGGCGTCGGTCTCGCCACGCTTGCGCCGCTGGCGCAGCTTGCGGCGGATCACGGCGTCGGCGTCACTGCAATCTTAAGCGCGCGCAACGCCGGCGTGCTGATGTCGCAACAACTGTTCGATGAACTCGGCGCGCGTACCATCACGGTGCTCGATTCAGACAACAGCAGCGCCGTTGAGAATGTCGATAGGATCATCGGGGGTTTGATCACCGATGACAAAGCCGACGCCTTCTTCACCTGCGGTTCCAACCGACTACTCAAATTGATGCAGCGGCTCGGCAAGAAGCACAACATCCCCGGCGAGGTCGCGATGGAGCAGATCATGGTGTGCGGGTTCGGCGCCTGTTACGTTTGCATGCGGACCTTTGAGGTTGACGGCAAGCGTGTGCTCAGGCGCGTCTGCCGCGATGGGCCTGTATTCGACATGCAGGAGGCGGTGGCATGGTAGATCTTTCGGTCAGGATCGGTTCCGTCACGCTGCAAAATCCGGTGACACCCGCGTCCGGTGCGTTCTCGTGGGAATATAACGACGTCATCGATCTCAACCGGCTAGGCGGCCTTGTCGCCAAGACCATCTGTCGCGAGCCGCGGCTCGGCAATCCGACGCCACGCATGGCAGAGACCGAAGGCGGCATCATTCAGTCGATCGGATTGCCCGGCAAAGGCATCGAATATTTCGTCGAGCACATCGTGCCCGAATACGCCAGGTTCAAGCCGCCGCTGATCGTCAGCGTGTCATCGGAAAGCATTGAGGACTTTGCCGCGCTCGCCCACGAGTTGAGCGTGCCCGATGTCGATGTGATCGAGGCGAATATTTCCTGCCCGACGCGCAACTCCACCGGCGGCAATTTTGCCATGCAAGAGGGTTACACGCGCGACTGCATCAAGGCCATCCGCGCAAAGACCGACAAGCCGCTGTGGGTGAAACTGTCGCCCAACGCCGGCGATATCGTTTCGGTCGCCAAAGCGGCCGAGGATGCCGGTGCGGATTGTTTGGTCATCGCCAACACGTTTCTGTCGCTGAAAATCCGCACCGATAATTTCCGGCCGGCGCTGGGCAACAAGTTCGGCGGTTTGGTGTCGCCGGCGCTCAAGCCGATCATCCTGCGCATGGTTTATCAGGTCGCCAAGGCGGTCAAAATCCCGATCATCGGCATCGGCGGCGTGACCAAGGCCGAGGATGTGGTCGAGTACATGCTCGCCGGCGCCAGCGCGGTCGGCATCGGCTATGCGGCGTTCCGCAATCCGACCGCACTGATCACGATCATCGAGGATCTTGCGGCGTGGTGTGACGAGCGCGGCATCAAGCAGGTGGCTGAGCTG
The DNA here is from genome assembly GCA_049300295.1 of Xanthobacteraceae bacterium. Lineage (GTDB taxonomy): Bacteria > Pseudomonadota > Alphaproteobacteria > Rhizobiales > Xanthobacteraceae > BOG-931. The sequence goes on from JBAQJL010000128.1 coordinate 7,250, forward strand.
ATCGGGGCGGTGCGCGACGACGATATGGAAATGGACACTCTGGCCGCCGCATCGATCGGCGTCTGAGTAGACGCCCGCGACACCCCCGTTGTCCGCGCGGATTTCCCTGTTAGTGTTCGCCTTCATATCGAGGGACACAGCGATCATATGACTGCGGCGCTCGACGGCATCCGCGTGGTTGAATTCGCCAATTATGTCTCCGGTCCTTACGCCGGCATGCTGCTTGGCGATTTCGGCGCGGAGGTGATCAAGGTGGAGTCGCCCGACGGCGGCGATCCGTTCCGCGGCTGGGGTCGGGTCGAGTACAGCCCGACCTTCGGCTCGGTCAATCGTAACAAGAAGAGCGTCGTGCTCGACCTCAAGAGCGCCGAAGGGGTGACCGCCGCCCGGATGCTCATTCGCACGGCCGATGTGCTGATCGAGAACTTTCGCATCGGCACGATGGAACGGCTCGGGCTCGGTTACGACGAGGTATCGCGCAACAATTCCGGCTTGGTGTGGTGCTCGATCACCGGCTTTGGCAGCGACGGGCCGTATGCGTCGCGCCCCGGTTACGACACCGTCGGTCAGTCGCTGAGCGGGTTGCTCAGTCTTCTCACCGATCTGCAGCATCCGCGGCCCATGGGTATCTCGCTGTCGGACCATCTGTCCGGCATCACCGCGTGCAACGGCATCATGGCGGCGCTGATCGCGCGCGGCCGCACCGGCAAGGGCCAGCGCGTCGACACTTCGCTGTTGGAAGCCACGGTGTCGTTCTGCGGCGAGAACGCCGCGCGCTTTTTCGAGAACGGCAAAGTGCCCAGCCGCGCCACGCGGACCCATCAAGCGCAGGTCTATGCGTTCGTCGGGTCCGACGGCAAACCATTTGTCATACACTTGTCGACGCCGACGAAATTCTGGCAGGCGCTGGCCAAAGTCGCGGGCCGGCCCGAGTGGATCGCCGATCCGCGCTTTGCCACCAAGGAAACGCGCGGCCGCCACTATGACATTCTGAACGACGAACTCACCAAGATCTTCGCGACTGACATTCGCGCGACGTGGCTCGCCAAGCTGCAGGCCGCGGACGTGCCGGCCGCGCCGCTCAATACGCTCGACGAAGTGTTCAGCGATCCGCAGGTCCAGCACCTCGGCCTGCGCCAGGACGTGCCGCATCGCAGCCTCGGTACGGTAGGGCTGGTGCGCAACGGCGTGCGCATGTCGGGGACGCCAACGGAGATCCGCTCGGCGTCGCCGGAGCTCGGCGAGCATACCGAAGAAATTCTGGCAGAGTTGAAGGCCGGGGCATGAGGGGGCTCAAGGTACGCGTCTCGAGGCGGCAATTCTCCGCGGTCTTTGCGGGATTTGCCGCGATGTTGGGTGCGCCGAGCGCCCGCGCAGAATCGGTGACGGATTTTTATCGCGGCAAGACGGTCACGCTCTACACCGCGGCGTCGGTGGGCGGCGGGTACGATCAGTATGCGCGGCTTCTCGCCAAGCACATGCCGCGTCACATTCCCGGCGAGCCGAATATCGTCGTCTCCAACATGGTCGGCGCCGAGGGGCTGCGGGTGGCGAACTATCTTTATAATGTCGCGGCGCAGGACGGCACTGTGATCGGCGGGCTGTCGCGCAACACCGGGCTGGCGCGCTTCTACGGTTTCAACAGCGCCGGCATCCAGTTCGACGCGCGGAAATTTCACTGGCTCGGCTCGCCCGAGCAGGAGGTCGGCCTCTTTATTCTTTCTGCCAAGTCCGGGCTGCACTCGATCGACGATCTGAAAACGCGTCAGGTCACGGTCAGTTCGACCGCGGATAATTCGCCGACCACGGTGTATTCGCGCCTCCTCAATGTCACGCTCGGCACCAAGCTCAAGCCGATCAGCGGCTATGCGGGCTCGCAGGCCTGCCTTCTGGCACTCGAGCGCAATGAAGTCGACGCCCATATTTCCGGCGGCTCGTCGGCGCCGTTCCGAGCGCGCGTGCTGCCATGGATCGCGAAGGGTGACGATAAGGTCATCATGTTGATGGGCATGAAGCGCGACCCGGGGTTTCCCGGCGTGCCGACCGCCATTGAGGTCGAGGTGACGCCCGCCGGCAAACAATTGTTCGAAATTGCGTTCGCCGAGCAGGTCATGGGCCGCCCATTCGTGCTGCCACCGAAAATGCCGGCCGACCGGGTCGCGGCTTTACGCGCGGCGTTCGACGCCACCATGAAGGATCAGAAATTTCTTGCGGACGCCGAGACGCAGAAAGCGCACATCGATCCAGTCAGTGGTGTCGAAATCAACGCGCTCCTCGAGCGGGTCTATTCGGCGCCGCCGGAGGTTGCCGGCCGCCTGCGCAGCATCGTCAAATAACACCGAGAGAGCCGCAGCATCGGCCAGAGACGAGGAGCACCATGATCGAACCATCACGCGAACTGCGCGATGTTTGCGCCATCGTCGGCGCCGGCAACAGCCGGTTGGGCCGGGTGCCCGGCGTATCGAGTCTCGATCTTCTGGTCGAGGCGATGCACAACGCCATCGTCGATGCCGGCGTCAAGGTCACCGACATCGATGGCATCATCTGCCGCGGTCCTGACGAAAGCTACGCGCATCATCAGCTGATCGGCGCGCGGCTCGGCATCAACGCCCGTTTCTCCACCACCCTCGACAATGGCGGCGCCAGCCAGATTCTTGGCGTGGCGCTCGCCACCATGGCGATCAAGGCCGGCATGGCGTCGACGGTGATCATCGGCTTCGGCCGCGATTCGTGGTCGCGCACGCACTCATCGAAGGAAGCCAATCTGCGCAATGAGACGCGGCCCGACAGCCAGCTTGCACATGAGTTCGGCCCCGAATACGGGTTTTTCGGCGCCGTTGCCGCGCACGCCTTCGGCGCGACGCGGCACATGCACCTTTACGGCACCAGGCGCGACCAGTTCGGCGCCATTGCGGTCGCGTTCCGCGAACACGCCTTGCGCAATCCCGATGCGCAGATGAAGAAGCCGCTGACGATGGCGCAGTACCACGAAGCCGAGCCGGTGGTAGAGCCGTTCGGACTGCTGGATTGCAGCTTGCGCAGCGACGCCGCCGGCGCCGTCATCGTCACCAGCCGCGAACGCGCGCGCGATCTGTGCCAGCCGCCGGTGCCGATCAAGGGCTTCGGCAGCTTCAACAATCTGCGCGGCTGGTTCGCCGACGACAACATGGTGACCACGGCGGCGAAGAACAGCGGCGAAGCAGCGTACCGCATGGCGGGCGTCGGGCCGGCCGATGTCGGCACGGCGCAGATCTATGATTGCTTCACCTACATGGTGCTGACGCAGCTTGAAGACTACGGCTTCTGCAAGAAAGGCGAGGGCGGCCCGTTCGTTGCTTCCGGCGCGTTGCGCATGGGCGGGCGGCTGCCGACCAACACCTCCGGCGGCCAACTGTCGGAATCGCACTGCGAGGGCATGCTCCAGGTTGTCGAAGGCGCGCGCCAGATGCGCCACACCTATCCGACGGAGCGCCAAGTCGCCGGCGCCGATATCGCGCTCGTTTCCGGTCATGGCGGCAATCAGGTCTGCCACTCCACGCTGATTTTGGGCCGCGCCTGATGCCCGGCACCGCAAAAAAGCCCGCGCCGCGTCCGTCACCGGAATCCGCGCCCTACTGGAAGGCGGCGCGCGAGCACCGCCTTGAGATTCAGCACTGCGACGCTTGCGGACAATTCTGGTTTCCGCCGTCGCAAAGCTGTCCGCATTGTCTGGCATCGAACTTCACCTGGATGCCGGTGTCCGGCCGCGGCAAGGTTTTCAGCTTCGTTACCTACCATCGCGTCTATCATCCCGCCTTTGCCAAGGAGGTGCCGTACGTGGTGGCGTTGGTCGAACTGGACGAGGGACCGCGGCTTCTCACCAACATTGTGGGCGTGCCGCCGCAGCAGGTCGCCTGCGATATGCCGGTGCAGGTGACATTCGACGACTACGATGAAGGCGTGGCGGTGCCGAAATTTAAGCCGTTGAAAGCCGGAACGTGAAGCAAACCGGGCCAGTAATCCAGCGCCGTGCACAGGCGGGTGCGGCACGCATCCGGTTCGCCGTATTTGCCGCTGTAATTGCATTTGCATCGCCCGGCATCGGCACTGCGCGTGCACAAAACATCCTGCTCAGCCGTGCCCCCGATCGCGACAAGGCAATTCTCGATGGCGCGCGTAAGGAAGGGCAGGTGGTGTTCTATTCCGCGATGATCGTCAATCAGGCGCTGCGGCCGCTGGCCGACGCGTTCATGAAAAAATATCCGTTCATCAAAATGACGTTCTGGCGCGGCGACACTGAAGAGATCATCGATAAGCTCGGAGCCGAAGAGCGCGCCCACAATGTCGTTGCCGATGTCGCCGAGGGCACCGGGGTTGGCGATCTCGCCGTCGGCGCCGGGCTGACACAGCCGTATTTTACGCCGCTGGTCGCGGAGCTGCCCGGACGTTACCGCGATCCGCAAAATCGCTGGACCTACACACGCATCAGCTATTTCAGCGCCGCTTACAACACGCGGCTCGTGCCGCCGGGAACACAGCCGAAAAGCTACGACGATCTGCTCGATCCGCGCTGGCGCGGCAAGCTTGCCTGGCGCGTCAACACTGCGAGCGGCACGCCGCTGTTCATCACCGCAGTTCGGCTGGCGCGCGGCGAGGCGAAGGCCGATGCCTATCTCCACAAGCTTGCGCAACAGAAGATGATCAATTTCGGCTCGGGCAGCGCGCGCACGCTGGTCGACCGCGTCATTGCCGGCGAGTTCCCGATCGCACTGAATATCTTTGCTCATCATCCGCTGATCAGCAAAGCCAAAGGCGCGCCCGTCGACTCGCAGCTCATGGACCCGGTGCCGAGCACCGCGGGCACCATGGTGATCCCTAAGGGTGTGCGTCATCCATATGCGGCGATGCTGCTTGCGGATTTTGTGCTGTCCAAGGAGGGCCAGCAGATTCTCGCCGGCGCCGATTATTTCCCGGTCCGCGCCGACGTGTCGCCGCGTGCAGGGCTCGCCTCGGTCATACCGCAGCGCGCTGGTGTACCCGAACTGTTCGTCAGCCCGGACGATCTCAACCGCTATACCGAAAGCTCTCAGAAGATCTTTGAGAAGCTGTTCCAGTAAGTGGGCCACTAGGCGTGGTTGGTTGTAAGCAGGGCGGTGCCGATTGCCGCCGGCGCCATCGTCTGCTCGAGCGGAGAGGATGCGGCGAGCGTGCCGGCGCTCGGTGCGAACGACGCCATCGCCTGGGTGAGCTGGGTAGTCGGTGGCGCGCCCACCGGAGTGGCCGATACGCCGCTGATCGACCATTCCAGGCCGACCTGGCCGAACTGGGTGGTCATCGGCGTGATGGTGTTGTTATTGATGTCGAACAGCTCGAACACGCCGGTGTTGCTGTTGCGCAT
>JBAQJL010000129.1:0-76600 GCA_049300295.1 Xanthobacteraceae bacterium
AACGAATCGAGCCCGACAATACCGACCGAGAAATCCGCCATGCGTTACTCCCGTGCTGCCCGCTCAATGGCGCGCACATTCCCGGACGATACCCGATCGGTTCGGATCAATTTGGAAGCAGATTGACGGTCCGAGAAACATCCAGCCCGGGCTGCGGCCGACCGAAATTTATTCGGTGCGCCGCGATCCCGGGCCGGACTGACACGTCAGGCGCAAAACGTCAGACTTGCGCGTCCCGTACAGCGCGCATCACGAGGTTCGCCATCAGCGGGATCTTAAAGGCATTGTAGTTGAGCGGATGTGCACCGCGCGTTTCCGACTTGCCGGCCAGTTCCGCGAGACTCTGATCGACCTTCTGGCCCTTGATGGTCTGCTCGGCGACGCCGCAGCGCCGCGGCGTCGCCGCCACGCCGCCGACCGCGATGCGCGAACTGGTCACCGTACCACCGGCGTCGGTTTTCACCGCCGCCGCGACGTTGACCAAGGCGAAGTCCCAGGTGGCGCGATCGGTCACCTTCTCGAAATAGAACCGTGCGCCGGCCCATTCCTTCGGGATGCGGATCGCCACCAGGAGATCTTCAGGCTGCAGCTGCGTCAGCCGCCGGATGTCGACCTTCGGTCCGACGAAGAATTCCTCGGCGGGCACGACGCGTTCGCCCTTGGCATTGTGGATCACCATCTTGGCGTCGAGCGCGATCATCGTCGGCGCCATGTCGGATTGCGACACCGCCACGCAGCGGTTGGCGTCGAAGATGGCGTGCTCGCGGTTCTGCCCCTCCGGCGTGTCGGAGAAGCAGGTGTTGCCGCCGGCCCGATAGCAGGGCAGGCCCGAGCGGTAATACCAGCAGCGCGCGTCCTGGGAGACGTTGCCGCCGATGGTGCCGGTATTGCGGATCTGCGGGCTCGCCACCTTGGACGCGGCTTCCGCCAAGAGTTTGTAGCTCTTGTTGATGAGCGGGTCTCTTTCGATTTCGCTGATCTTGGTGAGCGTGCCGATCTCGATGCCGTCCGGCGTTTCCTTGACGCCGTGCATCTCGGTGATGCCGGTGAGATCGATCACGACCTTGGGCCGCTTGATGCGGTCCTTGAACCAGGACAGCGAGTCGTTGCCGCCGGCGAGTTTCCAGACGTCGGCTTTGTGCTCGTCGAGCAATGCGACTGCATCGGCGATGGTGGCGGGCCTGTAGAGTTCGAAGCCCGGAATGACATCTTTGATCATCATGGCAGGGCTCCCGGTTACATCGTGTTCGCTTGCAGCGGCTTGTAAGATTGCGGCCGATCGGCAAGCGCGTTGACGATCATGTCGCGGACCACCGGCGTGCGGTGGAAGTAGGTGCCGCCGAGCGCGTCGGCGATGGCGTTGATGAGCGCCGATGCCGCCGCCCCCATGATCGGTTCGCCGATACCCTTCACGCCGACGGGGTTGTCGCGGTCGGGCCGGTCGACAGCCGACCAACTGAACTTCTTCGGCATGTCGAGATAGGTCTTGGGCTTGGCCTGATCGAACTGCACGTTGGCGGGCAGCCCAAGCTGGTGATCGTAGACGAGTCGCTCGGTGGTCGCGAGACCGAAGCCCATCATGCTGCCGCCAAGCATCTGCGTCTGCAGACCCTCGGGATGGAGCACGGTGCCGCAATCGGCGACGCCGAGATATTCCATGATCTCGAACTGGCCGGTTTCGCGGTCGAGTTCGATCATGCAGAAGCCGGTGACGAGCCCCGGCACCAGCCCGCGTTTCGGCAGCTTGTCCTTGGCGACGCCGATCAGGCCAGAGCCTGCCAGCGCCGTGGCAGAAGCCTTGGTCAGCGGGTTGATGTCCGGCGGCAAGTCCTTACCGGAATATTTGCCGCCGAGTTCGATCGCCTTTTTGGCGGCGTCGGCGAAGCTCAGCGACTTCGACGCGTCGGTCTTGTGCACGACCCTTTCGTCCTTGAGGTCGTAGTCTGTCGCAGCGCCGCCCAAGACGGTGGCGCCGATCTCAAGCAGCTTGCTCTTGGCATCGACCGCCGCCACGTAGTTGCCGCGCGAGGCGGTGTAGGTGGTGTTCGAGCCGAACTGGCCGATCATCCATGGCAGATGGTTGTCGGATCGACCGTGGACGATGACGACGTTCTCCCATTTGTAGCCAAGCACTTCGGCCGGCACGCGCGACGTCGATGCGTACGAGTAGGTGCCGAGATTGCCAACACCGCTATGAACGTAGAGTTTGCCGTCCGGCAAGATGCGGACGAGACCATCGAAGCCGTTCGAACCGGCGGCATGGAAAGCGCTGCCGATGCCGACACCGATTACTTTGTTGCCGTTGCGCTTACCGGAAAGCTTCTTCTTCGCTTCCCAGTCGAACAACTGGCCGCCCTTGACGAGTGCGTCTTTCAGGTAGGCACTCGTCAGCTTGCCCTTGGCGTCTTCGCCTTCGAAGCCGTCGTTGTCTGGCGCGTTGATGCGGCGGATTTCCAGCCGATCGACGCCGAGCTTGCGCGCGGCTTCGTCGAGCAGCGGCTCGATCGTCATGGCCGTCTGGTTTTCGCCCGGGCCGCGTTGCGGGCCGCGCGGCGGCGTGTTGGTCAGCACCGCCGTGCCGCGCCAGCGCATTGCTTCCGGCTGGTAGACAACTTGCGCCGTCTCACCGGCATTGCGGAAATCCCAGAAGCCGATGTTCGGGCCGTTGTCCTGGACGACGAAAATGTCCAAGGCGGTAACGCGGCCGCTTTCGGCAAAGCCGATCTTGGCCCAGCCCTGGAAGCCGGCGCGGGCCGACCCGTTGGCGTATTCCTCCTCGCGCGAAACGCGGAGCATGACGGGACGGCCATTGGCCTTCTTCGACAAGTGGCCGGAGATCACCACCAGCGGATAGGCGTTACCTTTGGAGCCGAAGCCGCCACCGCAATATTCGGCGATGAAGACCACGTCGGCGGGTTTGACGCCGAGCATGCGCGCGATCTGCGGCAGCACGAACGATTGGCTCTGCATCGAGCCGTGCACGTAGCATTTGCCATTCTGCCAGTAGGCCATGTTGGAGCGCGTTTCCATCGTGTGGTGCGATGTACCCGCGGTTTGGAAGCTGCGTTCGATGATGACCTTGGCCTTGGCGAAGCCGGCATCGAGATCGCCGTAGTGCCATTCCTCCGACGGCTTGCCCAAAGGCATGTTGCCTTGGTCGAACCCTGCGAAGTCCTTGGCGGTCCACTTCACCGTCTGTAGCGGCAGTTTGACGTTGGCGACGTTGCCGCCAGAGAACGCGTTGACGCCGCCCGGATAGAGCGAATCGAGCGGATCGACGACGTGATTGAGTTGCTCCAGATCGACCTTGATGGCCTCGACGGCCGCTGCGGCGATCTCTTCCGATTCGGCCGCGACCGCCGCGATCGGCGCGCCGGCAAAGACCGGCTCGCGATAGAGGATCGGGTCAACCGGCGGCGGAAACTGCGGCACGTCGTCCGGCGTGATGATGGCGACGACGCCCTTTATCTTCAGCGCGGCCGAGGTGTCGATGTTGCGGACGCGCGCATGCGGCATGGGCGATAGCACCATCTTCGCATGCAGCATGCCTTCGGCTTGGAAGTCCTCGGAATACTTGGCGGTGCCGGTGACTTTGGCGATCATATCCGGCGGGGTGAAGTTTTTGCCTACAAGTCTGTAATCAGCCATTGGAGCCTCCCGTCGACGCGAAGTCGCCCTTCGCCGCGCGCATCACACCAGCGAGATACTGATTATAGGAACCGCACCGGCACAGATTGCCGGACATGGCTCGGCGCGCCTCTTCGATCGTCGGGTGAGGATTAACCTGCAGCAACGCGACTGCGGACATCACCTGGCCCGGCGTGCAGAAACCGCACTGCGGACCGATTTCCGCGATGAAGGCCTTCTGGACGGGGTGCAGTTCACCGCCCTTGGCAACGCCTTCGATCGTCGTAATCTTCTTTCCGGCTACGGCGTGTGTGAGTGTCGTGCAGGAATAGATCGTGGTGCCGTCGGCGATCACCGTGCATGCACCGCACTCGCCGCGGTCGCACGACAACTTGGTGCCTGTAAGTCCAAGCTTATAGCGCAGCGTGTTGGCCAGCGTTTCGTACGGCAGCACATCGACGCGCCGCGTCTGCCCGTTCACGTTCAGGCTGATCAGCCTTTCGACGGCGCCCACGCTCTTGGCCTGCGCCGAACTGGCGCGGAACAGATAACCGGTCGCACCGAGCGTCGCGCCCGAGGCGATAACACCTTTGATGAAGCTTCTGCGCGACGCCTTGATCCGTACGATCTCCGACAACGGGCCATCGCTCGCTGCGGGATGATCGTGGAGCGCATGCGCGTCGCCGCTATGCGCACTCCGGCAATCTTCTGCCATTGCCTTCCTCCCTTGACGTTTCCCCGATCTCGCCTTGCATCCAGCTGGCGTTTGGGGCCGGCTACCCGTATCGCGGGCTGATGTGGCGAGGATTCAGAGAAAACTATCGTTAAGAGTGCGCCAAAACGGAACCGGATTCAAGACAGATTGTCGGGATTCCAAACTGCGCCGCGCAGTACCGGAATATCTTTCCTGAGCTGACGCGATATCTCTGTCGGCGCGGGGCTGCGGCCCCGGCGATTGCGGGGTGGGCAAGCATGATCCGGAAGCGCGATCCTCCGATCGGAAGAATCTATTTCTTTTAACGGCGTTTAATTGCGGAATTCGTGGGTGCGGAAAAATTCGACCGTCAATTGCGCGGCTCGGCGCCGGTCGTCGGGCGACATTTGCCGCGCCACTGTGTCGCGGCAGGATAGACTCTCGGAATAGCCGTTGGTCAGTGCGATATCGCACCAGGAATAGGCTTGCGCGAGATCGCGGGGCACGCCGCGTCCATAGAAATATTCCATTCCGAGGTAAAATTGTGCGGTGGGCTGACCGGCGTCTGCCGCGCGGCCAAACCAGAATAGCGCGCGCTGATCGTCACGCCGCACGCCCTTGCCGGAATAATACATGAATCCCAGCGAGGCTTCCGATTTCGGGTCACCGTCGCGTGCCAATGGCCACCAGATCGAGAATGCCGTCGCATAATCGGCGGCGTTGAACGCGTTCAACGCGGTCTCGAACGGATCGGCGCGCGCCACTGTGGATAGCGTGAGCGCGAGCAGGGCAGCGAGCGCGGTGGGAGCGAGGTTGCGCACCGCCGTTGCGCCGCATCGCGCGCGTCAGGCGGCCGCGGCGTTGCCCTTCGCGTTGCCTTTGGGCTTCACCTCCGCCGTATAATCGTTCATCAGCGTCTGCGTGATGCGGCTTGGGGTGAATTTCAACTCAGCGATTTCGGACACGGCGGTGATTTCGGCCGCGGTGCCGGTGATGAAGCATTCCGAGAAGCCGCTAAGTTCTTCCGGCATGATGCGGCGTTCGATGATCTCGATATTGTGCCGGCGCGCAATCGCCATTGCGGTCGCTCGCGTGATACCGGCGAGAAAGCAGTCGGCGATCGGGGTGTGGATCTTGCCATCTTTTATGAAGAAGATGTTGGCGCCGGTGCATTCGGCGACCCGGCCCTGCCAGTCGAGCATCATGGCGTCGGCATAGCCACGCTGCTCGGCGCGGTGCTTGGAGATCGTGCAGATCATGTAGAGGCCCGCCGCCTTCGCGAGGCATGGCGCGGTCCTGGGATCGGGCCGCCGGTACTCGGCGAGGTCGAGGCGGATGCCCTTGAGCCGCTGCGCCGGGTCGAAATAGCTCGGCCATTCCCAGGTGGCGATGGCGAGATGGATCTTGTTGGCCTGCGCCGAAACACCCAAAGCCTCCGAGCCGCGCCAAGCGATCGGCCGCACATAGGCCTCCTTCTGGTTATTTTTTTCCAGAACGAGTCGTTTGGCAGCGTCGATCTCGGCGACGCTATAGGGAATCTCGAAATCGAGTACTTTAGCCGAGCGCTTGAGCCGTTCGGTGTGGGCGGTTCCCTCAAAAATCTCGCCGCCATAGGCGCGTTCGCCCTCGAACACGCAGCTCGCATAGTGCAAACCGTGCGTCAGCACGCTGATCTTGCAGTCCGCGGTTGTGATGAGCCTGCCATCGAACCAGATGACATCGGAACGTTGGTCAAAAGGCACGGCCATGGCATTTCTCCCTCGCGGAGCCGCCCGATCTTTGCGCCACCCCAGGAACCCAAGCGCGCGGGATGCCAAGGTCGGGCCGCTTTTGCGTCGAGCCGGGACTCCCGGTATGGTCTCAACCGCCCGTGCGAGCAGGGGTTGCCGGGTTGGGCGGGCGAGTTGCCATCGTGATAACGCGTCCCTGTCTTAACAACCAACCCAAAATATGTCAATAGTACTGACATAATGGCGGACTTCGGAGTCACCACCTCAGCCAAATCTCGCGCCGCGGCGGCTGCCGAGCGTGCTGCGCCGGATGCTGAGCCCTGCTGGGACCTCATCGAGCTCCTGTTCTTCGCGTACCGCGATTTCGTCGGTGATGCTGACGAAGTGCTGGCCAAGCTCGGCTTCGGGCGAGCGCACCACCGCGTGCTGCATTTCGTCAACCGCAATCCCGGCATGAAGGTCGCCGAACTGCTCGATGTGCTGCGGATCACCAAACAGTCGCTGGGCCGCGTGCTCAAGCAGCTCATTGATGAGGGCTACGTCGCGCAGCGCGAAGGCGCCAATGACCGCCGTCAGCGGCTGCTTTATGTTACGCCGGTCGGCGAGGATTTGGCCATGCAGCTTGCCGGTCTGCAGACGGCGCGCATTTCCAGCGTTCTCGCGGAACTCGGCGTTGGCGGGCGTGAGGGGGCGCGGCGTTTTCTTGCCGGCATGATCGACGCCGAACATCGCGAACGTGTGCTGCGCATGATCGGGCAATCAGACCACGCCAGGCTGCATCGTCGAGACGGCGGTCAATGACCGCGGCGGCGCCGGCCAAGCCCGCCGACGACGCGCCGCACCTGCTCGTCGTCGATGACGATCGCCGCATTCGCGCTCTATTGTCGCGCTTTCTTGTGACCGAAGGCTATCGCGTCTCGACAGCGGAGACAGCGTCCGAAGCGCGCGCCAAGCTTCTGGGGCTGCGCTTCGATCTGCTCATTCTCGACGTCATGATGCCCGGCGAGAACGGTTTTGATTTCGCCCGTTCGCTGCGCACCAGCTCGACGGTGCCGATCCTGATGCTCACCGCGCGCGATGAAAAGGAAAGCCGGATCATGGGGCTCGAAATCGGCGCGGACGATTATCTGGCGAAACCGTTCGAGCCGCGCGAATTGTCGCTGCGCGTTGGTAACATTCTCAAGCGGGCGCAACCGCCACGCACCACTCCGGCCCAATCGGTGCGGTTCGGGCCGTTCGTCTTTCACTTCGCGACCGGAGAGCTGCGCCGCGGCGACGAGGCAATCCGACTGACCGAGCGTGAATGCGAGATGCTGCGCGTCCTCGCCGGCAGCGTCGGCGAAACCGTGCCGCGCCAGGCGCTTGCCGGTAACGGCGAAGCGGTGAGCGAGCGCACCGTGGATGTGCAGGTCAATCGGCTGCGCCGCAAGATCGAGACCGATCCGGCCAATCCCCTCATCGTGCAGACTGTGCGCGGCGTGGGCTACCGGCTCGTGCCGGTGGCGTGAGCGTCATGACCAGCTTCGACCAGGGCATCGGCCGCCTGCGCAGTGCCGCCGGCTATCTGGCGGGCGCTGCCGGTGGATTGCGGCGCGGGCTGGCGTTTGTCGCCGGTCCGATTGCGGAGCCCTGGGTCCGCTTCACCCGCAGGCTTAAGGCGCTGACGCCGACCGGACTTTATGCCCGCTCGCTGCTCATCATCATTCTGCCGATGGTGATCGTGCAGTCGGTGGTCGCCTTCATGTTCTTGGGGCGGCACTGGGATCTGGTGACGAAATATCTGGCTTCGGCGGTTACCCAGGAGATCGCGACGCTGATCGATGTCTACCGCACCTATCCCCAGGGCGCCGACCGCGCGCAGCTTCGCCGCATCGCGCAAGACCGTCTGGGCCTCGTGGTCGATTTTCTGCCCGGCACGCAATTGCCGCCGCCGGGTCCGAAGCCGTTCTTCTCTCAGCTCGACGAGGCGCTGTCGGATCAGATCCGCAAACAAATCGGTCTGCCGTTCTGGATCGACACGGTCGGTCGATCCTCAATTGTCGAAATCCGCATCAAACTCGACGATACTGTCATGCGCGTCTTTGCCCGGCGTGCCGATGTCTACGATCCCAATTCGTGGATCTTTTTGGCCTGGATGGTGGCAACGTCGCTTGTGGTGTTGACTGTCGCCATTCTGTTCTTGCGCAATCAGATCCGGCCGATCGTGCGGCTGGCCGACGCCGCCGAGGCGTTCGGCAAGGGCCGTGAGGCGCCGAATTTCCGGCCGCGCGGCGCCCGCGAGGTACGCCGGGCCGCCGCGGCGTTCCTGGAAATGAAGGGGCGCGTCGAGCGGGCGATCGAGCAGCGCACGACGATGCTGGCCGGTGTGTCTCACGACCTGCGCACGGTGCTGACGCGCTTCAAGCTGGAATTGGCGCTGCTTGGCAACAGCCAGGAGATCGACGCGATCAAGAAGGACGTGGACGAGATGGCGGGCATGCTCGAGGCCTACCTGTCGTTCGCGCGCGGCGACTCCGGCGAGCAATCGGCGCCGACCGACATGGCTGGGCTTCTCGACGAGCTGAAAGCCGACATGGAGCGCAACGGGCATCGCGTCAATATTGCCTTTACCGGCCGACCCGAGGTCACCGTGCGGCCAGCGGCCTTCAAGCGCTGTGTCGGTAATCTGGTTTCCAACGCCGCCCGCTTTGCCTCGAATGTCGCAATCACGGCGCACCGCGACCACCGCTGGCTGACCGTGTCGGTCGACGATGATGGGCCGGGTATTCCGGTCAAGCTGCGCGAAGAGGTGTTCAAGCCGTTCCTGCGGCTCGACGACGCGCGCAACCAGGACGAGGGCGGTACAGGCCTGGGACTCGCCATTGCCCGCGACATCGCCCGCTCGCATGGCGGCGACATCGCGTTGGGCGATTCGCCGCTTGGCGGCCTGCGCGCCATCGTGCGAGTGCCGGTGTAGGGGCTGGCAGGCGCTGGCCCGCGCTGACGCTGCGCCGCAAATCTTGAATCGGCGGCCGTCTGCCTCCATTTGCACACCAACAAGTCCGCGCCCGGGAGCCGCCATGACGATGACTGAGGAAAGCCGAGCCGAAAGCCGCCCGTTCGAGGCCGATGTCGCCAAGCTGCTGCAGCTGATGGTGCACTCGGTCTATTCCGACAAGTCGGTCTTCCTACGCGAGCTGATCGCCAATGCGGCCGATGCGTGTGAGCGGCTGCGCTATGAGGCGATCGCCGACCCCGCCTTGCTGGGCGAGGATGCCAAGCCGCGCATTACGCTGCTCGTGGACGCCGACAAGAAGCTGCTGACGGTCGAGGATAACGGCATCGGCATGTCGCGTGAGGATATGGTCGAGGCGTTGGGGACCATCGCGCGCTCCGGCACCAAGTCATTTCTCGACCGCATGGCAGCCGCCGGCGGCGGCGATACGACCAGTGAGGACAACGCGCTGATTGGCCGCTTTGGCGTCGGATTCTATTCGGCCTTCATGGTGGCCAATCGAGTCGACGTGCTGTCGCACCGAGCCGGAGCGGATGCATGCTGGCTGTGGTCGTCGGACGGGCAGGGGACATTTTCGGTCACGCCGGTGCCGGCCGATGCGATGCCGCGCGGCACCCGCGTCATTCTGCACCTCAGCGACGACGCCAAGACCTATACGGAGCGGCACACGCTCGAACGTCTGGTCAAGGCGCAATCCGGCCATGTGCCGGTGCCGATCTCGATCGTCGACAAGCCCGACACTGCGCCAGCCGAGATCACTGACGGCGCAGCCTTATGGACGAAGCCGAAAGCCGAGATCGCGACGGGGGATTACACAGACTTTTATCGCAGCGTTGCCGGTCAGTTCGACGATCCGGCACTGACGGTGCATTTCCGCGCTGAGGGCCGTCAGGATTACACCACGCTGCTTTTTGTGCCGGGCTCGCGGCCGTTCGACCTGTTCGATCCCGATCGCAAGGGCCGCATCAAGCTTTACGTCAAGCGCGTCTTCATCACCGACGATGCCGACATTCTGCCGCGCTATTTGCGCTTTGTGCGCGGGCTGGTCGACAGCGCCGACTTGCCGCTCAATGTTTCGCGCGAGAAGATTCAGGAAAGCCCGCTGCTCGCCGCCATCAGAAAGGGCGCGACCAGCCGTGTGCTGTCGGAGCTCGAACGCCTCGCCGAGAAGGAGCCGGTTGCCTATCTCAAAATATGGGAAGCGTTCGGCGCGGTCCTTAAAGAGGGCATCTACGAAGATTTGGAGCGCCGCGACGCGTTGCTGGCGCTGGCGCGTTTCAAGACCACGGCGTCGGGCGATGGGTGGCGCAGCCTGAAAGAGTATGTCGGCGCTCTCAAGCCCAATCAAACCGCGATCTACTATCTTGCCGGCGATGACTTGGAACGGCTCAAGTCGTCGCCGCAGCTCGAAGGCTTCCGCGTCCGCGGCGTCGAAGTGCTGCTGTTGCCCGATCCGGTCGACACGTTCTGGGTGATGCCCGGGGTGTCGTTTGACGGCAAGCCATTCAAGTCGGTGACGCAGGGTGCGGCCGATCTGGCGTCGATCGCGCGCACCGACGCCAAGGACGACGGGCAAGCCGAAGCGGCGCCCGCGGTCAAAATCTTTGTCGCATTTCTAAAATCGACGTTGGGCGATGCGGTGTCCGACGTCCGCGTGTCGGACCGTCTGACCGAGAGCGCCGTGTGTCTGGTCGCGCCGGACAGCGGCCCCGACCGCGCGCTGGAAAAAATTCTTGCCAGCGCCGGGCGGCTGTCCACGGCGGCGAAGCCGATCCTCGAAGTCAATCCGCGTCATGCGCTGGTCACCGCGCTCGCGGCGCTCGGCGAAAACGAACGCGCCTTCAAGGAGGATGCGGCGCATCTTCTATTCGACGAGGCGAGGGTACTGGACGGCGAACGCCCGGCCGATGCGCGCTCGTTCTCCGACCGGCTGGCGCGCGTTCTGGAGCGCGGCTTGGGGAGTAAAAGCGCGCCGAGCGCAGCGTAGGGCTGCGCTCGGGATTTTCAGAGGGTTATCTGGCCGGAGCGAAGATTTATTCGGCCGGAGTGACCGGGATCCGCTGCGGCGCCATTTGCGGCGAGATGGGTGGTGAGCCTTCGCCCGCGCCTACGACGGGTTTGATCTTTGGACCTTTCAGGCGGAAATAAAGCTGCGACGCGAGCAGAAGGACGCACATCCCGACGAACACGGCGCTAATCGGACGCGTGACGAAGACCGTTATATCGCCGCGCGCGATCAACATGGCGCGGCGGAAGTTCTCTTCGAAGCGCGGCCCGAGCACGAATCCCAGAACGACCGGCGCCGGATGGAAGCCGAGACGCAGCAGGATATAGCCCAGCATGCCGAGCACCACGACCTCGCCGACCTGGAAGAAGTCGTTGTTGGCGGCATAGACGCCGATGCAGACGAAGAACATCGCGCTCGGGTAGAGGAAGCGATATGGGATCGCCAGCATCTTGCACCAGATGCCGATCAGCGGCACGTTCAAGATGACGAGAATGATGTTGCCGATCCAGAAACTCGCCACCAAGCCCCAGAAGATGTCCGGGTGCTGCGAGATCAGCTGCGGACCCGGCACGATGCCCTGAATCATCAGCGCGCCGAGCAAGAGCGCCATGACGGCGTCGCCGGGGATGCCTAAGCTCATGGTGGGGATGAAGTCGCCCTGAATCGACGAGTGCGTCGCGGTCTCGGGGCAAACCACACCCTCAATCATGCCTGTGCCGAATTTCTCCGGCGTCCTCGATACCTTCTTCTCCGCGGCGTAGGCGACGAACGACGCAATAGTTGGGCCCGTGCCGGGAATGAGGGAACAAAGGCTGCCTATGATCGTGCCCCGACACATCGGAAAGAACGACCGTTTCAAATCGGCCAGGGTCGGCCGCATGTCCCGGAAGCGGACGTTCGTGTAGGCCATATTAATGGGTGACATCTGATTGACGCTGCTCATGAACTCGGCGACGCCGAACAAGCCAAGCGCGAGCGCAATCAGTTCGACACCGTCGTCAAGTTCGGTCATCCCGAATGTGAAGCGTTCCGAGCCGGTCTCCAGGTCGGTGCCGACCGAGCCTAGGAACAAGCCAAGCACCGTCATACACACGCCCTTGAGCGGCGAGCCACGCGCGAGCGTCGATCCCGCCAACAGGCCCAGCAGCATCAGCGAGCAGACTTCGGCCGGCCCGAATTGCAGCGCTGCCCGCACCAGCAGCGGCGACAGGAATATCATCTCGGTGATACCCCACGACGCCCCGATGAACGAAGCAATCACAGTGACGCCGAGGGCGACCCCCCCGCGTCCCTGCTTGGTCATTGGATAGCCGTCGAGACATGTCACCGCGTGCGGTGGATGACACGGCAAATTGAGCAGAATCGAACAGATGGCGCCGCCGTATTGGCCACCGTAAAGGATGCCAGCCAGCATCAGGATGGCCGGCACCGCCTTCATGCCGAATGTCAGCGGCAACAGAATCGAGATGGTCGCCAGCGGGCCCATGCCGGGCAGCACGCCCACCATGTTGCCGACCAGCACGCCGACGAAGCACCACATCAAATTGTGCGGCTCAAGCGCGACAGTGAAGCCGTACAAAAGGTCGGTGATCGCAGTATCTATCACAGGCCGCCCCCCCAAGTGAAGATTGGCATCGGCACTTGCAGGAAGTAGGAGAAAAGCCCGACGCCGAACACAGTCACCACGGTCGATAGAATGAATGTGGCCTTCCAGGTTGCGGTGCGGTCGCCGAGTGCGGCGATGAACACGCACGCGAAGGTTCCTGGAGCCATGCCGAAGTACCGCCCGAAAAAGATGAACAGCACCGGGCTCATCAGGATGCAGAACCAAGCCCACCATTGCGGGTTGTCGGGCAGGATGCTTTGGCTCTCCTCCTCGCCGCCTGCTCCGGCGGCCGCCAGCGCCGAGGCGCCGATGGCAATGCCCAGGAGCATGAGCAAGATGCCGAGGGCCGTCGGCATGAATCCGGGCCCCATATGCATGAGACTGCCGAGCCGATAGGTCGAACCTTTGAGGGCGATGCCGATGCCGACGAGAAGCATCAGTCCGCCGGCATAAAAATCCTTCTTGCGCACGAGGTCGCGGAGAAGGCTGGTGGAAGGTTGCACAATTTCCTCCCGGCCGTCTTCGGGGCCGTTAGTGTTGAAGGTCTTTGCCCACATCTACGATTTGCAATTATCTCACTTGCCAATCGTTTCCGCGGCGACGCGGTGTCGCGGGCCAAACCGGTTTCCCCGATCGCGACGAGCGCGCATTGCGAGGAACCCTGCATTCCGCAGGTACTGGACGATATAGGCGAGCGATCGGCCATGCAACTGTCATGTGACGTTTTAACCGAGGTGGCTGCTGCGGTCAGAAGGTTTTTCCATTAACCCCGCTGATAAGGGGCAATTCGCAAAGTGGAGAGAATAAGTCCGGGCTGTCGTTCTTGACGTTGCCTACTTTTCGATCGACTGGCCAAAACGCCATCGCCTTGTCGGGATAAGGTTTGAGCAGCGCCTTCAATTCGGGCTCAGTCGCCTCAGTTTCGCCGAGCCACGCGGCCCAGTTGTCCGGCGCAATCAAGGCGGGCATCCGGTCGTGCAAGGAATGGAGCAGCATATTGGCCGGCGTCGTGATGATCGTGAAGGATTTCAGCGGTTTGGCTTCGGGAGCCGTGGGGTAACACCAGAGGTCCCACAGGCCGGCAAAGGTCATCGGTCCGCGATTGCCGAGTGCCACGGCGAAAGGTTGTTTATCCGCGACGCGCCACTCGTAATAGCCATCGGCGACGACCAGGCAGCGGCGGCGAGCCCTCCAGGCGCCGCGGAAGGCGAGGCGTGTTTCGATGCCTTCGGCGCGGGCATTGAAAGTCGCAGGGACGGTTTTGATGTCCTTCGCCCAGGATGGCACGAGCCCCCAGCGCATCGTGGTCAGAACGCGCTTGCCTTTTGTGGAGACCACGACGGGGAGCTGCGAGGTCGGTGCGACGTTCCAGCGCGGCCGGTAATGGTCGATCTCATCGAAATCGATTTTGAGGTCGAGTTTGATTTCGGAAACGTCGTCGGGAAGTTTGGCGCGGCCGCACATGGGTGAGCCTCCTTAGGTCGGGGGGCGGTCAATGAAAGTCGCGGCTGCGCAGCGGCAGGGGTGACTCCGCCGGCAACGGGCCGCCGGACAATTTCGGCGAAAACAGATCGCCGCCCTCGCGCAGCCACGGGAGTTGCGCGGAGAGGTCGACGAAGCTTTCGGCGACCACGTGAATCACCAGGCCCGCACGCTGCAGCTTGCCGCGCACGGCGAGAAAACGCGCCGTCATCACCGTGCGGCGGTTTTTTGCAAAAACTTTCGGCCAGACGATGATATTGGCGATGTCGGTCTCATCTTCGAGCGTCATGAAGACGACGCCCTTCGACGTTCCCGGCCGTTGTCGCACCAGCACCAGGCCGGCGACAGTGAGTTTCGAATCCTGAGAGAGTGCGTCGTTCTTGAGGTCCGAATTGCGAACGGCACCGAGCGCCGTGAGACAATCGCGGAAAAACCGCACCGGATGCGCTTTCAAAGACAGCCCAGTCGCCACGTAATCTTCGACGACGTGTTCGGACAGCGCCATGGCGGGTAATGCGACGGCTTGTTCCGGAAAAAGCTCATCACCCAGATGCGGAGCGAGCAGTGGGAGTGCGTCATTTCCCCTTCCCAATCCTCCCCCGCTTGCGGAAGAAGGAAGCGTGTGGGCAGCCGTCCGCCGCGTCGCGCGCGCACCGATCACGTCAAGCCGCCGCGCCGCCCACAATGCAGCGCGGCGGTCGAGGCCCAATGAGCGGAACGCATCCGCCTCGGCCAGCCGTTCGACGGTGAAGCGCGAGACGCCGGTTGTTACGGCGAGCCGTTCGATCGACGCAAAGCCGTTGCCGCGTGCGGCAATGAGATTGTTCAGTTCGTCTTCGTTCAAGCCTTGGATAAGGCGGAAGCCAAGGCGGACAGCGTGTCGGTTGTTTGAATTTGTCTCGAGCGTGGAATCCCATGCACTGAAATTGACGTCGGCTTCGCGGATTTCGACGCCGTGCGCGCGTGCGTCGCGCACGAGCTGTGCCGGCTGATAAAACCCCATCGGCTGGCTGTTGAGAATGGCGGCGCAGAACACATCCGGATAATGGCATTTGATGAAGGCCGACGCGTAAACCAGCAGTGCGAAACTCGCTGCGTGGCTCTCCGGGAAACCGTATTCGCCAAAACCTTCGATCTGGCCGAAGCAATGCTCGGCAAATTCGCGATCATAGCCACGCGCGGTCATGCCACCGATGAACTTGTCGCGGAACAGATGGACCTTGCCGGTATGACGGAAGGTCGCCATGGCGCGGCGCAACCCGTCGGCCTCGTCGGGGGTGAATTTCGCCGCCGTGATCGCGATCTGCATCGCCTGTTCCTGGAACAGCGGTACGCCGAGGGTTCGTTTGAGGACGTTCTCCAATTCATTCTTCGGTCCGTGTTCCGGGGCAGGAGAGGGGTAATGCTCCGGATCGAGGCCGTCGCGGCGGCGCAGGTACGGATGCACCATGTCGCCCTGGATCGGTCCCGGCCGTACGATCGCGACCTCGATGACCAGATCGTAGAAGCGGCTCGGTTTTAACCGCGGCAGCATTGACATCTGCGCCCGGCTCTCGACCTGGAACACGCCGATAGAATCGGCGCGCGACAGCATCGCGTAGACTGCCGCGTCGTCCTGCGGCAGCGTGGCGAGCGAAAAATCTTTGCCGTGATGAGCGCGCAAAAGATCGAGGCAGCGGCGCAGGCAGCTCAACATGCCGAGTGCCAGCACGTCGACCTTCATCAGGCTGAGCGTGTCGATGTCGTCCTTGTCCCACTCGATGAAGGTGCGCTCGGCCATGGCGGCATTGCCGATCGGCACCGTTTCGTCGAGCGGTCCGCGCGTCAGCACGAAGCCGCCGACATGTTGCGACAGGTGGCGCGGGAAGCCGATCAGTTCGTCGGTCAACGCAATCGCCTGACGGATCGCTGGATTGGCCGGATCGAGGCCGGCCTGACGGACGTGGTCGTCGGGCAAGCCGTCGCCATAGCCCCACACGGTCTTGGCAAGGGCTGCGGTTATGTCCTCCGTCAGCCCCAAAACCTTGCCGACCTCGCGGATGGCGCGGCGCGAGCGGTAATGCACCACGGTCGAGCAGATCGCGGCGCGATGGCGGCCGTAGCGCTTATAGATGTACTGGATCACCTCCTCGCGCCGCTCGTGCTCGAAATCGACGTCGATATCGGGAGGCTCGCCGCGGTTTTCGGAAATGAAGCGGGCGAACAGGAGTTGGGTCTTGTCAGGATCGACCTCGGTGACGCCGAGGCAAAAGCACACTGCGCTGTTGGCCGCCGAACCGCGGCCCTGGCAAAGAATCTGTTTTTCTTCGCGTGCATAGGCCACGATGTCGTGGACCGTCAGGAAATACTGCGCGTAGCCAAGTTTGGCGATGAGCGCGAGCTCGTCACCAAGCCGCTCTTTGATGTGATCTGGAACGCCTTCCGGATATTTGTGCTTCGGGTAGCGTTTCTGCGCGCCGGCCCAGGTCAGATCTTCGAGATGCCGCTGCGCCGTCTTGCCCGGCGGAACGGGCTCGTCGGGATATTCATAATGCAGTTCGTCAAGCGAGAAACCGCAAGCTTCAGCGATGTCGAGGGTGCGGGCGACGGCGTCGGGAAAGTCTTTGAACAGCCGCGCCATCTCCGCGGGCGATTTGAGATGCCGTTCGGCGTTGACGGCAAGCCGCAAGCCCGCTTCGGCGATTGTGCATTTCTCTCGGATGCAGGTGACGACATCCGCAAGCGGCCGGCGTTCCGGCGCGTGATAAAGCACGTCGTTGACCGCGACCAGCGGCGCATTGAGACGCTCCCCAAGTTCGGCGAGCAGTCTGAGCCGGCGCGCCTCATCGCCGCAATGATAATGGGTGCCGGCCAGAAACGTGCGGCCAGGCGCGGCACGAGCTAAAGTGGAAAGGCGCTTGCTGAAGTCGTTTATTTTCCGCTCATTCCCGCGAAAGCGGGAATCCAATGCTGGGTCCTCGCTTTCGCGGAGACGAGCGGACGGCGGCAGGGCAATCAGCATCTGCCCGGCGCTGGCAGCGAGAATTTCCTCGAAGGTGAGATGGCACTCGCCTTTTTTGGCTTTCAGATTGCCGGCCGAGAGCAGGCGGCAGAGGCGGCCGTAGGCGGCGCGGTCGATCGGGTAGGCGAGCAGCTCGAAACCATCGACGGTCGAAAGCCGCACGCCGACCACAAGCTTGATCTTTCGCGTGCGGGCCTCGCTATAAGCGCGCACTACGCCGGCAAAGGAATTGCGGTCGGCGATGCCGATAGCGGCAAGGCCGAGTTCGTCGGCCGTGGCGACCAATTCTTCCGGATGCGCGGCTCCGCGCAGGAAGGAAAAATTCGTGGTCACGGCAAGTTCGGCGTAGGCGTTCATTCTGCTTCTCATTTGAAGACACTCACGCAAACAGTCCGTGTACGAACCAGCGTGCCGCTGCGGTCTCGCGGCCGTAAAGCCCTTCGCGGAACAACCAGAAACGGCGGCCGCTTGCGTCCTCGACGAGAAAGTAATCGCGCGTCAGCGCCGGTTGCCGTTCGCTTGCGCAGGCATGAGCACGATAGGGCTCGCGCCACCATTCGGCTCCGATGCGTTCCGGACCCTGTGCGCCTGTCACCTCATAGGTCGCGCCGCGCCAGCAAAAACGCCGTGGCGGCCCTTCGGGAACCAATGCGGTAACCTCGGCTGGCTCGGCCCGAGGCAAAAGCAGGAGCGGGCGCGTTTTTTCCTCCGTTGCCGGCCATGCTGTGGTTTCGGCGGCGGCAGGTGACAGGAGTTCCGCGCGTTCCGGAATATGACTGGCGACGGGCTCAAAGCGCCGCACGCTCGCCTCGCCGAGGCGTTGGCGTAGCGCATCGATCAACGCCGCACAGCGTTCCGTGCGGTCGCCATCTTCGGCGGCAGCGGTGAATTCGGTTTGTTGCGCCATCATGCGTTCGGCGCGCGTCACGGCGAGCCCGACCGCTTCGAAGCCAAATCCCGTGTCCTGCATCGTCGCAAGCGCTTCGAGTTTAAGTGCAATGAGCCGCGCCGCATGGGCTGTGTCGCGCGTCGGCATCGTCAGCGCGATGTCGATTGTCGCAACCGCGCCATCGACATTGTAGAGTGAAAGTCGCAACGCGCGGGCGCCGGCGTCGTCGCGCGTCAACACATGGACCAGCGTCTGCATCAGGCGGCGGGCTAGGACGACGATGGCGTCCTGCGTGCCGACCGGTTCGAGCAGATATCGCAGGCAGTGATAGACCGGCGGTGCGACCACGGGCACAAGCGGTTCGTCGACGCGATCGAGGGCCTGGTCGATACGGCGCAGCAGTTCTGCCCGAAATCGTGCGGCAAACGGCGCGCGCGGTTTGTCGAGCAGGGAGCCCACGGTTTTGAAGCCGAGCCGCTGCAATGCCGCGCATGTGTCCGGTGCGAGGCGGAGCGCCTTGACCGGCAGCGGCGTCAGCGCTTCGGCTTCCTGCCGTGTCGGTAGAACAAACAAGGCCGAAGGATGAAAATGCGACAGCGCCCAGGCGGCGCCCGGTGTTGACGCAACGGCGAGGCGTGAGGGCAGGCCTAGTTTTTGCAGCCGGCCGGCCAGATCGGCGATGAGCTGCGCCTCGCCGCCGAACAGATGCGCGGCGCCTTCGACATCGAGGAAAAATCCGTCGGCGCCGTTATCTTCATCATAGAGCGAGGCGGTCGGCGTGTAGCGCGTCGCCCATAGCGCAAGCCGATGCAAAGCCGCGTCATCAGCCGCGGTGTCGACGGCGCGCACCTGCAAGAATTCCGCTTTCGCCCGTGCATCGGCCAAGGGTTCGCCGGGCGCGAGGCCCGCGGCTTCCGCGGCTCCGTTGAGAGCGGCGATGCGCGGGCCGCCGGCTCCCGCAACGGTCAGGACGAACGGTTCGTCAGGCGCAATGGGCTTGTCTGTCGGCTTTTTGGCTTGTGCCGCGAG
The DNA here is from genome assembly GCA_049300295.1 of Xanthobacteraceae bacterium. Classification (GTDB taxonomy): domain Bacteria; phylum Pseudomonadota; class Alphaproteobacteria; order Rhizobiales; family Xanthobacteraceae; genus BOG-931. The sequence continues at coordinate 19,062 of JBAQJL010000129.1, forward strand.
CATGCGCAGGATCGGCCAGCGTGGCAGCCAGACTGAAACGATGCGCGACATGATTGTACTCCACTACCCATTCGCCTGGCCGTCCGTTGCGAACCCGTTCGAGGTGCAGATGCCACCTCGGGCGCGTGATCAGGCCGAAGCGGTCACGCGCGGCTTCCGCGGTGCCGACACGCCAGCGTGTCGCCGCCGCGCTCGATTCCAGATCGTGCGCCGGCCGGATCAGCAGGAGCGGCAGACCGCAATCCACGGCGGCAAGATGCAGCCGCTGGCTCAGTTTCAGGTCGAGCTTGTCGATGATGCCGGAGACGGCGGCCGGCGCGCCCGATCGCAGCGCTTCTTCCATGGCCCAAAGGGTTTGCGTGCGGTGTGCGGTCTCGACCAGGATTACGCGGGCGGGATCGAGGCCAAGCGCGCTCAAGCCGTGTCCGGAAAGCCGGCCATAGTGGCGCTGCCCATAGGCCGGCAGGACAAAGACGAACCGCCGCGTCTGCGGCAGACGCGTGAGTAGCGCCGCGATGAAGCCGAAAGCCGCGGCGGTGCAGCGTTCGCCAGCCGGCACGATTTCGTGCAGGGCACCGCAGGCGAGACCGCCTTGCGGCAGGCATGAATCAACAGTGGGAAGACCGAGAGGCAGAGCTGTGCGTAATCCCTCCGCCCCGGGCATCAGGCGGCGGAGTTCCTCCATGATAACGGCGCGGTTGCGCGCCACGGTTAGGGCGCCAGATTCGCTCATCGGTTGTGAAAAACCCAAGGATGTTCGCTGTACGTTCAAGGTCTTCGATACTAGAACAAAACAGGAACATTGCCAAGGGGCCCGGGGATTATCCCCTTGACGCACGTACGCAGATGTTCTAGTATGGCGACCAATCGAGGTTCGCCATGTCAAAAGATACGCAATTTCAAAAGCTTGGACGGCTCACGGTAGGCGAGTTTTTCGCCCGTTTCCCCGATGATGACGCCTGTCTCGGCCACATCATGGAGGTCCGATTTGGGCTGCGGTATGTGTGCGCGGCCTGCGGCGTCGAGGGGACGTTTCACAAGCTGGCGAACCGGCGCGCGTTCTCTTGCGCCCACTGTGGCGATCACGTGTACCCGACAGCCGGGACGGTCTTTCAGGATACCCGTACGCCGCTACAAGTTTGGTTCTATGCGATCTATCTGTTCGTGACGACGCGCCATGGCGTGAGCGGCAAAGAGCTACAGCGGACGCTTGGCGTGACCTATAAGACCGCTTGGCGCATGGGCCAGCAAATCCGCGTGCTGATGGCCAAGGCCGACACCTTCAAGGAAATGCAAGGCCACGCAGAAATCGACGAAGCCTTCATCGGCGGCTATCGCCCACACGGCAAGCCCGGCAAGGGCGAGAACAAGACGATTGTGCTCGGCATTGTCGAACGTGGCGGTCGCACCGTAGCCAAGTCCGTCCCGAATCTTCGGATGGAGTCAGTTCGCCCGTTCATTTACGAAAACATCAAGGCCGGCTCGGCTGTCTCGACTGACGAAGCCAATATCTACGATTTACTCAAAAGCGCAGGTTACGATCACAAGGCGGTCAATCACGGCAAGAAGCAATGGCGGAAATTCAATTACCGTCGCGGTGAATACCACCACACCAACAGCGTCGAGTCGTTCTGGCGGCTGTTCAAAAACTCAATCCGCAGCACGCATATCCACGTGAGTGAAAAATATATGGACCGCTATCTGAAAGAGTTCACTTTTCGGTCGAACCATCGCGGGATGGTGAACGCGATGTTTGATCTCCTGATTGCGTCGGTGTAGTCGCCAAGAGCAAGAGGGCTGCCTGTACCTCTTTTTGATTAGCGGGGCCGACCCCGCGCGCCTCTTCCTGAGCGATGAATTCATTCAAGCGACCGGCTTTGATTGCTTCAGAGAGCGTCAATAACGTATTTCTCATCAGAATTTCAGTCCTTCTTTCCGCAGAAGCTGGCTAATCGTTAGATGTTCTACGCCTTCTAGTTTGCAGACGTCAGGTATGTGGCGTTTCTTTGCTCCGCTTGTTACCTGCTCCTCCATGCTCACTACTGGAAGGCCAAGTGCTTTCGCCAAAGCAATTATTGATATGTCATTCAAACCAACGGTCTTTTTGGAACCGCCACAATATTCAGAGATGTAATCATGGTGATTATCTTCCATCTTGTTCGTGTGCGTAATATAGGCTCCCCAATCCCAATCTCCACCGACATCCATCAGCATATTATCTTTTTGATCTTTAATGCACTGTCCGACTGAACCAGGAATATGCACCATTTCGTCATAGATTTCTTGGGTTACAGCAATAATGCCGCTCTCCAAACACTTTGCCTTAAAGCCCCTCCACATTGATTCGTGTATATCCTCTGGCATCGTCTCCAAAGGATTGGAAATCCCTGATGTGTCGAAGGCATATTTCTTCATGTCTTCCCGAAGTGCTCGCGAATGTCATGAAGATGGGTGAGGTTTTTAATTCCCATAAATTCTGCGGCAGTGTGATTAGTAATTCGCCCAGATGACCATGCTTGGAGTACGAGGCCGGTATAAAGATCGCCGAGGATATTCTTGTATCGAGTTCCATAGTATTCTGCTCTTCCGAACTGCTTGTAGTCGGCTTCTTCTTTGTCGAATTTCGATTTCTTGTTGTTCCAATAGAAGTCCTCCTTAACATAGCCAAGATGAACGAGACGAATAAGCATCGCGTGTCTACTGACGCGGAATATGCTTGCATACCTTGAAATATCATCATCACCGATCGAATCGGCCGGCTGATTTGGCATCGGACCAACAATAGTCCTAACCATATCGCGCGGCATGAGAAATGAAGCCGCAAACCTGTCGCACCATTTCTCGTTTTCTGGCGATTTTTTTCTTACTGGCCCGATGATGCCGCTCTCTTTGAGGGAAACATGCGCCAGCTCATGGGCGAGCGTAAATGATTGTGCTGCAGGAGATTCTGACCCGAAAACGATTACGGGGAGCGGATCTGCATAAATGCAGATCCCTCGAATCGAAAGTTTCTTAAGTTCATTCCTTCTGAATGTCAGAATTCCGACACCCTCAAACTTGCGGCGAAGAATATTTGGAAGGTGATTTTGCTCGGAAGATTTTAGCGATGTTTGCTCAGAAATATCGAAATGCAGTATTTCTCTCGCGTCGCGTCCAGCAACATCGGCATCCCTTCGCGTAGAAGAAAAAAACTTTGTAGGAATGACGGGTGGCTCTTCCCCGATTTCATCGTATAGATCAAGTGCGTTATCGCGTTGGGCTTCTGCCCAAGATTGAATCGTTTTTAGATCGCGCTCTTGCTCCGCATTGAGTTTTTTTGCGTCTCGCGGACGACGAAAATCAGGAACAAATTCGGGCTCTTTAATCCGCGGCTCTGATTGGCGAAAAAATTCAAGAAACGGACGATCGTAAAAATCCGCAAGTGCCCTTGCCTGGATAACAGTAGGGGCGATGCCGCTCTCCTTAGTCTCCCATTCTTTAATTTTCGTCGTCGGCTGCTTGAGCTTCACGGCAACTTCGTCGACAGAGCGCCCACGCCATTCACGCGCCCATCGGAGCATGTCAGCATTGAATGGAATCGGTGCTTTCTTGGCGGTGGCAGCCATCACGTTCCCCAAAAAGGAGAATAACTCCCCGCGTCCTATTATGGGCGCGAAAAGTTACCTCAAGTTGCTGTTTTTCCGCAGTTCAGTTGCCGTGCTGGACCGCCCGTGTCCGGGGATTGGTCGCGCAAGGCGCTGATCGCCTTGAACATATCAGGAACGAATAGGCGCGTAAATACCTGCTTCAAGGGGATAATCCCCAAGGGGCCCGACAGCCGGATCCAGGGTGGGCTAAGTGCTTGCCGCCTCACTTTGTCTTGCTGGCATCAGGGGGATCGGCCTAGTTTGACGGTATCGCGTGGCATCGTTCCGCGCGGCCTTTCAGGAAGGTGCACCAATGCCGGAAGCCGACCGAGAGGGAGACCGCTACGCCCTCGACCAGCCGCAGCGGACCCCCGGCTTTTTCCTCAAAGGCAGCCACCAACTCGATTGGGGCATGAAAAACCGCATGGCGCGGGTGTTTGACCCGACCTCCGGCCGTACCGTGATGCTGGCGATCGACCACGGCTACTTTCAGGGTCCGACCACGGGTCTCGAGCGCATCGATCTGTCGATCGTGCCGCTGTTGCCATCCTGCGACGCCTTGTTCTGCACGCGCGGCATTCTGCGCACGCTCATTCCGGCCGAGAGCGGCAAGCCGATGGTGTTGCGTGCGAGCGGCGGGCCTTCGATCCTGCGCGAGGAATTGTCGGACGAGCAGATCGCCATGGATATGGACGATGCGGTGCGATTGAACGCCGCCGGCGTTGGTATCCAGGTGTTCATCGGCGGCGAGCACGAAACGCGCTCGGTGCACAACATGACCAAGCTGGTCGATGCGGGACTGCGCACCGGCGTTCCCGTCATGGGCATCACCGCGGTCGGCAAGAATATGGTGCGCGACGTCAAATATTTCCGGTTGGCTTGCCGCATCATTGCCGAACTCGGCGCCCAATACGTCAAGACCTATTACGTCGAGGATGGCTTCGAAACGATCACCGCGTCTTGTCCGGTGCCGATCGTGATGGCGGGTGGCAAGAAACTGCCCGAACTGGAAGCGCTCACCATGGCGTATAACGCCGTGCAACAGGGCGCGTCCGGCGTTGACATGGGCCGCAACATTTTCCAATCCGACGCGCCCAAGGCGATGATCGAAGCGGTCGGGGCGGTCGTGCACAAGAACATGAAGCCCAAGGACGCGTTCGACCTGTTCAAGTCGCTCAAGGCGGACGGGGAGCGCTCCGCCGCGATGCGCGCCGCCGAGTAAGCCTTCTCCTTAAATCGATCAATGCATAGCGGCGGTCCGTCGCCGCAGAGAACTGTGTGCGATCGATATCCGTGTGCTGGCTGTCATGCGCCAGCATGGCACATGCCGGTTGGTTGCGCCCGCCCGTCGTCTCATTACCATATGCGCAAAATTAAATTGGCATTCCGGGAGGTCGGCCATGGCGCGGCTCGTTCGGTGGATTGCTCTTCTTGGTCTTTGCATCGCGTCCGTGGCGCTCGTTGCGCCGGTCCATGCGCAGTCCTTTCCGGACCGGCCGCTGCGCCTATTGGTGGCATTTCCGCCTGGAGGCGCCGCCGACTTCGTCGGCCGGTTGCTCGCGCAATTCATGTCGCCGCGGTTGGGCCAGCCCGTCGTGGTCGAGAACCGTCCGGGCTCCAACGGCAATGTCGCCGGCGATGTCGTCCTGCATGCCGCCGCCGACGGCTATACGCTGTTGCTGTCGTCGGGTTCGCTCTACACCGTCAACCCGCATCTCTACACGAAGATGCCGTTTGACCCGTACAAGGAACTGACGCCGGTCGCGAGCGTCGTGTCGGACGAATTGCTGCTGGCGGAAAATCCCTCCCTGCCGCCGAAGACGTTCAAGGACTTCATCGCCTACGTGCGCGCGGCAAAGCCGCCGCTCCTGTACGGATCGATCGGCAACGGCAGCGAGCATCATCTGGCGATGGAGCTGTTGAAGGAACGGGCCGGGCTGGAAATGACCCACGTGCCGTATCGCGGCGGCGGCCCGGCAGCGATCGGAGTGATGCGCGGCGAGGTCGCGGCGATGTTTGGCGGCGGTTCGACCACGCCGCTGGTGCAGGCTGGAAAGCTGCGCGCGCTCGCGGTCAGTGGCCGTAAACACGTACCGCTGTTTCCCGATCTGCCGTCGATCTCCGAGTTTTATCCCGATTATAACGTGACCATTTGGCAGGTCGTGTCGGTTCCCGCGGCAACGCCGCCGGCGATCATCGCGCGGCTGCGGAAGGCGGCAAATGAGGCGATTGCACAGCCTGAATTCGCGCAGAAGCTGGAGAAAGCCGGCGCCGGTGAGCCTGACCCCACGACACTGGACGAATTGAAGGCGCGGCTGCGCACTGACGATGCGAGCTACAGCCAGGTTCTCAAAAAGATCGGGCTGCGCATCGAGTGATCGTTTTCAGTCCGGCGGCTATTTCGGCAGAAACGCGTTGGTATAGAGCTTCGACATGTCGGGTGTTGTCGGCAGCAGCTTGAGATCGGCGAATGAACGCTTGAGCGTCGCCAGCGACTCCGGATCGAATTCGCAGGCCTTCGTGAACATGCCGATCGTCAGATCGTAGTCTTTCGACATTACGCTTTCGGGAAAGCCGGCGATGGTGCTCTCCATTTTCACGGCTTCGGCTTTGTGCGTGCGGATGTAATTCACGGTTTCCACCCAGCCGGCGACGAATTCGCGAACCGCGTTGGGATTGGTCTGGATCAGATTGTTCGACGCGTAGAGTGTGCCCGAGGCGAGATTGCCCTCGTATTCGGTGACGGGAAACAAGAGGCGTCCGGTCTGGTTTTCGTCCATGGCGAGAAACAGTGAGGTTATCGCCACATCCGCATCGATCAGATGAGCGCGAAAGCCCGAGATGATGTTACTGGCGGCGTTGCCGACGGCGACGCCGGTCACGTCCTGCGGCTTCCATCCTTGATGGCGGACGAGCTCCTTGACCAGCCAATCGGTGAGCGATCCTGAGCTGGAGACACCAATCTTCTTGCCTTTGAGCTGGTCGATGGTGTGGATCGGCGAGTCGTAAGGCACGCCGATGCCGATGAACGGAATCGGCCCGGTGGATTCGCAGATCGCGATCATCGGCACGCCCTTGGCGATCAGCGCCATTTCGGTGCCGGAGCCGTCACCGATATCAATGCTGCCGGCCGCGACCGCGGTCGCCATTTTGCTGCCGCCGTTGAAATTGACGATTTTCAGATCGAGCCCGTGCTTCTTGAAAATCCCGAGTTTCTCGCCGACGTCGACCGGAATGATGGGGTCGGCATTTGGCGCCGCCTTGCCGACGGTCAATGTCGTTTGCGCGGCTGCCACTGATACCGAAAGCAACGATGCAACGATGAACGTCAACGCCGCGAGGCATTTGGCCGGACAAAGGCCAAGCGCATTTCTGCTCATGACGTGTTCCTCCCCGTAAGCTTCGTATTTTTTGATAGCCAAACACCGCTATTGCGCTGCCGCAATGCGGTGTAGAGACGCGCGTTCAGTGCGGCGAATAGCCGTTGCAGGATAGAGGGTCGCCGACGACAGGGCTATGCGCTGCGCGCGGCGCGGATCGCGGCCGGCGGCAACGGGATGAGTGTCTCGATTAACCGGCCGTCAGCCGTAGTTGCGCTCGGGCGCTGGCCGAATCAGGAACCAGGCAACGGCGCCCGCAGCGATCGCGCCGCCGAGGGCTGCGAGCAACTGTGCGATCCATGAGGCGCTACCCACGGCACCCGGCGCGCTTGGTCTGAACAGCATGGCGTGGAGGGGCAGCTTCGGCGCGGTCGCAGCGGCGCTCGCCACTTTCACTAGCGGGGCGGGGCCGGTCGTCGCGGACTTTGCTGCGGGGGTCTTCGGCGCGCCCACGGCAGATGCGACTGGAACGGGCATGGCGGCCGGCACGGCATGGCGGCCGTTCAAAATACCGTTCGGGTCGGTGCCGACCACCTGCTCGGTTGTCACCGAGCCGGGAGCGGCCGACGGCGCGAGTGCCGCTGTGGTGCCTTCCTCGGGCCTGGGCGTAGCCGCGTAACCAAGCGCCGGCGTCGGCCAAACGTTCTGTGGCTGAGCTTTCGCCGGAGGCGCCGGTGAATCGCTGCGCGCGTCGGCAACCCGCGTCTTGCCGTGAACGCCCTTGGCGGTGTGCTTGACGAAGTGCCTGTGAGCCGGCTTGTCAGCGGATTTTGCTCTCGCGACTCGCGCCGCCGTCGTGTGGTGGGGGTGAGCCGCCGCCTTGGCATGATCAATCTGCAGGAGGGGCAGCGGCGCGCCGGCGGTCTGCGCTTCGGCGCTGCCCAGCGTCGCGGCCAGCGCCAGCAAAAAAGACGCGCTCATTGCGGCAATACGAACACGCGCCATCGCGTTCTCCTTCACAGCCTCTCGCAGTCCGCAAAGCGCATGTGGGGGTGACTTGAGAGTGACCCAATTACGGTTTTTTGGCGCAAAGCGGCGGCAAAAAGCGGCAGCGTTAACGAAGTCCAAACAGCCGCGCGCCCGCTACCCGAGTTCCGTAATGACTTCCGGGAACCGATGCAGCCGCTCGCCCGGGCCGTCGGCGCCGATCAGCCAGTTGTCGCAAAACCACGACAGCGTGCCGCTTGCGATGTAGGTCGGGTGCACGACGATGTTCATGTCTTTCTGGATGGCCATCGGCTCGTCGTTGCGGATCAGTGGCCGTTCGACCAGATCGTAGCCCTGGCCGTGACAGTGCAGCCGCTTTTCCTCCGGGCGGCCGTGACTGCGCATGAACTCGTTATAAGCGGTGAAAATGTCCTTACAGGGCGCGCCGGGCTTCAGCAGGTCAAGGTTGAATTTCCGCACCTCGAGCGCGAAGGCGTACTCGTCCTTCATTTGCTGGGAGGCCTTGCCGACCACGCAGGTGCGGCCAAGCTCCGTGTACATGCCGCCCGGGCCGGCGTCTTCCACCAGAAGCGCAATCGCATCGCCTTCCTGGATGATGCGGTTCTGATAATGGCGCTGCGCGAACTGGGCCGGTTTGCCCGGTGGCATTGAGGCGCACAGATAGATGCCGTGTTCGCTGCCGTGGCGTTGACTGTAGCACTGCGCAAGGGCTGCGACATCCCGATCGCGCATGCCTGGTTCCACAGCCGCAAACGCCGTGCGCATGGCGCCGTCCTGCATCAGCGCGGCGCGGCGAACGAGTTCCTGCTCCTCGGCGCTCTTGATCACCTTGATGCGGTCGACGAGATCGGAAGCGTCGACAAACTTGGTGTTGGAAAAGCGCCCCTTCTGCATGTAATCGACCATCGCGAACGACATCTGATAGGTGCCGACCAGTCCGATGGTGCCGCCAGCGTAAGGCGCCAGCGCCTTGGCGGCGAGTTCGGGATCGTAGGGCGCGGTGTAATAGCAAGACGAATAACTCGGCGTCGTGTACCAGGTCTTCACGCCGCGGCGTACCCCGTCACTCTTGTCGGCGAGTTCGTTGACGCCGCTGAACGGGCCCTGACTCACCAGCGTCATCAGATCGTCGCGCGGAAAGACGACGGTAAGCGGGTAGCCGTTGGTCGCCGGCAAATCGGTGAAGTATTTCACGTAGCCGCCCATCTGGTCGCTGTTGTTCTGCATCAAGAGCACGTCGATTTTTTCGCGCTCCATGGCGGCACGCACCGCCTTCCAGCGGCGCTCCAGCTCGGCCGTCGAAATCGGCGTCTGCAGGCGTTCGGACAACTGCTCCATTTTCATTCTCCATGTCGCGGCCTTCGCCCGCGCTCTGAAACCTAATGAGGCACCACGTTGGTCATGCCGGCGGTGTTGTCGGCGAGGAAGCGCCGCATGTTGGCTTCCACCGTCGGCCAGGCGTGGTCGATATAGACGTCACAGAAGCCGCCCTGATGCGTCGTGATGATCACGTTGTCCATCGACCAGAACGGATGATGGGCTGGCAGCGGCTCCTGGGTAAACACGTCGAGTGCTGCGCCAGCAATGCGGCGCGTGCGCAACGCTTCGAGCAGGGCGGCCTCGTCGACCACGCCGCCGCGCGCCAGATTGATCAAAAAGCTCGATGGCTTCATCGCTGCGAAGATTCTGGCATCGATGGAGTTGCGGGTTTTTCCGGTCAACGGCGTGAGCAGTACGAAGAAGTCGAAGTCGCGCACCGCGTCGGCAAGCTCGGCGCTCACCCGCATCTCATCGAATCCCGCGACGGCGCGCGGAGCGGAGGTGACGCCGACCACGCGCATGCCGAATGCCTTGCATTTTGGCGCCAGCGCTTCGGCGATTGCGCCGACGCCGAAGATACCCACAGTCTTGTTGTGCAGGAGCTGCGCCGGGAAACGCTGCCATTGCCGCTCACTCTGCGAACGGATGGCGCGCGGAAGGTCCCGGGCCAAAGCCAGCATCGCGCCCAGAGCGGCTTCGGACACCGGCGGACCGTGAATGCCGTGAATATTGGTGACGACGATGTCCTTGCGCAGGCATGGCCGGTCGGTGAGGTTGTCCGTCCCGGTGCCGAGTGCCTGAACCCATCTCAGCCGTTGAGCGTTCTCCAGGACAGAGTCGGACAGCATCGGCGCGAACGTCAAAAGCGCGTCGGCTTCCGCGATATGGGGACCGACCTTGGAATGGTGGTCGACCAGGTCCACGTTGAGTTCGGGAAAGCACGCCCGCATCCGGTCGCGATACTGGTTGCGAACCGACTCGGGCATTGCCAATAGGATGAGCAGATTGGTCATGGGACGGCGAGGGGGCTTATATCGTCTGTCTGCGGGGCCGCCAACCCGTCGCCGAGCCGGCCGGTCTCGGCTAGACTAGGGTGGACGATTGCTGCCTTTCCTCGCTTTTCATCTGACGATCAGGAGTGAAAAATGAACATTAATCTTTCGGGCGTCGATTGGATGTTCCTCGGCTTGATGATGGGGCTTGCCTTTGTCGCGGCGCTGCTCGGCAGCCTCATTGCGTTCCGAAACCGTTTCGTGGGCGCCATTCTTGCCGGCATATTGTTCGGCGTCGGCTTCGTTTTCTGGAACTATTACCCGCACAATTTCGGGCTGCCGATCCTCAAGACCACCGGTCCGGACAGCACGATGACGTCTCCGATGGTCGCGGCGCCGCCAGCGGCAATGACGCCGTCACCGATGAGTCCCACGCCGATGGCGCCGCAGTCGCCCGTTACGACCGTGCCGACAACGCCGGCCCCATCGTCGTCGCCCAATCCGGAATCCGGAAACCGCTAGCGCGGCAGGCGACGACCGGGACGATTGACGTTTGCGGCGGCTGCGCTATCCGTAGCTGGCGATTGCCGGAGAATTTGGAGACGACATGAACAAGTTGCATGCGGACGCGCATGCCGCGTTGGCCGGCGTGTTGAAGGATGGCATGACCATCATGGCCGGCGGATTCGGCCTATGCGGCATTCCGGAGACACTGATACTGGCTATCCGCGACTCCGGCGTGAAGAACCTTACCGTCGTCTCCAATAATGCGGGCGTCGATGGCAAGGGCCTCGGCATTTTGCTCGACTCGCGGCAGATCAAGAAAATGATCTCCTCGTATGTCGGGGAGAACAAGACGTTCGTGCAGCAGTATCTCGCCGCCGAGCTGGAGATCGAATTCAATCCGCAGGGCACGCTCGCCGAACGCATCCGCGCCGGCGGCGCAGGGATTCCGGCGTTTTACACCCGGACCGGCTTCGGCACCCAGATCGCCGAGGGTAAAGAGACGCGTGACTTCAACGGCCAGCACTACGTCATGGAGCGCGGGCTCGTCGCCGATCTTTCCATTATCCACGCCTATCGGGGCGACACTGAAGGCAACCTCGTCTATCGCAAGACCGCGCGAAACTTTAATCCGCCGATGGCGACTGCCGGCAAAGTGACGGTCGCCGAGGTCGAGCAACTGGTCAAACCCGGCGACATCAATCCCGACCACATCGTCACTCCCGGAATTTACGTGCAGCGCATCATCCATGTGCCGAACGCGATCAAGCACATCGAGCAGCGCACTGTGCGCAAGCGGCAAACGGCCGCCGCGCCGGCCGGGACCGGCGAGGAAGTCTGAATTTAACGAGGAGGGGCACCATGCCTTGGACCCGCGAACAGATGGCGGCTCGCGCCGCTAAGGAATTGCGCGACGGTTTCTACGTCAATCTCGGCATCGGCATACCGACGCTGGTATCGAACTTCATTCCCGATGGCATGAGCGTGCAGTTGCAGAGCGAGAACGGCATGCTTGGCACCGGCCCGTTTCCGTTCGAGGGTGAAGAAGACGCTGATCTGATCAACGCGGGCAAGCAGACCGTGACCGAGCTGCCGACCACGAGCTTTTTCAACTCCGCGGATTCTTTCGCCATGATCCGGGGCGGTCACATCGATATCGCCATCCTCGGCGCTATGCAGGTGGCCGAAAACGGCGACATCGCCAACTGGATGATCCCCGGCAAGCTGGTCAAAGGCATGGGCGGCGCCATGGATCTGGTCGGCGGCGTGAAGAAGGTTGTCGTCTGCATGGAGCACTCGGCCAAGGGCGAGTCGAAGCTGCTTGCCAGCTGTAACCTCCCGCTCACCGGCGCCGGCGTTGTCGACATGGTGATCACCGATCTTGGTGTATTCACCATCGACCGCAAGAATAGGTCCGGCATGACGCTGATCGAGCTGGCGCCGGACGTGACGCTCGACGAGATCAAGTCGAAAACACTCGCGAGTTTCAAAGTCGCGAATACGCTCAAGCAATAGATCGCCCCATTGCCGCCGGTGGCGGGTCCGCTGGCCAGTCCAAGCTGGGTTGCGCGATCTTTCGCGGCGATGGCCGCGCTGCCATGCGCCGGCGCCTGCCGGCATTGCCGTGGGCGCAAATGACATTCACCGAATTCCGCTTTAATGACAGACGCTAGCGGTTGCCGGGACGCCGCACGCGTCCGCCGCGGCGAAAGTGATGTAATGAATGATGTCGGCGGGGGGCGGGTAGCCGGGGGAGCCGGTGCTCAAGGCATCGCGAGGGTGCACGATTTCAGTTCGGCCGAAGCGGCCACGGACGTCCCCGCGCGGGCGGAACCGGCCCCGCTGACCCATCGCGAGCGGCGGATCATCGTCATGGCGATGATGATGCCGGTGTTCATGGGATCGATCGACCAGTCAATCCTCGCAAGCGCGCTTCCCACCATCGGGCGGATATTTGGCGATCTCCACGATCTGCCCTGGGTGATCACGTCCTATCTGATTGCGTCGACGGCGCTGACGCCGCTTTATGGCAAGTTCGCCGACATCCACGGCCGGCGCGCCTCGCTGATGGTCGCGCTTGGCATCTACATGATGGGATCGCTGATCAGCGCCGCCTCGACCAGCCTCTTGATGTTGATTGTCGGCCGGATCGTGCAGGGCTGCGGCGGCGGCGGCCTTGTGACAACATCGCAGATGGTCTTGGGCGATATTGCGCCGCCAAAGGATCGCGCCAAGTACTACGCCTATTTCTCGGTTGCCTTCACCAGTGCGGGCGCACTTGGTCCGGCGCTGGGCGGCTGGATCTGCCAGCACCTGCATTGGTCGCTGATCTTTCTGTGGAAATTTCCATTCTGTCTGATTGCCGCGGCGCTGTCGTGGAACATGCTGCGGCGGCTACCGCGTTTCGACCGGCCGCATCGGCTCGATGTGATCGGCGCGGTACTGATAATGGCGTCGAGCACGTCCTTCATGCTGGCGCTCAATCTCGGCGGCGCGCGCTATCCGTGGCTGTCGGTGCCCGTGCTCGGGCTCTTGGCCAGCGCCGTACTACTGGGCGCTGCCTTCGTGATGCGGCTGCTCACCGCCGTCGAGCCGCTCATCCCGGTTGCGGTGCTCGCCGATCCGACCGCCCGGATCGCCACGTTGATCCATTGCTTCGGTTGGGGGTCGCTGATCGGGTTGAACATTTTCCTGCCGATGTATCTGCAGAGCGAACTTGGCTGGTCGCCGACCGACGCGGGCCTAAGTCTCATCATCCTGATGGCAACGCTGAACACCAGCGCCGGGCTGACCAGTCAGCTCATCGGTCGGGTAAAGCACTACAAGGTGCTGCCGATTCTGTTTCTGTTCGTCGCCGTCGGGGCGGTACTCGCCTTGGCCTATTGGGCCTCGAATATGACGCCGCTCAAGTTCGAAATCATCCTGCTGCTGATCGGCATCGGCTTCGGGCCTACGGCGCCACTCACTCAGGTGGCGCTGCAGAATACTGTGGCTATGAATCACCTCGGCGCGGCAATCGGCACGATGAGCTTCTGCCGCACGCTGGTCGGCACCATCATCGTCGCCGTTTTCGGGGCTATCGTGCTCGCGGGCACATCCGGCGGTACCGGGACACTGGGGGCGACAGGGACGTCAATCAGCGCCTTCGTTACCGTCTTCCTGGGGGTGGCTGGGGCGCTCATAATCACCCTAGTGGCTTTGATTTTACTCGAAGAAAAGCCGCTGCAGGCGACCATGCCGGGGTCCGGTCACTAACCCGCAAAACTTTTTTGGCTGGCGGTTGAACCAAGCCGAGGGGTGGGGCGACCAACAGACGGTGGCCCTAGAGCCGCCATCGGCGCTCCCCCCCCCCGACACCCCCTGCGCCGATAATTAATGACCCGCCCGGTTCGTCCCCACCGGGCGGGTCAACAATTTCTGGCCCGTTAGAGCGCTGTTGTTGCGTCATCGGGCCTGTGACACCCGCCGCCCTTTACGTCCTAGCCCAATGTGCCGAGAATGGCCGTCGTGGGGGAAAGCATGTGTCTGGCGAAGCGGTCCTCGAAACCGAAGACCTGACCAAGGATTTTGCCGGCTTTGTCGCGGTGCGCTCGGTCAACCTGTGCATCGCACGCGGCGCTATCCACGCCATGATCGGCCCAAACGGGGCCGGCAAGACCACTTGCTTCAACCTGCTCAGCAAATTCCTGAGCCCGAGCAGCGGCCGGATCATCTTCGACGGTCGCGACATTACGTCGCTTCGGCCTGCCGATGTGGCGCGGCTGGGGCTTGTGCGTTCATTTCAAATTTCAGCGGTATTTTCCCACCTGACGGCGCTGGAGAACGTCCGGATCGCGCTGCAGCGCCGCCGCGGCGGCTCGTTCGACTTCTGGCGCAGCAAGAACGTGCTGCGTGCGCTGGATGACCGGGCGCGAGCACTGATCGACGAGGTTGGCCTGGGTCCTTATGCAGACGTAGCGGCGGTCGAATTGCCCTATGGTCGAAAGCGCGCGCTCGAAATCGCAACGACCATTGCGCTTGAGCCAAAAATGCTGCTGCTCGACGAGCCGATGTCCGGCATGGCGCGGGAGGACATCGAGCGTATCAGCACGCTGATCAGATCGTTCGCCGCGGGCCGCACCATCCTGATGGTCGAGCACAATCTCAGCGTCGTCGCCAATCTGTGCGATCGCATTACCGTGCTCAGCCGCGGCGAAGTTCTGGCCGAGGGTGACTATCGGACGGTGTCGGCCGACCCGGCGGTGCGCGAGGCCTATCTGGGGACCGGCCAAGCGGACGCGCGTGGGGATGGCGATGCCTGAAACACGCGCGCTGCTCACAGTGAACGAGTTGCAGGCCTGGTACGGCGAATCCCACATCCTGCACGGTGTCACGTTCGAAGTGCGCCCTGGCGAGGTCGTGACGCTGCTCGGACGTAACGGCGTCGGCAAGACCACGACCTTGAAATCGATCATGGGGATCGTCGAGCGGCGCACCGGCTCGGTTGTCTTTGACGACCGCGAACTGATCCGGCTGCCGTCTAACGCTATCGCCCGCGCGGGCATCGCAATCTGCCCGGAAGAGCGCGGCATCTTCGCGAGCCTCGATGTGCGCGAAAATCTTTTGCTGCCGCCGCAACTGCGTCCCGGCGGCCTCGATCTTGACCGCATCTTCGCGCTGTTTCCGAACTTGCGCGAGCGGCTCTCAAGCCAGGGCACCAAGCTCTCCGGCGGCGAGCAACAGATGCTGGCGATCGCGCGCATCCTGCGCACCGGTGCGCGCCTGCTGCTGCTCGACGAACCGACCGAGGGGTTGGCTCCGGTGATCATTCAGCAGATCGGCCATACCATCGGCACGTTGAAAGAGCAGGGGTTTACCATTGTCCTGGTCGAGCAGAATTTCCACTTCGCCGCGACTGTTGCCGACCGCTACTATGTCATAGAGCACGGTCGCGTCGTCGATCAGCTCTCTAACGCGGAACTAAAGACCAATATGGGCAAGCTCCACGACTATCTTGGAGTTTGATATACAACGCTGAGGGGCGGAGACCCCACAGAGGGAGGACATCCATGAAAACAGCAGCAAGCTTGGCCTTCGCGTTTGCGGCGCTGATGACGACTGCGGCGCACGCGCAAAATCCAGTATCGGTCAAGATCGGCGTACTGACCGACATGTCGAGCCTCTACGCCGACGATACCGGCCCTGGTTCGGTCGCTGCGGCGAATTTGGCGATCCACGATTTCAATCCGGCCGCGCACAACATGAAGGTCGATCTGGTCAGCGCCGACCACCAGAACAAGCCGGATGTCGGCGCCGGCATTGCGCGCCAGTGGTACGACGTCGATCACGTCGACATGATCGTCGATGTGCCGAATTCCGCCGTGGCGCTCGCCGTGAGCGATGTGACGCGCCAGAAGAACAAGGTGTTTCTCGTTTCCGGCGCCGCTTCCTCTGATCTCACCGGGCCGAAATGCTCGCCTAACACCGTTCATTGGGCCTATGACACCTGGATGCTTGCCAACGGCACCGGCAAGTCGATCGTCAAGACGGGGGGTAAGACCTGGTTCTTCCTCACCGCCGACTATGCGTTCGGCCACGCGCTTGAGCGCGACACCACGGCGGTGGTCGAAGCCAATGGCGGCAAGGTCGTCGGCCACGTCAATGTGCCGCTCAATAACCAGGACTTCTCGTCGTTCCTGCTGCAGGCGCAGGCGTCGAAGGCCCAGATCATCGGCCTCGCCAACGCGGGCGGCGATACCATCAATGCGATCAAGCAGGGCGCCGAATTCGGCATCACCAAGGGCGGCCAGCATTTTGCCGGCTTGTTGATCTTCATCGCCGACATTCAGGCGCTCGGCCTGCAGGCGTCGCAGGGCCTGATCCTGACCGAGCCGTTCTATTGGGACATGAACGCTGGCACGCGCGCCTGGACCAAGCGCTGGCAGGCCGACCGGCCGGGCAAATTCCCGACCACGGTGCAGGCCGGCGTCTATTCGGCAACGTTGCACTATCTAAAGGCGGTGGCCGCTCTCAAGAGCGCCGCCGACGGCAAGGCCGTCGTCGCCCAGATGAAGAAGATGCCTAGCGATGATCCCTTGTTCGGTAAGGGCGAGGTCCGTGCCGACGGCCGGACGATCCATCCTGCCTATCTGTTCCAGGTGAAGACGCCTGCTGAATCCAAATATCCCGGCGACGACTACATCCTTAAAGCCACCATTCCGGCGAGTGAGGCATTCCGGCCGCTGAAGGACGATCACTGCCCGATGCTGACGCAGTGAATAGTCCCGCCGCTTCCCCCTGCGGGAAGGACACCCTCGCGACATTGCCTCCCCCATCCGTGGGGGAGGCAAGCGGCGGCAAGTGTTAGGGTGCCGGCATGTTCGAAATTTTCGGCATTCCATCACAGGCTCTGTTCGGGCAACTGCTGATCGGCCTGATCAACGGCTCGTTCTACGCGCTTTTGAGCCTCGGACTCGCCGTGATCTTCGGCATGCTCAACGTCATCAATTTTACCCACGGTGCGCAATACATGATGGGCGCGTTTGCCGCCTATGTGCTGCTGCAATATCTCGGACTTAATTATTGGGCGGCGCTCATCATCGTGCCGCTGCTGGTCGGCGCAAGCGGCATCGTTATCGAGCGTTTGTTTCTGCAATACGTGAGCAAGCTCGATCATCTTTACGGATTGATCCTCACGTTCGGTCTTGCGCTCGTCATTGAAGGCGTGTTCCGCAACCAGTTCGGTTCTTCGGGAGAGCCTTATCAGGTGCCGGATGCGCTGCAGGGCGGGCACAATCTCGGTTTTATGTTCTTGCCCAACTACCGCGCCTGGGTGATCGTGTTCTCGCTCATCGTATGTTTTGCCACTTGGTTCGCCATCGAGCGCACGCGGCTCGGTTCATATCTGCGGGCCGCGACCGAAAACCCGACGCTGGTGCGCGCCTTCGGCATCAACGTTCCGCGCATGGTCACGCTCACCTACAGCTTCGGCGTCGGCCTCGCGGCGCTCGCTGGCGTGATGGCGGCGCCGATCTACAATGTCTCGCCGCAGATGGGCTCCGACATCATCATCGTGGTATTCGCAGTCGTGGTTATCGGTGGCATGGGCTCGATCCTCGGCGCCATCGTCACCGGCTTTGCGCTCGGCATCATCGAAGGGCTGACCAAGGTGTTCTTTCCCGAAGCCTCCAGCACGGTAATCTTCGTCATCATGGCGGTCGTGCTCCTGATACGGCCGGCCGGCCTGTTCGGCCGGACCGCATGATGGTGGCGATCGCGGACCCTCCGATGTCGTTGGCCGGGCGCACCGACGGCGCGCGCAGCCTGACCGTCGCCTTCTGCATCATGGTGGCGCTGCTGGCGGTGGCGCCGTTCGTCGTCTACCCGGTGTTTCTGATGCAGGCGCTGTGCTTCGCGCTGTTCGCCTGCGCCTTCAATCTGCTGGTCGGTTATGTCGGGCTGTTGTCGTTCGGGCACGCCCTGTTCTTTGGCTGGGCGAGCTACTTCTGCGCCCACGCCGCCAAGCGCTGGGGATTTCCGCCGGAGGCGGCCGTCCTGTTCGGCACGGCGAGTGCCGCTGGACTCGGACTGGTCGCCGGCTTCCTCGCCATCCGTCGGCAGGGCATCTATTTCGCCATGATCACGCTGGCGCTGGCGCAGATGATGTATTTCGTCGCGCTGCGCGCGCCGTTCACCGGTGGCGAGGACGGTATCCAGGAGGTGCCGCGCGGGCGGCTCTTCGGCCTGTTCGATCTGTCGCACGAAATGACGATGTATGTTTTCGTTCTTGTCATGGTGCTCGCCGGCTTTCTGTTCATCTATCGGATCATCAACTCGCCATTCGGTGAGGTGCTCAAGGCAATCCGCGAGAACGAGACGCGCGCCATCTCGCTCGGCTACAAGACTGAGCGGTACAAACTCGTCGCCTTCGTGCTGTCGGCGACCTTGGCGGGGCTGGCCGGCGCGCTAAAGGCGCTGGTCTTCCAGCTGGCGTCGCTGACCGACGTGTATTGGACCATGTCGGGCGAAGTCGTGTTGATGACGCTGGTCGGCGGTCTCGGCACCATCTTCGGGCCGGTCGTCGGTGCCTTTCTGATTGTCGCCATGGAGACTTATCTGGCTCAGCTCGGCCAATGGGTGCTTGTTATCCAGGGTGCTATTTTTGTCTTCTGCGTGCTGGCCTTCCGCCGCGGCATCGTTGGTGAACTCGCCGCCGCGCTGCGCATCAAGCTTTAAAAACCGACCGCTGAAATCTGCAACAGGAGCAATAAGCCATGAGTGCCGAAGCGCGACTGAAACAACTGGGTCTGGTTCTGCCCGAATTGGGTAAGCCGGTAGCCAACTATCTGCCTTACAGGCTGGTCGGAAACGTCCTTTATCTCGCCGGCCAGGGTCCGCGCGACGAGAACGGCCGGCATTTGACCGGCAAAGTCGGGGCTGAAGTCACCGTCGAGGAGGGCTACCGCCGAGCACGCTTTGTGGGGCTCGGACTCCTTGCCGCCATGCGCGACGCGCTTGGGTCGCTCGATCGCGTCGACTTCATCGTCAAGCTCCTGGGCATGGTGAATGCCGTGCCGAACTTCAACGACTCGCCAAAGGTCATCAACGGTTGTTCCGACTTGTTTGTCGAAGTGTTTGGCGACGCCGGCCGGCACGCGCGCTCGGCGGTCGGCAACGTGATGCTGCCGAACCAGATCTCCGTCGAGATCGAAGGTATCGTTGCTGTCAAAGGGTAATCGAAACAAATTGCGGCTGCGGCAACGCGACCGCAGCGCTGATTGATTCGGCCGTACTTATCCACAAGGTGGCAGATCGATGGCCGGCGCCCTGCCGGCCATACGCATTTTCATTGCCCGAATCAAACAAACACATGAAAATGAGAAAGCTTCGATTCCACGGGCTTTTTCGACCTCTCCATGTCGGCACGGCAAAACGGTCCGTACGACAGTATCGCGCGCAAATGGCTCGCATTGGCGGAGCGTCGCAAAGCACATTTGATTGAGCTCCAGCAAAATGGCCGTTGGGAACGCTACTACAGCGACGTCCAGTTAGCGGACGAACTCGATGAACTTGACGTCGCCCGTGATCGGTTATTGAAGCTCGCCGGTGCGGCGACCTGAGCGGTCGCGGAGTTCGGGTGATCGCTGTATTTGCCGTGCGCACGGCTCTTGACCCCGCTCCGGGCCTGGGGCAACGCTGTTATCCACAGGGTGCGACGGCGGCGGGCCGGCCACCCGGCAGAGCCGAACAAGCCTCTTTGAGCGTCCCTTTGCTGCTGCCCGCAGTCACCCAAACAAGTGAATCACCTATGACGAGCGCCTTGTTCTCGCCGATCCGGCTTGCCGATCTTGAGCTGCCCAACCGCATTGTTGTCGCCCCGATGTGCCAGTACAGCGCCGCCGACGGCGTCGCGACCGACTGGCACGTCACCCATCTCGGCATGCTGGCCAATTCCGGCGCCGGGCTTGTCGTGGTCGAGGCGACCCACGTGGAGCGGCGCGGCCGCATCACCCACGGCTGTCTCGGACTCTATTCCGATGATTGCGAGGCGGCGCTGGCCCGCGTCATCGCTCACTGCCACCGCATCGGCACGGCGAAACTCGGCGTCCAGCTCGCGCATGCCGGCCGCAAAGCGTCGTCGCAACGGCCGTGGGAAGGCGCCAAGGCGCTGCCAGTCGGTGAAGATCCGTGGCCGACGATCGGGCCATCGGCGCTGCCTTTTGGGGCAGGCTGGCACACGCCCAGCGCCATGACCGAAGACGACATGGCGCATGTGCGCAATTCTTTCGCCGAATCGGCGCGGCGCGCCGTGCGCATCGGCTTCGATCTGATTGAGCTGCATCTGGCGCACGGCTATCTGCTGCACAGTTTCGTCTCGCCGCTGTCCAACAAGCGCAACGACCGGTGGGGCGGCTCGCTCGAGGGCCGCATGCGCTTCCCCGTTGAAGTGGCGCGCGTCGTGCGCGACGTGGTGCCGTCGGGTATTCCGCTTGGCGCACGCATCACCGGTACCGATTGGCTGGAGGGTGGGCTCACAGGCGACGACGCGGTGGCGTTGACCAAGGCGCTCAAGAGCGCCGGCCTCGACTTCGTCGATGTATCTTCCGGCAACATCACGCCCGACAGCCGGCCGCCAAGCGAGCCAAGCTACAACGCCCCGATCGCCGAGCAGGTACGCCGGGAAACCGGCCTGCCGGTGCGCGTTGTCGGCATGATCGCCGGGGCCAAACAGGCCGACGGGATTGTCGCTGAGGGTAAGGCCGACATGGTGGCAATGGCGCGTGCGTTTCTGGATGACCCGCATTGGGGCTGGCACGCAGCAGAAACGCTTGACGCCGAGGTAGCTCGGCCGCTGCAATATATGCGCAGCGCGCCGAAGCTGTGGCCGGGCGTGACGCTGCGAACTGAGTGAATGTTTGATCGCGTCGCTCAGGTACGGCGGACCGCGCCGTACTTCAGCCAGCTGATCGCATCGCCGAGCCGGTCGTCACCCCAGAACAGCTCTTGCCCGACGACAAAGGTCGGCGAACCAAATATTCCCAGTTGTCTGGCCGCGTCGGTCTCGCTCAACAACGCGTCGTTGGCTGCTGATGCATTGGCAAGCGCAATGACGCGGCCGGGCTCCTGGCCGATATCGTGCAGGCTTGAGGAAACATTGGGCTCGCTGCCGGTCTCCTCGCCATTTTGCATCCAGCGCCGGTAGGCGGCGCGCACGAAGTCCGCGCCCCAGCCCTCGCGCATGCCGGTGATGGCGACCAGGTTCGCGGTGACCGACTGCTTGACCGGGTAGGGCGCGGGCAGCTTTACCGGTAGCCATACATCGCCGAGCGCCGCTCGATGTCGCGCCACATGTAGCGCGTTTTCATTGGCTTGTCGGCGAATGGCACGTGGTTCATCTCCTGAAGAATGAGCAGGAGGTGAAAGGGCCGCCAACGGAATCTTACGCCATGAAAGCTTCCGACATCCGCGAGCCGCATCACGCTGAGATACGAATACGTACTGCCCATCGTGAACCAGAAATCGATTTGTCCTTCGGCCATGTCGCCCTCCGGACTTGCCGCGCGAAGGTTGTCAAATTGCGGATACGAACTGTACACGTTGAGGCCCTGGAACAACATCCGCCAATAGTCGACTCTGAGGCATGTGCAGAATGGGCAATCCGGTTCTTGTCGAAGTGCTGCGCGGCTCAATGGTCGAAAGCCGCCATCGTGGCGCGGTTGCAATCGTCGACGCCGATGGAGCAACGGTATTGTCGGTCGGCGACGTCACTGTGCCGGTATTTCCGCGCTCTGCCGTGAAAGCGCTGCAGGCGCTGCCGTTGGTCGAATCTGGTGCGGCCGATCACTACGGCTTCGGCGCCGAGGAGCTGGCGCTCGCCTGCTCGTCGCACAGTGGCGAGGAAGGCCACATCGCCGTCGCGAGCCGCATGCTGGCGAAGGCCAGTCTCGACGCGTCGGCGCTGTCATGTGGTGCCCATTGGCCGATGAATCAGCTCGCGGCTTCTGCCCTTGCCAGAACCGGCGCGCCGTCGGCGCTGCACAATAATTGCTCCGGCAAGCACGCGGGCTTCCTGTGTTTTGCCTGCGCGCAAGGCGTCGACCACACGGGCTATTGGCAGCCCGACCATCCGGTGCAGCAAAGCGTGCGTGGCGTGCTCGAGGATTTGACTGGCGCAGTTTTGTCGGCAGACCGCCGCGGAATTGACGGCTGCTCGGTGCCGACCTGGGCGATACCGTTGAATAATTTGGCACACGCCTTCGCCAAGTTTGGCTCAGGACACGGCCTTCCGCGCGAACGCTCCGCCGCGGCGGCGCGATTGCGGGCCGCCTGCGCGCAAAAGCCGTGGCACGTCGCCGGCACCGGCCGATTCTGCACGGAGATTATGACGCTCTTCGGCGCGCGCGTTTTCCTGAAAACCGGTGCCGAAGGCGTGTACTGCGGCGCATTGCCGGATCAGGGCCTGGGCATTGCGATCAAATGCGACGACGGCGCTGGCCGCGCTTCTGAAACGCTCATGGCGTCGGTCATCGCGCGCTTCCTGCCGCTCGGTTCCGCTGATCGCGCGACGCTCGCGCCTTTCGCGCGCCCGGTGTTGCGCAACTGGAATGGATTTGAGGTTGGCGTCCTGTGGGTAACGGCCGCACTGGGTTAGGCCCGCATTAATTGGGAGCGAGACCGGTCGCGACAATCATCTGCCGCCAAGTCGCGACCGAGTTGGCCATCTGGGCTCAGCGAACTTGATTGCCGCTCAGTGAAAGCTGCGCGTAGCGCGCAGCGCCATCTTGGGCGAGGTCGCCGGTCACGGGCTTTTTCCATTCCATGCCGATGATGGCGCCGAGTCGCGCTCCGGCGATCAGGTTATTTGCAACCAGCGTGGTACCCGCGCCCGGCGCAACCGATACAGTAATGCCGTAGCCTGCACCGCGCACCATATTGTCGGTGATGGAAACGTCGCGCAGATACTTGCCCCAGCCGGCCGTGATGCCGGCGTGCGGCGCGTTCTCGATGACGTTGCTGGTGACCAGCGTGTCGGCCTCAATGCCGATGCCGACCCCGGCATCATCATTTGGATCGGTTCCGGTCGGGCGCCGCGGCACGAGATTGCGAATGAGATTGCCCTGCACCACGGCAAGCCGGCCGTCGTTATTGAAGTTCGTGACCGAAACGCCCATGGCGGCGCCATCGACGATGTTGTTGGCAATCACCGCGCCCTGAAATCCAAACTCGGCATAGAGCGCGACCTCGCCGAGCCCGGTGCAAGTATTGTCGACGATCTGCAGGTTGGACGCCGCATTGCCGCGAACGGCCGAAAAGGCAGCATTACGAATGCGGTTGCCGCGCACGATGACGTTGTCGGCGCGGAAGACGTTGATGGCGTTGCCGTACTGGCCGGAGCCGCCGGATTTGTTGGCGATGCCTTCGATGCGGTTATCGACAACGAGGGTGCCGTCGTCGCCGGGCGAGCTGCGCCAGACCAGGATGCCGTTATTGCCGCCAGCGCGAACCGTATTGCCGGAAATTTTCATGCCGCGCCCGTCGACACAGAAGATGGCGGTATCGCAGGCACCGATCGTATTGCCGCTAACCTCCCCTTGCACGCCCTCCAGCTTGATTGCCGGTCCGCCGGCGTTGACGATCTCGCACTCTGCAATGCGTAGCGCACGGCCTTGCGCGATATGAATGAGTCCATGTTGGGCAGGTAACGGGACGTTGGCGCCGTCGAGAATGAGCCCGCTAAGGCTCACATAGTCGCTGCCGGTCGCGGTGAGCATGTTTGGAGCGCCCGCCAGAACGATATGCGTTGATCCAGCCACACCTGTGATTGCCGTATGAGACGGTAAGGTGAGCCTCCCGGCGCGATAGAGTCCTGGTCCGAGACGGAGCACAGCGCCTGCGGCAGATGCAGAATCGATGGCGCGCTGGAATGCCCTCGATTGATCTTCGGCCGCATTCGGCCGTAGCCCGACCGACGATGCGTCAATGCCGGATCGCTGTCCGGGTTCACGCCCGGCCGCGGCGATTTCGCGCGCGAACACCGGTGCGGCAGCGGTAGCCGACGTGGCTGCGGCAAGTGCGGCGATCAGGCTGCGGCGATCGAATTTCATCCCGGGACTCCCGACGCTAAAACGCATCAAGCGCCATGCCAGTAACCTGTCCCGCGCCGATGCGAATCGCGTATTCGCCGTTAGGCTTAATGCTTTCGTGCCGCCACGAGGGCGATCAGCAGGTTCTCGGCGGCAGTGACGATGTGTGCTAGCGCCGGAGCGTGCGATTTTTTGCTGCGGGGTCGGGCTGGCCGTGAAGGCTGCGCAATCGGTGGAATGTGGACGAACTGCACGAGCGGCGAGCCGTGCGGCGCCCGTTGCAGGGCGCGCCAATAAACGTAATTGCACAAATAGCGCCCAGCATCGCGCGACAACCGGACCGGGGTTTTGTGTGGGCCCGCCGCAGTGAGGAGCCGCTGGAATGGCGCACGGCCAAATAGCGCATCGGGACCGCCGGCCTCAATGACGCCGGTCGATTGACGTCGTCCGCTTGCATCGGGAAACAGCAACGACAAGGCATTCCGCGCACGGGTCTCAATGCACATCTGACGCCTGCGTCCGGCGAGGCCAAAGATCAGAACGATGTCTGGCTTGTCCGCAAATAACTTCGGCAAATCACGATCGACAGCCGCATAGGTCGTCGCAAAGACATGCACGCTACGATCGAGCTCGGCGAGCGCAGGCCGCCGTCGGCGGGCGAGCGCCTGCGCGACAGCTGCACTCGGGTTGAGTGGCGCGCCGGGGAAGGGGCCGAAACCGGCGAGGAGGACGCGCATCGCCTAAAGCTTCACTATCCCGGCGATTGTCTCGACCGCCGCAGCCGGTGCCGTAACGCCCGCCGCAACATCTGCCTCGATCCGAGACAAGGCCGCTTTGATCGAGCGGTCGGAACGCAGCGGCGCAAACAGCCGCTCTTCCAGCATGGTCCGCATCCATTTCACCTGTTGCTCGCCGCGGCGCGTCTCGAGTTCGCCGCTCGCCGTGAGCCGCTGACGATGGTCGAGAATTTTGCTCCATAAATCTTCGATGCCAACCTGCTTGAGCGCGGAGCAGGTGACGACTGGCGGCGACCAATTGGGCGAAGAGGGCGACAAAATATGGAGCGCGGCGGCGTATTCCGCCGCGGACACTCTGGCGCGCGCGAGATTGTCGCCGTCTGCCTTGTTGACGGCGATCATGTCAGCGAGTTCAACGACGCCTTTTTTGAGCGCCTGCAATTCGTCGCCCGCGCCCGGCAGCGCCAGGACCAAGAAGAAATCGGTCATGTCGGCGACTGCAAGTTCCGACTGGCCGACGCCCACGGTTTCGACCAGAACGACATCGTAGCCCGCGCCCTCGCACAGCAGCATGGTCTCGCGCGTTCGTGCGGCGACGCCACCGAGCGTGCCCGACGTCGGCGAGGGACGAATGAAGGCATTGTCGTCGTTCGAAAGTCGTGCCATCCGCGTTTTATCGGCCAAAATCGACCCGCCGGTTCGCCGTGACGACGGGTCAACCGCCAGGACGGCGACTTTGCGGCCTTGGCCCGTCAGCATCGTGCCCAGCGCGTCGATCAGTGTCGACTTGCCGACGCCCGGCGCGCCGGTGATGCCGACGCGCACCGCCTTGCCGGTGAACGGCAAAAGCTCCTGGGTCAATGCTGCGGCGGCGCGGCGATGATCGGCACGCTTGCTTTCGATCAGGGTGATCGCCCGCGACAGCGTGGACCGATCCCCGCCGCGAACGCCTTGCGCAAGGCGGCCGATATCAGGCGGCGCAGAAGATGGGGCCATGTCGTCTCTTCGGCGAGGGCGCGTCGTCCGTCAAGGCGTGTGAATTGGGCTCGCGTGCCTAATCACCAGTAAATCGGTCGCGCGAATTCGCCTGGTGCGGGCCAGAAATGTTCGCCGAAAGACCGCGTTGTCGTCGAATTGAGGCCGCATCGCTGGGTTCACATCCGGTCACTTACGGCGCGGCAACTGCGTTGCTGTCCATGCTCAAGTCAAGGAGACGACGATGAATTGGGATCGGATTCAACTCGACTGGATGCACTTCAAGGACCAGGTCCGCGGTAATTGGGTCAAGCTCACCGACGAAGATGTCACCCGCATCGGCGGTCGCCGCGAGCAGCTGATCGGCCGTCTGCAGGCGCGCTATGGATTTGCCAAGGCCGAAGCTGCGCGCGAGGTCGAAGCCTGGATGCGCTCGCAGCGGCGTGCTGCGTGAGCCGAGCGCTCGGCGGCGTCATTTCGGCAGCGGAATGAACTCGGTGGTGTCGCCTGGAACGAGATCGAAGCGTCCAGCCTTCCAATCGGCCTTGGCGGCCTCGATGCGGTCCTTGCGCGAGGACACAAAATTCCACCAGATATGACGCGGGCCATCCATGGCGGCGCCGCCGACGATCACAAAATGCGCATCGCTTGTCGCACGAACGGTTATCTGGTCGCCCGGACGCAGGACCAGCAGCCGTTCTGGCACGTGGCGCTCGCTGCCGATTTCGATCTCGCCTGAGAGCACATAGATCGCGCGCTCCTCATGCGCGGTGCCGAGCGGCAGCGCGGCCCCGGCCTGCAGGCGCACATCCGCGAACAGCGTTTCCCATGAGGTGACGACCGGCGAGCGCAGGCCGTGCAGCGCGCCGGCGACGACGCGCAATGTCATGCCATGCTCGCGCAGCTCCGGAATGTCGGCCGCGGCCGTATGGGCGAAGGCCGGCGCGGTCTCTTCGTCCGGCACCGGCAGCGCGACCCATAGCTGCAAACCGTGCAAGGGTTCGCCGCCGCCGCGGCGCTCGGCAGCGGTGCGTTCCGAATGCGCGATGCCGCGGCCGGCGGTCATCCAATTCACGGCGCCCGGCCGGATCGGCATGTCGGTACCGAGGCTGTCGCGATGGACGATTTCGCCGTCGAACAGATAAGTCACCGTGGCAAGCCCGATATGCGGATGCGGCCGCACGTCGATGCCGATGCCGGCCTTGAACACGGCGGGCCCGATATGATCGAAGAAAATGAACGGCCCGACCATGCGCGATTGCTTCGACGGCAGCGCGCGATGCACCTGAAAGCCGCCGAGATCGACCGACCGCGGCACGACGACTTGCGTGATCGCGTCACTTGCCTGGGCGTCGCCGGGGAGGGGGTCTTGGGCGGGAAAGAAGCTCATCGTATTCTCACTCTGCAGAGGCACACATGTCGCGGATACTTAGGACATGGATACTTAGGCCCTCGCGCGCCCAGGCAACGTATGCGGCAAGACGAGCGGCAGCTAATCACGATTCCGGTAGCACGGCATCGCGCAGGCGTCCGCGCAGGGAGCAAGGTTATTGTGCATTCGCGCCCCGTCGCGCTTGCGGCAGCGCTGCCACCTTATTAGGCTGAAGTTCCATTGCACACGCGCCCGTCGGCGCCCCTTCCAAGCCTGGAGAACCCGCCCATGCGATCGCTTGTTGTTGCTGCCGCGCTGTTGTGGAGCGTCGCGACTGCCTTCGCCGCCGATCCGACCGGCACCTATGATGTCCAAGGCGCCTCGCCGGACGGCTCTAAATACAGTGGCACCGTTACGATCACGGAAACCGGACAAACCTTCAAGATGGTCTGGAAGATCGGTAGCGACACATATACGGGCACCGCGATCGGCGATAAGGACTTTCTCGCCGTTTCCTACACCTCCGGCAGCGACACAGGATTAGCGCTGTATGGCGCCGACGGCGGTAACTGGAAGGGCATATGGACTTATGCCGGCGGTACCAAGATTGGCTCCGAGTTGCTGAAGCGCCAATAGCTGACATCACCCCTCACGGTGCCGCTGCGGATGCGGCCCGCTCCAGCCAACGCTGAACGCGCACGTCGTCGCAGGTCGCGACGTTAAATCTCATCCACGGCGAGCGTTCGAGGTGGGGACGGAACACCGCGCCGGGTGCGAGCATGATGCGATCGCCTTGCGAACGCTCGGCGAGGGCCAGTGAGTCGGCGATGTGTGGAAACCGTGCCCAGACGAACATGCCGTCTGCCGGTTCCACAAACAGCTCCAGTCCGATTCGCTCGAAGGCGCGCACCACGTTGAGGCGCGCCTCGCCGAGCCGCTCGTGAAGACGCGACAGAAACTTGCGGTAATGACCGTCAACCAGCATCAGATAAATCAGCCGCTCCGTGAACTGCGAAGTAGTGATGCTGGTCAACATCTTTATGTCGGCGAGCTCATGCGCGAGGTTCTGGCGGCAAGCGAGGAAGCCGACGCGCAGGCTGCCCGATAGGGTCTTGGAAAAGCTGCGCGCATAAACCACGCGATTGAGCTGGTCGAGCGTGGCTAGCCGCGGCGTTGTCTTTACCTGCAGGTCGCAGAAGATATCGTCTTCCACGACGGTGAAGTTGTAGCGCTCAGCTGCCTGCAAAATCCGAAATGCCACGTGCGCGCTCATGTCCGCGCCCGTAGGATTCTGCATCACCGATTGGGTGAAATAGACCTTCGGGCGGTGCGCCGCGGCGTGTGCTTCGAGTACGTTGACGTCGGGGCCGTCAGGATTGCGCGGTACCGCCAACATCTGCACGCCATGCAGCCGCAGATTACCAAACATGTTGTAGTAGCCGGGATCGTCCACGAGCGCTGCGTCGCCCGGCCTGAGTGCGAAACGGATGACAAGTTCGAGCGCCTGGCTGGTGCCCTGAGTGAGCAGAATCTGGTTTGGCTGCGCGTTAACGCCGATGTTGCCGAGCATCACCGCCAGGTGTTCACGGAGCGGCAGATAGCCGAACGGATGCCCGTACTCGAGCAGATAGGCTCCGTTTTTGCGTGCGAGCACGTTGAGACTTTGGCGGATGCCGGCCTCGTCAAGCCAGGAATTTGGCAGCCACGGACCACCGGCCAGTGTCGAGCCGTCGTCGGCCTCCAACACGCGGCGGATGAGCCAGACGAGCTGCTCGTTGCGCTTGTGATCGTCGGACGGTTCTGGGCGCGGGCCTTCGGCCGGCGCTGCAGCGGCGGCTTAGCGCGTCAGCGCCGGCTTCTGCCGGCCTTTGCCACGGTCTCGGCGATAAAGCGCGGCAGCGCGAACGCGGCGGCGTGGACTTCCGGCGTCCAGTATCTGGTCGAGAAGCTCCCCGCTCTGCGATAGCGCGCCGCGATGGTTTTGACCGGCGTCTGCCGCAGGCTCCGGTCGTCGGTTGCCCATCCCATCGCCATGTGGCCGCCGATATAAGTCGGGATCGCAGCGACGTAGCAGGTGCTGTCAGCGAACAGCTTGCGAAACTTTGAGATGCTCGAGGCGAGTTCGGCCGGCTGAAAGAGCGGAACGCCATTCTGCGTCACCAACACTCCGCCCTTGTTCAGGCAGCGTTTGCACGCCGCATAGAATTTGTGGCTGAACAATACCTTGCCGGGTCCCTGCGGGTCGGTGGAGTCGACGATGATCGCGTCGAACTGCCGTTCGGTGCGCGCGACGTATTTCATGCCGTCATCGATCACGCTCTCGAAGCGTTTGTCAGCAAACACCGGCTTGGTGAATTCTGGAAAATGCTCCTTGGCGAATTTTACCACCGCCGGATCGATCTCCACCTGGGTGAGGCATCGGATGGATCTGTGCTTGAGCACTTCCTCGGCGATGCCGCAGTCGCCGCCGCCGATGATAAGCACATCGCGCGCGCTGCCGTGCGCGAACAGCGGCACGTGCGACATCATCTCCTGGTAGATGAACTCGTCTTTTTTGGTGATCTGGGTGGCGCCGTCGAGCATCAGCGTCTTGCCGAAAAACGGTTGTTCGAACAGCACCAGATGCTGGTGTTCGGTGCGCATTTCGTAGAGCACTTTGTCGACCCTGAAGGTCATGCGGAAACCGAGCGCGTCGAACAGCGTTTCGGCAATCCAGCGCTCTTGCGCCATGGCAACCTCCGGCTCCGAACGGCGAAGCGGCCGGGTTTTTCGGCCCGGCCGCTTCGATAATCACCAACGGCCGACGCGGGTCCGCCGCGCAGGCGCTTGTCACGCGTCTTGACCGCGCAGCAACTCGTTGACTCCGACGCGCTTTGCCGAAAAGGCCTCGCGCAGCACTGGAATGCAAGCGTCGGGATCGGCAGAGCCGCACATGAACACATCGAGCGCGGCGTATCCGGCCTCCGGCCACGTATGAATCGAGATGTGACTTTCCGCCAACACCGCCACGCCGGACACGCCACTCGGCTGGAAATGGTGCAGGTGAATGTGCAGCAGCGTCGCGCGTGCAGCGGACACACAATCGCGCAAGGTTGCTTCGATATGTTCGATGTCGTCGAGCCGCTCGGCGCCATGCAGATCGACGATCAAATGCACACCGGCGCAACGGACGCCGTTGCGTGTGGCGAAATGGTCTTTGCGGTCTTCGTCCAAGACTGCCGCGGGCGCCGGCACAGCGACCTTGAGCGTGGTCTTCCTGTCTTCCTTTCGGGCGGTACCTGGGATCCCCAAGCCCCTCACCGATCGCAAGAGGGCGTGTTGGCTCATCAGCCGTCCTCCCCAACCAGAGATAAGAACCCGAGATGCCGGCAAGCCGGCGCCGCGGAAAGCGAAAGCCGCCCGACCGGTCTATTTTGGACCGATCAACAGCGGCAAAGTCCCCACATAAATGCAATCGGCAGGGAGTCAAGCGGATTCTGGGTGAAAATCTTTAAAGCTTCGTCTCGATTGTCAGAATGTCGTGCGGCGCAGCGGTGCTGCTGCTATCGCTCGGTTTGCCGAACGCGCGTGCGCGGTTAAGCTCCCATCAAACCGATCGAACAACAAAATGGAGGAGCGCGGCATGAGTGCTAGCATTTCAGGAACTGCTGCGAGCGGAGTAAAGCCTGTGCGCCACGGGTTTTTTCACGGCTGTGCGTGCTGTCGTCCGTTCGCGTCGGCGGCGCTTCCGGCGCGGCGCAACTTCCTCGCCGGCGGCATCGCCGCGCTTGGTATTGGTGCCGCCGCTGCGACCGCGCGGCCGGCCGCGATCATGGCCGCTCAGGTGGCTCCCGAGCCCGCCCGCATCGACGTGCACCACCATTACGTGCCGCCGGTTCATGCCGCCGCGTTGGCGAAGCATGGCGGCGGCGGGCCGAAATGGTCGCTCCAAGCCACATTCGCCGATATGGAAAAGGCGGGCGTCGGGACCGCCGTTCTCTCGCTGGTGCCGCCCGGCGTTTGGTTTGGCGATGTCGCCGAAGGCCGCTCGCTGGCGCGCGCGTGCAACGAGTATGGGGCGAAACTGAAAGTAGACAATCCGCGACGCTTCGGCCTGTTCGCCGCGATTCCGCTTCCCGACACCGAGGGCAGCCTGCGCGAGATCGAATACGCGCTCGATGTGCTCAAGGCCGATGGCATTGGCCTCTACACCAGCTATGGCGATAAATATCAGGGTGATCCTGCCTTTGTGCCGGTGTTCGAGGAACTCAATCGGCGCAAGGCTGTGGTCTACACGCATCCCCTCAATCCGGCCTGCTGCACGCACTTGGCCGACGGCGTCGGGCCGAGCTCGATCGAGTTCGCAACCGACACGACCCGGACCATCGCCAGCCTGATCTTCGGCAAAGGTGGCACTGCCTTCCGCACCGCGGACGTCAAATTCATCTGGTCCCACAGCGGCGGCACGCTGCCGTTTCTGATCGGCCGCTTCATTCGCGAGCAGCGTGTGCGTAAAGATCCCCGCATGCCGGACGGGCCAGGCCCGATTATCCGCCGGTATTTTTATGAGATCGCCCAAGGCAACGAGCCCGGCCAGTTTGCGGCGCTGCTGACGATGGTGCCCGTCTCGCAGATCCTATTCGGCTCGGACTTTCCGTACCGCGAGGCCGCGGCGGCGGCGAAAGGTTTGGAGGCGTATCCTTTCTCGGCCACCGATCGAGCATCCATCGATCGGAGCACCGCGCTCAAATTACTGCCGCAACTCGCATAGGCGGCGGGGCAGCGGTGGTATCGGCGTCCGTCATTGGCGAAATTGTGGGGTGAATACGGCGCTCTCGCCTCCCAGAGTCAGCGCACCCTCGGCCGGCGCGCTCGTTGGGGCGACGGATTTATCCGTTGACCGCGACGGCCGGCGGCACCATGGGCTGCGCTGGCTTTTTTGCACGGGTGCGGAAGAAGCCAAGCACTCGGCTCGCCGTTTCCGGCTGCAACCGGCTGAAGCTTGCTAGTGCGCGGTCGAGGTCGCTGGCCGATAGGCCGCGGTCGGCAGCGCGCAGTAGCAAGATGGCCTTGGTGGTGGTCGACGATAGTTCCGCCACTTTGGCGAGGATCAGCACGATCTCAGCGCCAGGATCGAGCAGCGCCCGTTCGACCACGTCGATCGGCGTTTCACACAACAGCGACAACGCGATCGCGGTTTCTTCGAATTTGCGATCGCGCGCATACTGATAAATCTCCGCTTCGCCAATGCGGCGGATGCGGTTTTGTCGTTCCACCGATGCTTGTGCGGCGGCAAAATCGGGCGAGGCGTTGCGCGCGTCGTTGCGAATACCGCCTACGACTTCGGCGACCACGCCCTCGACGGCGCTGCCGGCGTCCGGATTTTCGGCCTCGAGTCTCGCCCGCACGGCGCTTGAGGCTTTTTCCAGCAGCATGAGGAAAAGTGGCCGCGGAATATCGGGCCGGCGGCCCACCTCGGTCGCAAGCACGTCGTCACCGGCCGATCGCTGTACCAGGGCACGGAAACCCGCGTCGGAGAAGCGGGCGCCCGAGTTTTTCACCACCGTATGGACGACGTCGCGGTCGCCGCGCTCGACCAGGACATCTGTGATTGCTTCGGGGAGCGAGGGTCGCTCCGCAATTGCGGCCAGATGCTGCTGGCTCTTGCTGGCTGCATTCGCCAGCAACTCGCGCTCGCCGATCCGTTCTGACTGGCGAAGCAGCGGAGCCGCGACCTCAATGTCGTCGTCAAACGCGAGCATGTTGACGATTTTGGCGGGCGCATTGCCAATCGGCGCCAGACGGTTCGACAACTTGGCGCGCGCCTTGGCCTCGATGGTCTGCACCAGGCGGACCATGACGTCATCGAACACGCCGATCTGATCTTCGGAAAGACGTGCCGCTCCGACGACGAACAGATCGGTGATGCGCGTGAGCATCTCGATCCGGCGTGTGTTGGTGCCGGACGTGAGCGCAGACTCGAGTTCATCGAGCAAAGGAAGGGTACGCATCATGCTACGCGACGTCGCACGCCATTGAACTAACAGGCAGAATGCCGTCGAAAGGGTGAACAAACCCTTGCCGGCCGCCACTCGTCGTCTGCAGGTGAACGAAATCACAGCAAACGATGGGCAGCGGCCAATAGGGCGCCGGTAAAACGCCATTGGATGATGCAAATTCAGCGAGGCCCGCGCGCACCCACCCGGGCATAAACTTCGGCCGGAACGCGATAGTCGCGGATGACCGGCCGCGGGTCGCGCAGGCCACAGGCCTCCCGCTGGACGATAAAGCACCACAGCGCCTCGCTGGCTTGCTGCACCAGTTGTTTGCGGTGCACGTCAGTGGTGGGCGCTGCGGTATCGTGTTCAGCCAACGCGGCTAGTGCTGTTTCAAGGTCTCGGCCAAGCCGGCCGAGTGCCGATGCCTGCTCCTGGGCGATCTCATAGTCGAGCGCGACCGCGGGCATAGTGCGCGCATGGCCTTGGGGCGGCCGGAGCGTCATCGCGCTGCGTCTTGGCGCACCGGGGGCAAGATTATCGCTCCCATGTCACGACGAAAACTCCGGCAGCTGGGTCGAGGTCTTGGCGTGCACCAGGCTTGAGACCATGGCGGGCCAGCACGTCTTCCGGCGTCGCCGTCGGCCCGACTTCGTTAAACACCGGGCGGCCACCGGGGATCTTCGCGTGCGGCGCATGCGACAGATGGAACCTGTCGTACAGCGGCAGAAACATGCTGAACACCTCGGTGCCACCGATCACCGCGACGTTGCCCTCCGCTGCGCCGAGGGCCTCTATGGCCTTTTCCAGTGGGCAACCGGCCGGATTCCATAAAAGAGAGTTCGGATACACTGAGTCCGGCGCAAGCGTTGCAACCTGACGCGTAAGGATCAGATGCTTGCGTTGTGCGGCCCGCGGACCACCTTCGTACGAGTGGCGGCCTTGCAGGATTACCGCAGCCCGATCGAGGGCAGCCTGGAAGAAGCTTTGGTCGGCGTCGTTGCGAATTGAATCCGGCATGACGCCGTTGGCATCCGCGATCATGCCGTCGCTGGAGACGATGACGTAGCCTTCGATGCGGCGCACGGCGACTCCTATTGGCGCGCGGACTGTGCCGGACCGAGTTTCGCCGGTAGCAGCACCGTCACGATCAGTGTCAGCACGGCCAGCGCGCCGGCGATGACATACACTATGTGCAGAGAGCCGGCGATTGCGTCGCTCAGCCGCGCAACCGTATCCGCGCCGAGACTCGCACGTCGCACCGGATCGAACAATCCACCCATGACATCGCCCGCATCCGGCGCGTGGTGCGCAACCACAAAGTTGAGGATGGCGCCGCCGAGCGCGGCGCCGAGTGCCTGGCCGATCGTGCGCAGGAACAGAAATGAAGACGTGGCGGAGCCGCGTTCATTCCAGCCGACGCTACCCTGGATGGCCAGCAGGAAGGTCTGGTTGCAGAAGCCCATGCCTAACCCGATCAACAGCGCCGCCGGCAAGAGCCACCCAAACGGACTGCCGCGATCAAGTGCGATAAGCACGCCCGTGCCGGCGATCAACAACAATGCGCCGATCAGTCCCGTGGTTCGGTATGAGCTCAAGATCATGATGCGGCTGGAAATGATTGAGCCACAGCTCCATGACACCGACAGGGTAGCAACCGCAATTCCGGCATAGCCGGCGCTCCGCCCCATAACGGCTTCAACGTAGGTCGGCAGAAAGGCGACGACGCACATTAGCAGCATCCCGATAGCGAGGCTGCCGACATTGCTGCCGGCCATGATCCGGCTTCGCCACAGCTTGTAGGGCAGGATCGGCTCACTCGCGCGCCGCTCGCCGATAGCGAGCAGGACAAGTGCAGCGACGCCGATAACCAGCAAGGTCGCCGACAGCGCGGTACTAAGATACTGGGCCTGAATAGCCGGCATCAGCAGCGCGCCGATGCCGAGCATGAGCAAGGCCGCGCCCATGAGATTGATCTGATGTGCGCGCGGCGTGACGTGCTCGTCGAGATAACGCAGCAGGATTGCAATCGCGATGATGCCGATCGGCAGATTGATCCAGAACACGAACGACCAGTGCAGATGTTGCACGATGAACGCGCCGAGCGCCGGGCCGGTGATGGCCGCGATGCCCCATACCCCGGACAGCCAGCCCTGCACGCGGGCACGCTCGGTTGCCGGATAGACATCGCCGACGATCGTCGTTGCCATCGATTGCAACGAACCTGCGCCCAGTCCCTGAAAGATACGGAACACGACCAGCGCCGCCATGCCCCAGCCATACGCGCGGCTCACGGCCCAAATGTTGAATATCCAGGTAAAGCCGCATGCCGCCGAACCGATGAGAAAGACGGTGGCGCCGATAAAAAACATGCGCTTGCGGCCATAGAGATCGGCAAGCCGTCCGTAAACCGGGGTCGAGACCGCCTGCGCCAGGAGGTAGGCCGAAAAAACCCAGCTGAACAGATGAAAGCCGCCAAGCTCGCTGACGATTGTTGGCATCGCCGTCGCCACGATCGTGGCTTCGACGGCGGACATGAAGATGGCCATCATGCAGGCAGCCGTCACGGCGCGCCTGCGGACGAGAAAGTCGGCTGAATGCGCTGGGAAAATTGCTGGCAAGGCTGATTCCGGAATGTTTTGGTCTTATAATGCCGTGGGGAAGGAGCCTGCAATGTCCGAGCCCGCAAGCCTGATCATGCTGCAATTCCTGACTTGGGTGGCGGATCGCCCGCGCACGCGCGAGCAGGCGGTGGAAGCCTGGCACAGTTGCCCGCACATTTCGGTGTGGGAGGACGCAATCGTGGACGGCCTCGTACGCACCGAAAACGATGGCCAGCGCACGATCGCTCTGACGTCGCGCGGCGCTGCCGCTCTTGAATCGGCAAATGCCGTATAGCGGTCAGACCGGCGGCGCCAATTGCTTAGCGACCGCTTCGATGACGCGCGTATCCATCGGCTCGGTTTCGGTCGGAAACACGGCCGCGATAGAGCCGTCGCTGCCGATGAGATATTTGTGGAAATTCCATTTCGGCGTCTCGCGCGGCCGCTGCACTGCCGCCCATTTGTAGAATGGGTGCGCGCTCGGACCTTTGACATCGACTTTGGCGGCAAGCGGAAAGGTGACGCCGTATTCCGTGTTGGCGGTCGCAGAAATCTCGGTGGCTCCGCCCGGTTCCTGGCCGCCGAAATCGTTTGACGGCACCCCGACGATCGTGAAGCCGCGATCGTGAAACCGCTCGAACAGTTGTTCAAGCCCGGTATATTGCGGCGTGTAACCGCAAAGCGATGCGGTGTTGACCACCATGATCGGCTTGCCGGCGTAATCGGCAAGCCTGATCGAGCCGCTTTGCAGTCCAGCGAACGAAAACGCGTAGGCGGTCACCGGGCTCATGGCTGAACCGTTCTTGGTTGCGGGAGCGGCGAGGGCAGGGGCGCCGAATCCGGCGGCGAGAAGCGCGAACAGGCGTCTGCGGTCAACGTGCATGGCCTATCTCCGCCAGAGGCGCCAGCGGCTTTCCCGGCTGCGGCGGAATATCGAAGACGTTGAGCACAAATCCGATCATGCCGTAGAGACCGGCGCAGGTGACGGCTTCGATCACGCCCTCAAGCCCGAAGGCCTCCTTGGCACGCTCGAACATCGCTGGCGAGACGGTTTTGGTGGCGAGCAATTCGACGACGAAGTCATACAACAGGCGCTCGTCGTCGCGCTTGAAGTCCGGCCGCTTGTTGGCGCGGATGGCGTCGATCACGTCCTGGGTGATGCCGTATTCGAGCGCGTGCGGTTCGTGCACCGACCAGGCGTACTGAGCGGTGGCACTGCGCACGAGCAGCAAAATGATCAGCTCGATGAGGCGGCGGCCGAGCTTCGGGTTCTGCCGGTAGTAATTGACCAGACGATCCGCCGGCTCGGCGATATCGGGGGTGTGAATGAGCACCGCAAACGGGCCGGTCAGTGTATTGCGCGGTCGCGACTTTAAGAAGTCGTCATGCAGTTGCTGCTGACGCGGCGAGAGCTTCTCACGTTTGACTTGTTCAATGCGCGCCATGCTTTCGTGCTCCTTGTCTGTCAACGTAAATCGGCCGAACCGTCGCCGCGCACCGCCGCCACGTAGCGGGCGATCGAGCGTTTGACGATCTCCGTGCCGTTATGGGGAATCGTACGATCAAACCAGGCGCCGTGAATGGCGTCGAAAGGATAAGGCTCGAGCATGGCGCCGATGCGCTCGACGGCTGGCGCCGATAGCGGGACCATGTTGGGGTAGCTGCGCATGAAGGTGACGAACTTGCGGTCGGGAATGACCTGCACGATGTCGCCGGAAAGCAGTGCGCCGCGCTTGCCGGCGCCTTGCGCCCAATGCAGCACTGTGCCGCCGGCGAAGTGCCCACCGCAGCGAATGAGCGTGACGCCGCGTGTCAATGTCAGCGTATCGCCATCCCAGAATTTGATCGACGGATCTGGCCGCATGACCCATTCGCGATCGCTGGCGTGCAGGTGAATCGGTGCGTCGAAGGCATGCGCCCATTCGACCATCGACGAATAATAATGCGGATGCGAAATCGCGACTCCGATCAGGCCGCCAAGTCCTTTGACGATAGCGACTGTCGCCTCGTCGAGCAGCGTGATGCAATCCCACAATATGTTGCCTTCGTCGGTCATGACCAGGAGCGCGCGCTGGGCGATGGCGAAGGTGGGCACTGTTCCGATGCCGATGAGGCCCGGCTCGTGCTGCACAAAACTATTCATGTGCCGGCGCGCGAGCGCCTCGTGGGTGATCCACGCCTGGCCAGAGGGCGGCACGAACTGGCGCGGCTCATCGCAGATCGGACAGCGTTCCGGCTCCTTCGGCGAAGGAGAAAACTGGGTGCCGCAGGTGACGCAGATATAGGCGGGCATGGCTTTGCTACACACGAGCGACGCGGCGCTGAAAAGCGCCGCGCCAGTTTTTGTCTTGCTTAGTGTCAGCTCAGTACGCCGTATTTCTTGAACCACCGGATCAGCTGGTTCCAGCCATCTTCGGCCGCGTCCTTGCGGTAGCTCGCGCGATAGTCGGCGTGGAAACCGTGCGGCGCACCTGAATAGACAATAAACTCAAACGTCTTGTTGGCGGCTTTGAGCTTTTCTTCCATCTGCGCGATTTGATCGAGTTTGATGCCGGCGTCGTCGGCACCGTAGAGGCCGAGAACCGGTTCCTTGACTTCAGCGGCGAGATCAATCGAGCTCTTGGGTGCGGCGGGGCTGGTATCGACCAGCGTGCCGTAGAATGCGACGCCGGCTTTAAGATCGGGATTGTGGGTCGAGTAGTGCCACACCGTGCGGCCGCCGCGGCAGAAGCCCATGATGCCGAGCCGGTTGCCGTCGCCGTGCTGCGATTTCGCCCAGGCGGCCGTGGCATCGAGATCGGAGAACAGCTCGGTGTCGGCCTTGGAATTCACATAGGGAAACAGCTTCGGCATTTCGGTGATCTTGGTAAGATCGACGCCATTTTTTTCCATTCGGAAATAGTAGTTGGGAGCGATCGCGAAGGCACCGAGATGCGCGAGGCGGCGTGTCACGTCTTTGATGTATTCGTGCAGGCCGAAAATTTCCATGCTGACAAGGATGATCGGCGCATTCTGCACGCCGGCCGGCCGGGCGTAATAGACCGGCATTTCGCCGTCGGAGACTGGGACCTTGGCCATCCCGGCATCAAGCCCGTTTGTGTCGGTGTGGATGGTGTCGGCGCGCACCGGACCTGCCGCGAGCGTATAGCCTGCGGCTGCCGCAGCCGAGCTCGTCATGAAGAAGCCGCGCCGCGACAGCGGCGGCATGACCTTGGACAGGCCGACAATGTCCGATGGCAGCCGTTGCATATTCATGTGTATCCTCCCGTGACAGGCGGCCTATGGGCCGCTGCTGATGTTGATCAGCATAGTATGTCGCGGGAATGTCGTATAGCCGCGCGCCAACAGATCGCCGGGAGCCAGTCATGCAGAGAGGTAAATCATCAGCCGGCCATGTGGCGATGCGTACCGGGGCGGCGGTGGTGCTACTCATCTGGTTCGGCGCTGCCGTGCCGGCAGTTGGGGCAGCTCAGGAACGCACGCCGCCGCCGGTGTCGGTGCGTCTCGGCTTCAACGCCAATTCAGCGCGCAACATGGCGGAGATTCCCAACGTCATCGCGCAGCGCAAAGGCTTTTTCGCGCGCGAAGGGCTCGCTGTTACCATGGTGCCGCTCATGGGCACGACCCACATGGTGGCGGCGCTTGACAAGGGCGACGTCGATGCGACCGGGACCGCGTTGCCCTACATGATCCAGGCCGTGCTCAAAGGTTCCGACGCTGCCGCCGTCGTCGGCGGCGTCGCCAATACGATCTACAGCCTCATCGCCAAAGCAGACCTCCACACGATCGCCGACCTCAAAGGCAAAGTCGTTGCGCTCTCGGCGCCGCCCGACACGATCACTTTGTCGACGCGCATGCTGCTCGCGAAGGGTGGATTGAAAGAGGGCGATTATCGCACCAAGCAGATCATCGGTAGTACACAGCGCGGCGGTTGCCTGGCCAGCGGGGCGTGCGATGCAGTGCCGCTTGGCCAACCCGACGATATCGTTTTTCAAGAGAAGGGTTTCCGCAAGCTCGGCGACTCGCTCGAAGTCATGCCCAATCTGCAGTTCAACGTCATCGCCGTGCGCCGGTCGTGGGCAGCCGCGCATAAAGATACCGTGGTGGCGCTGGCGCGAGCCTACGGCGCGACGTTTCGCTATCTGCGCGATCCGGCCAATCGGGCCGATGTCACCAGGGCCGTCGTCGAGCTAACTGGGACAAACGAACAGGTCGCGCGGGCGGTGCTCGCGCTCTACTACGAGCCCGACCGCGGCG
The DNA here is from genome assembly GCA_049300295.1 of Xanthobacteraceae bacterium. GTDB lineage: Bacteria > Pseudomonadota > Alphaproteobacteria > Rhizobiales > Xanthobacteraceae > BOG-931. The sequence continues at coordinate 59,313 of JBAQJL010000129.1, forward strand.
TGATGCCAAAGCAGGCGGAGATCAACATGGCGGGTGTCGCCAAGGTGCTGGCGATTTTGTCCGATGCAGGCCAGATCGGTAAACCGGTTCCCGCCGTGGACCGCTTCGTGGATTTGCAATACCTGCAGGCAGCCCGACTGCAATAGCAGCTGCGACCGATCGGCCATTGCCTTAGGGCTGCGTCGGTCTTATCCTCCATTTCAAACGATAGTTTGAAAACTGGAGCGGTAATGACGCGACCGTCCGAGGTGACCCGCGAGCGAATACTGAAGGCTGCCGAACGGCTGTTTGCCGAACGCGGCTATGACGGCACCAGCATCCGCGCCATTGTGGCGCGTGCGCACGTCAATCAGGCCGCGATCAACTATCATTTCGAGGGTAAGGAAGGCCTCTATCGCGAGGTGCTGCGCGCGGCGTTTCGCGGCCTGACCGAGCATCAACTTGCCAGCGCGGCGCAGTCCGGTCAGTTGTCGCGCGAGGACGCGCTCGCCGGCTTTATCCGGCGGCAACTGCGGCCGCTGCTCGCGCGCGACGAGGCGAGCCGGCACATCCGTATCTTCAATTGGGAAAGCGTCCGCCCGACGCCGGTGTTTCGCAAGTTGTTGAGCGAAGAAGCGGCTCCTTTCATGGGGGTGGCCACCGACCTGGTGGGTCGTTTCCTGCCCACGGCGGATCATCGCACACTCGTGGTCGCGGCCATCTGGCTCCTTGGCCAGTGCAGCATCTTCGTTCGCAACCGCGAGCAACTTGCTGGTCCACCGGTGGAATTAGCGTCCGACGAAGCCTCGATCGAGTGGCTGGCCCAGACCATCAGCCGATGGGCGACCGGCGCGTTGCAGTCGGCGGGTTGATCGGGGTGTCCGGTGAAGATTGTCATGTAGTGTATTGATATAACTTTATTTTTCGTGATGCCGGTCTCGCGACAAAAGGGCGCGGACATCCGAGCCGCCATATCAGAATTCCGTAGATTGCCGCAAAAATTCCTTGTTCCGGGCTAGTGTCTGCCTAGAACGCGTGTTTGAAATTCAATCAATCGTTTGAAAAATACGGCAGGAGGACAGGCGATGCAGCGCACCTTTGGACCAGCGATCGGAGCCGGCGCAGCGCCCATGCTGGTGCGGCTAGGCGGCAAGCTCGTGCTCGAGGTGCTGCCCGCCGCACTGGCGAGCGCTATCGGCGCTTTCCTGTTTGCCCAATACCAGTTCGATCGTGGCACAGCGGCCGCGCACGCCGTGTCGCCGGCGGTCGCGGTGCCAGCCTCGGCCGAGATGCTGCAGCTCGTGCGCGAGGAGCACGCCATGATCCGCGACTTTCTCACCTCGCAGCAGGCGGCGGCGCAGGACCGCGCCGCTGTTGTGGACGCCGCGGATACACAGGCGCCGGGCGCTGAGCTCACAGCCGACGCCACGCTTGCGGCTGCAGTACCGCTGCAATCCGGGACGCTAAGTGCAGCGAAGTCGTCTGCCCCACACAACAGAACCATCGGTAGAGCCGTTGTCGCCGCCCGCGGGCCTGAAAGCGCCGCTGCGCTGCCCCCGATCGTCGTTGCTGACGCACGCCCGGCCGCAGCCACGGCACCCGTGCTGGTAGCCAACGCGCAGCCCAGCGCCGGCCTATGGCCACCTGCACCGGCGTCTGTCCATCCTTCGATCGTTGCCGAGACGCTGGCGGTGCCGGGTCATGTCGTTTCCGTCACCTTGCATGCCGTGATGGCGATTGGCGGCATCCCGTCGTGGTTCGGGCACCGGTTTGGCGATGACGAGGTGAGCGCGGTCCCGGTGTCTTCAGCCTCGTAGGTCGCGCTTGCCGACTACGACTGCGCAGTGCCCCAGAACGTCGGAGGCCGTGGTGCAATGAAACAAAAGTTCGGCAGCGAATTCCCAAGCAGCCCGCACGCCCCTGGCAAGCGAGTTTCGCGAGCCGTTGTAGATAATTTTTGATGAATGGTGCGTCGGTGATAACCCTAATCACAACAAGTCACTGCAATGCTGATGCGGATTGGCAACACTGTTCCAAATCTCAGATTTCGCGGGTTGCCGGGTTCCGCTATGAGCGGTAATCCAATGCGGCCGTTGAATCGATCTCGCTCCGAATCGGCGAGTGAGGAACCTGCCCGGCAATGCCGCGTTTGGACTTTTGATGACGGCATTGCGGTGCGGGCAACATCCGTGTTGCCCTGGAGGTAGTGGTAATGCGATCTGCCGGAAACTTTCATCCGGAATGGGGCTATCTCGCCCCCGCGCCCAGCTTCATGCGCATGGTTCGCACTGCGCTGGTCGCGACGGCAATCGGCGCTGTTGCCGGCGCGGTTGTTGTTGTTTCGCTGATTGAGCGGCCTGGATCGAACGATAGCGCGATCGCAGCTCACGCACTGTTGACACGAGCGCCGGTGGTCGCGTCGCCGGCGGTGGTGTCCCGTGCGGCTTCACCGGTGGCTGTGAAATCCGCGCTGCCTGCGGCACAACCTCAGGCTCAATTGTCCATGGCGACGCAGTCGCAAAATGCCTCCATCGCCGATAAGCGAGGCAGCGCGGGCGGCATCAGTCCGCCGCTGCCTCTGCCCGCGCCTACGGATGCGACGGTGGCTGCGAATAACCCGGTCATGGATCCGGTGCGCGTGCCCGCAGAAGCTGACGTCGCCGGTGCGCCGGATACGGTTGCCGAGCCACGCGTGCCGGCGAAAAGATCCGCATCCAAAAGGCGGCGCTACGACACCTACCGCAACGAACCCTATCGGCGACAGGAAGCCGCCGGGAATCGCTGGCACGACAACGGCGGTTTCGCGCCACTGTTCCGCCTCTTCAGTTCCCGGAGCGGCTCGCCCTATTCCTCAAACTGACAACTTTGTTCGCTTGAGACTGCTTGTGGTTCGCCGCGCGCATAGCGCAAGCGGGTGCGCGACGTCACCGCGTCTGATTCGGAGAAGCGCGCGTCGCGCAATCGTGCCAGATTAGACGCTAAAGGCTAGGGACAAACGTCCTGCGCGCGGGCCGCATCGAGCGCTGCCATCGCCGCGGACCAGCTCGGCAGGCCGAACGCGATTTTGCGCCAACCGGCGCCCCAAGGATCGGCGCCGCTGTCTTGCCAAACCTCGCAATGGCCTCCGGCGAACTGAATGACCGTGTAATCGGCGCGCGCCGGATTCGATACGGCGATGCCGAACGCCGACAACGCGATGGCAAATGCGATCTGTTTCATGAAACAGCTCCTATTCGCCAGCCCCGACGATCTCTCGAAATAAGATCAGCCCGTTCGGCAGACAAGGCCTGCCAAACTAAGACGGGCGGCGCAGGAGCGCGGAAAGAAAGCTTCACCCAGCCGTTTTGGCGGATGGGTGAAGCATCTTGAACCGTAGGTCGATATTACCACCCGTGATGGCAGCGATGCCACCACACGGCACGATGCAGGTGACGCTCGGCGCCTGCCAAGGTCGCAAAGCGATAGTACCAGTGGTGGTGATGCCAGTGATGATGACCCCAGTGTCCACGCCACCAGAGAAATCTTCCGGCCCACGGGGCCTGTGCGGTGTCTACCCACACGCGGCAATAACCGTCCGCGAATCTTGCGACGGCGAAATCGGCGCGCGCGGGGCTCGACATGCCGTAGGCCATAGCCAGCACCGCCACGGCGAGAACGAAACGCTTCATATGTCCAGCTCCCTAGTTGTGCCTCCTCAGTATCTTTCCGATATTACGCCATCGATCACGACGCAAGCCCGGATCGCCAAATACGTGTCGGAAATGCGTAGAGAACTGGAGGAAATTATGCCTGAAGTCGTCGTCTACATGCTCGAAGGCCGCTCGCTGGATCAGAAGCGTGGGCTTATTAAGGACATTACGGCGGCGGTGGTGAAGAACGCCGGCGCGCAGCCAGACGCCGTCACGGTGTCGCTCGTCGAATCGCCCAAAGACGCGAAGGGCAAGGGCGGCGTGCTGTTCTCGGAAATGCCGAGCCGCTAACCGTCCTCTTTTCGTACCGCTGTCACGCTCCGAATCGATATTGCTCGCTGGCGCCCGTTTGGGCGCCGGCGCGCGGAAACCATTGCCCAATTTATGCGTTGAAATCTTCGTGAGTGCGCTGCACAACGACTTGTTGCGTCGCGGTAAATAACTGATAATCCGAGCCTAACACGGGTTGAGTCGCTTTTAGGGAAGCCGTCATGGAAGAGATTTGGGAAACGAAGGACGGGCGTCGCCGCGTCCGCCGCGATCCGCCGACGATCGAGGAAGCGGTCCTCGCCGCACAGGGCCTGACCGACCAGCTGAGCGAGCAAACCGAAATCGTCGCGGCGCTGATGCAGATATCGGCCGAAGAGGCCCGCGGTGCGGTTCTACGCCTGGTCCAGCCAAAAGATGTCGGTCGCATTACCATTATCACCCGTCCGGGCCGGCCCGGACATGCCGCCTCTCCGCGTGCAGTTGTGGTCGAGCGACGCGTGCCGCGGCGACCGCTCGTGACCGGTTCCAAGCGCTTCGCTTGAGGGCTCCGCTGGGCTGAGGTCGACCGACCAAATTATCGCCGCCGGTCGATAGTCGCTGCCAATCGCTCGTCCTCGGTGTGCGCAGGTCGAGAGCGATATCGCACGATCTGGGACGTTTCGGCGTTTTGACCTATACTGCGGCGCTTTGTTTCTCACACCCGGGGGGAGCAGAGAGCGCTCGCCATGACCAAGACCCTCATCAAGTCCCGCACCAAGGTGAAGGCGAAAACGCAGCGGCCGCCGCTGTACAAGGTCATTCTGCTCAACGACGACTATACGCCGCGCGAGTTTGTCGTTCTGGTACTCAAAGCCGTCTTCCGGATGAACGCCGACCAAGCCCGCCGGGTGATGATCACGGCGCACACCAAAGGGGTCTGCGTGATTGCGGTCTACACGCGGGATGTGGCGGAGACGAAGGCGAAGGAAGCGACCGAACTGGGCAAGAGCAAGGGCTATCCGCTGTTCTTCACGACGGAGCCAGAAGAATAGGGCGGACGCATAGACTAGCTGAGCGCGCCCCTTCAGAGTGCCACCAAGTCACTTGCCGTGAATCGATACGCCATTCGGCCCGACGTCGATATGGACGCCGGGCGGCGGGTGTCGGTCCTGATAAAGCTCATAGCCGAGCACGCCGACGACGATGACCAGTGCCCCAATCACCAGATAGAGGAGATTATTGCGGACCACGGGCCGCCGGTCACAGCGCTGACAGGTAATGCGCGATCGCCTGCCGCTGGTTTTCGGTCAGCGCTTTCATGAATCCGGGCATGTCGAGGTTGTTAGTGCGTTTGCCGTCCGCAAAGGCGTCCATGGCGCTGATCAGGTATTCGTAGCCTTGACCGGCGAGTCGGGGCGCCGGCTGTCCGCCCTCGAACTTCGGCCCGTGGCAGGCTTTGCACATCGTGATGCCCTCGGGCTCCGCGCCCGCGGGAGCCGCGGAGGTTTGCTTCGCCGGCCAGGTTTTGGCCCCGAAATAATTGGCGATGCCGCGCAAATCCTGGAGGCTGAAGTTCTTCACCAACGGCCCCATGATCGGGTTGTCGCGCTCACCGCTGTGATAATCGTGCAGTTCCTTGTAGAGGAAATTGCCCTGCTGGCCCCAAATGATCGGCGTGTTGCCGCTGACCGGTTCGCCGCTCTGTCCGTGGCACGCGCCGCAGACCGTCGTCTTGCCCGCGATGTCGTCTTGCGCATTGGCCGGCAGCGCGACCAGCGCGGCAATGACCGCGGCGCCAAATGCGGATGCGACGAGACCCTTAATCATGTTTTCCACCCCAGTTGCGACGGCCTCGGCTTGCGAGACCGCCTTTGCACGCCCCCAGGCGCGTTCATCACGCCTGACTTGAATCGGCATTGTAAAGGCTTTGGCGGCTTTGTCAGCCGCCCACGGATCGTGCGCCATGCATTGCGCGCGCTGCAGCCAGTGCGCCCTGGTTCGGCGTCGCCCGGCACCCGCTCTAGTCGCCGACTTGCCGGGCTAGTCGCCGACTTGCCGGGCGCGACAAAGCCGCAAATAATGACAGCGAACGCCAACGCGCCATTCGGCAGGTCGTTCGGGAGAGCGCAGGATGCACATCACTCACGCCGTCGATAGCGCCCAGGGCAGCAACGCCGTGCGCGGCGGCAACCGGGAGTTCAAGACATTGCTGCGTGGCGACGAGAATTCGCCCGGCAATTACAAGCTGTCGTTTGTGCGCCAGAGCGGCGAACTCTACGTGCCGCGTCACAAGCACAATTTCGACCAGTTGCGCATGTGCCTTGAAGGCGAACCGCAGAATTACGGCAAGAACAAATGGATCAATGCGGGCGAAATCGTCTATTTCCCCGAGGGCACGCCGTACGGCCCTGAGGATAGTCAATCGCATCGGCTTAGCATCACGCTGCAATTCGGCGGCGCCAGCGGCAGCGGGTATCTCGGTTCTGATAAAATTTCAGCCGCGATCGAAGCGATGAAGGCATTCGGCAATTTTGAAAAGGGCGTGTTCACGCGCAATGGCGAGCTGGCGCCCGGGCAGAAGCGCAACCAGGACAGCTACGAGGCGATCTGGGAACACGTCAACAAGCGCAAGCTCGTTTATCCGACGCCACGCTACGAGGAGCCGATCCGCATGATACCCGCCGGTTTCGCCTGGATTTCGACCGGCCAGAACGGCGTGGCGAAAAAGCTCCTCGGTGCGTTCTCCGAACGTGGCTGCACCATGTCGATGCTCAAGGTCGACGCTGGTGCGCGCGGACACATTGTGCCGCACGGCGCCTGTCAGGTCGGATTTGTGGTGAGCGGCGAAGGCGAGGCCGGCGGCAAAGCGATCCGGAAATACACCGCTTTCTCGCTCGATGCGAACGAAGCGTGCGAGCTTGCGAGCGCCGGTGGAGTGGAGCTTTTGCTGGTTGCGTTGCCGCTGGTCAACGCGTTCGAGCGAGCCGCAGCGTGACGGCGGGCAGGCTGATTAGGCGACGAGGGACGAGGGGCTCCGTCTGCGCGGCGGTCGCCGCGTCGCTCCTGCTCTGCGCGGCCGCGAGTGTGGCGCGTGCGCAGAGCCAGACACCCGCGCAATTCTACCATGGCAAGACTATCGACATGATCGTCGGCTTTGCCGCGGGCGGCGGCAACGACGTCTACGTGCGAACGCTCGGCCGCTATATCGGCAAGTACATCCCGGGCAATCCGACGGTGGTGGTGCGCAATATGCCGGGCGCCGGCACGTTCCTCGCCACCAATGCGGTCTACAACACGCTGCCGCGCGACGGCACCGTGATGGCACTCGGCTCAACGACGCTGCCGCTCGACGAAAAATTCGGCAACCCGGGCGTGCGTTTCAAGACCGCCGAACTTAACTGGATCGGCCGCATTGCCGCGCGCGTCGACGTGCTGATGATGTGGAAGACATCGCCGGTGCAGAACATCCAGCAGGCGCTGACGACGCCGTCGATCCTGGCCGGCACCACGGTCGGCTCGCCGGTGGTGATGTATCCGAACCTGCTCAACAACGTCATCGGCACCAAGTTCAAGATCGTGCGCGGCTATGAGGGTACCCGCGCCGCGCTCCTGGCGATGGAGAAGGGCGAAGCCAACGGCAATTCAACCGGGTTCGAGGCGTTGCGCGCCATTCATCCGGACTGGATCAAGGACGGAACGGTTCGGGTCATCGTGCAGTTTGCGCTCAAGCGCGACCCGGCTTTGGCCGACGTGCCGGCCGCCGTGGAACTTGGCCGCACGCCGGAGCAGACCGCGATCCTCAAAGCGGTTCTGAATTCGACCGCGGTCGGCCTTGCCATGTTCACGACGCCAGGCGTGCCCGCCGACCGGCTCACGGCGTTACGCCGCGCCTTCGACGCGACGATGAAGGATCCGGCATTTGCCGCCGAACTGGAAAAGCAGGGCGGCGACCTATCGCCGTTGCCCGGCGAGGAGTTACAGAGCTTGGTGCGCGAGGTCGCCGACCTTCCGCCGAACCTCGCCGCCAAGGCGAAGAGCGCCTATCTCGACGTGAAATAGCGCGGCGAGGGGCTAAGCCCGCCGCCGTGCCGATGCGCGGTACGCCATGCGGGCGTGGCCCGCGCAGTAGGACAGGCCTTCGATTGCGGCGTTGCCGCAGAATACAAAATCGGCTCCGCCGCTATTGCCGGCCGTATCGCTGACCGGCCAGCGGCATGTGCCGTGCGCCAGGTCAAGCAGCGAGCACGGCGCAGCGCTCTCGACCGTGTCGGGCGGCGCGCCTGCCTGGCGAGTGGCTGCGCCGTCGGACCATAACAGCCGGAGCTGCCGGCGCTGGCTTGCGGCCCTCGGGTCGCGGGCGCCGGGAGGGCAGTTCCGCGCCATTGCGCCCGGGGGCCGCACCGGCGACAGTCCGAGCCGGTGGATTTTGCCGATGACGGCATTACGGGTGACGCCGATCTGGGCGGCGATCTGACTACAGCTCATTCCGGCGACGACGAAGCTTTGCAGCTGTTCGACGCGCTCGGTCGTCCAGGTTTCAATGCTCATGGGAAAACGGCCTCGCGATTGCTGCGGCCGGTTCTGGGCCGCCGGCAGGGCGAGAGGCGCGCGCAACGGGCGCCGCAAGCGCGGCGACCGGAGGAGAGCGCGAAATCGGTGCGCGGCGGCGCGATTGGCCTTCAGGAGACGCCGCCCTCACCGAGCCGCATCCGCGCTAACCGGATCGCTAGCTCGCAAGCTGGAAAGACACCCGTACGCAGGACTAATCGGGCCGTATCAACGATGTTGTGCGAAATCCCTCGCCGACAACCAATCTCGCACAATTCGATTCGCTTGCCAAGGGTTTTAACGATATTATAACCATGTTATAATCCGAGGAATTTAGTCCAATGGCGCGTCCCGAAAACCGTTCGGAAGCGCGGGCACTGAGCCTGACGCTGCCGATCGAGACCTTCAATTACCTGGTGCTGCTCGCGAGTCTGGGAAAGCTCGGCCGTACCGAGAACGAGGTTGCCACCCACATTCTGGTGCGTGAGGCCTACGCGATGATCGAGCGGCGCTTCCATGAGATGCGCATTCCGACCCCGTCCGAGGAGGCGAGCTGATCGCCCCAATCCAGCAATGCGCTGCGCGACGAACGGCGAGCAGACAAACACCGGACCAAACAAATAAATGTCGCGGCGTGTTTTGGGGCACGTCACGCGCCTATGACGATGGGATTTCCTGACCGTATTTGTCGACCTTGCAGCCGCAATGCCGGCAGGTCGAGCCGCCCCATAGGAATTCCTGCATCGAGGTAGGCTTACGGATCGCTGGAAAGCGCGTGCCGCAACGCGGGCAATTGATGCCGACAGCGGAACCCAGGCCCCAGCGACCTTTGGCCTTCGTCTGCTGCCAGATGAATGCGCCGAGCGCGCCGAGCCCAACAATGATGACGACGGCAACTAGTTCCATGCCGCGGACTATAGCAGCAAATAGCGTGTACGGCGCCAATAATTTGGCGGACGCGCTGGAACTTGGAACTATGACGGGCCTAGCGCTGCACGATCGCCACTGCGCAGTAAGCGGCGCGATCCGTCAGAGGTGCTATGCCTCGTCGCACTACGGCGCGCGCGACGGCAGCAGCAGATCTTCCTCTTCCAGCAGTTCGCGCAAATCGCCGAACGCCTCGATGGCGTCTTCTTCGTTGCTCACCGACTTAAGGCGATGCCACACTTCGCGCCACGGCTCTGGGCGGCCGATGCGCATCGCCTCGTCCACATAGGCGCGGACCTCGGACAGCTTGGTGAGCCGCCGCGGCTTCGGCGTGTCCTTGATGACAAGGGGCGGTGCGACCGGGAAATCGTCCATGGGGCGATTGTAGCGCATGTAGCCCGCATGAGCGAAGCGAAATGCGGGATCCGGTCAACGAGCAAATCCCCGGATGTCGCTTCGCTCATCCGGGCTACGCCGCCTCAGCTCACGTGTGACAACGCAAAAAATAGCGGACCGCGCGTTCGCACAGTCCGCCGGGAGATGAACTGCTTCAGTTGAAGGCGGCCGCGGCGGCTTTCGCCGTGGGGTGGCGGAGCAGACGGCTCGCCTTCTTGGCAACGGCCCGCTTGGCCGGGATGGCGGCCGTCGCCGACTGCAGGATTTCGTGCTCGGCAGCGAGCCAATGCTGATCGGATTCGCCATGAGGGCAGCCGCTCGCGCACCAGATTTGGTAAGCGCGCTCGCGGATGCGTTCGAGGAGATTGGTGTCCATGCGGTGCTCCCTGGTGTTCGCGTTGGGACGCACCATTGATGGAAGCGGCGTGGTTAACGAATGGTTAACGCGTCACAGGTGGCCGAGCAGGCAGGCCATGTTGACCATGCAGGCGGTCACAAGTGCCATGATCAGCATCGCGTTCATCTGATGCTCCCCAGAATCGCATCGGAAGCATGAACGAGACTCAGGCCGAGAGTCCCAAACTATGTTTTGCCCGCGATTCATATGTTGTTAACCGGCGGGAGAGGCGATTCTTGGGTGGCGTCATGCCCGCGCTTGTCGCGGGCATCCACGTCTTCAGCACTGAGCCGAAAGACGTGGATGGCCGGAACAAGTCCGGCCATGACGGGTCTGTTTCGGCGCTGCCTTATTTGATCGCCAGCAACTCGACATCGAACATCAGCGTCGCGTTCGGCGGGATGACGCCGCCGGCGCCGCGCGCGCCGTAGCCGAGATCGGGCGGGATGATCAGCGTGCGCTTGCCGCCGACCTTCATGGTGGCGACGCCTTCGTCCCAGCCGGCGATGACCTGATGCATGCCGATCTTGAATGCGAACGGCTCGCCGCGATCGACCGACGAGTCGAATTTCGCGCCCTTCTGGCCGCCCTCATAGAGCCAGCCGGTGTAGTGCATCACGCAGGTCTGGCCGGTGTGGGGCGAGGCGCCGGTGCCGACCTTGGTGTCGATGTATTTGAGGCCGGATGGCGTGGTAACGGTGTGCTGGGCGTCGGCAGATTCGGACAAGGCCAAAACTCCTGTCGTTGCGGCAAGCGCAGTGGCGAGCGCGCGGCGGCGCGAGAACTCTCGCATTGTGCGGTCTCTCCTTGAGGGTGGAGGCGGCAACCTAGCGGAGAATTGCGGCCGAGGCCATGGTGCTGCGATGGGAACTCCCGATCCGTCATGCCCGCGCTTGTCGCGGGCATCCACGTCTTAACGGGTATCCAGGTCTTAACGGGTATCCACGTCTTAAAAGCCAGCGGGATCAAAGACGTGGACGGCCGGAACAAGTCTGGCCATGACGAGGGCGCGAGTCATGAGCATTGGCCGTGCGCTCACTCATCGAAGCCGACACTGGAATCCGAGACCGCCCGAGGGCATACTGGCCGCATGGCGAATTCCGATGAAAGACCGGTCATGGAACCGTTCCCGGATAAGACGGGAACGGGCTGGCATGTGGTCATCCGCTATCGCGAGGGCCACGAACGGATGATCGAGGGCTTCGCCGGCAAAGCCGAGGCGGTGGACTGGATCGAGGCCAACGCCGGGCAGGTGAAGGAGTAACGCGCTGTCGGATGGGTTGAGCGAATCGAAACCCATCGTCGATCCGGCAGGCTGCATGATGGGTTTCGCGAGAGGCTCAACCCATCCTACACGCCGGCCTGTGCGGCTTTTTGGCGAGTCGTGCGGTCTGTGGGAACGATGGCTTTGCGCCGGCTTTAATCGTCATACGAGTTTTGTCCCTGACCAAGCCGACGTCCATGCCGAGGCCGCATCCGCAAACGCACGTCGCCGCCGTCGATCTCATGTCGCGGTTCATGGGAGCAATGGCATTGGGTGTGTTCTGTGCCGGGCTCTTGTTGACGTTCGATCAGCAAATTAATTTTGCCGCGGTCGTCGCACTGCGCCAACAATGGCTGGCGAGGCTGATATTTCTTCTTTGGATCGGTGCTTCGTTCGGACTAGGCGCTACGCTTGCAAAGATTCTTTGAGACCCGCGATCGAAGCAAGCAGATCGTAGGCTGGACAAAGCGAAGCGTGCCCACGACAACATCCGCAGAGCTTCAGATAAATAGCGTAGGCACGTCGCTTCGCGCCTTTGCCCACCCTACGCTTGCTAGACGGCTCAACCCATACCACGGGCTACGCGACAGAGTTGGCACCTCGTTAGGCAAGCGCCTTGTTTATGAGAGTGAAAAGTCCTTCAAGCTGCTTTGTCTCGTGGGACCTTAGTTTCGCGGCATCATTTTCACGGGTCCAACGGACAAACGCCTTCGAGAGCTTGTACTTGGAAAAATCAGAGATTTCATCTTCGAATATATCGATTATAGGGCGAGCCGAATGTGCGTACGCAGCCGCAGTTATATCCCAACCTAGATTGGTCCTCGCGATGTCAATTAGCGTATCGCGAAGTAGATCCTCGATCTCCGGCATGGAGACCGATCCCGCATAGGCCTCTTTAGTTCGCAATATGCGCTTGTTGCCTAATGTATGGACCAAGATGTCTTGCTTCGCGGCTTGGTCGCCAGCGGCATCAGAGTCCAAAAGTGCGGCGACTTTCAGCTTTTGTGCATGGAGAATTGTTGCAAAGTAAACAACTTTGCCCGCACTTTTTGACGGAATTAGTGCTATTTTGTCATTGAGGCTGGTCAAATCGGCGGCGCGAAAGAGTTCAGCGGTCGCCTCGATATACCAAAGGTCTGTCAGACCCTCGAGAACTAGGCTGCGTTGTTGCGCGAACAGACTTTGAGCAAGGTCATAGCCAAGCGCCTCCTGCAAAGGAAGCAGTGCCGCAGGGTCGTCGGCCGTGATATTTGTGTGGACTTTGGTTCCAACTCTTCGATCGATCATCTCGACGACGCGGACAAGATCAAGCTCTTCGGGGCCAACTAAAAAAGGTGAGTGAGTCGTGTAGATAGTCTGGTTCTTTTCCGCGAGCCGCGAAATCGTATTTCGAAAATCACGCTGTTTCAGGCCGTGCAAGCTTAAACCAGGTTCGTCGAGCAAAAGAATTGCATTCTCATGTGCGCCCGCCGCCTCAGCGAAAAATACGATGAAGAAGGATACCAGCCATTGAAAGCCTTCGGATCGCTGATCGAGTTCAATTTCAACTCCGAGCTCGTCTTCGACTACCACTTTTAGGTATTGCCCATCCGCAACAATACGCAAACGATCCGCTTCAGCGCGGTCCGGATTTGGGTTCCATACCCTTCGTATTTCTTCGGTAAGGCGAACGCTTGCGGCGTTTAGCTGATAAGAACGCTTATCCAGTTGATCTCGGTATTTTTGAAGGGCGGTTGGATCGTTCTGAGCCGGGTCGCTGACTTTTCCGAGGTCGGATAATTCACGTGCAGTGAAGCCCAGCAATTTTAAAAGACAAATATTGCCATAGTCGTACTGATCACCATCCAATAGATTCTTGTCTATTCGCTCCGCCAAGTGAGCCAAGTGGATGAGTGGCTTGACCCGGAAATAATTGTTGAATAGGACGAATACAGGCACTCGCTTACTCAAAATATTCAGCACGCCAGCGCGTTCAATTGCACCCGCAGTCGAATGTCTTAGCTTGTCAAGCCTGCTCTCTTCGTCGTCATTGGCCTTCATCAACAAATTGAACTGCACCATTGAGCCAAGAATCCAGCGCTTTGGCTTGCTCGTCATAAAGCAGAGTATTGTCAGTCCACCCTTCCGTTATTGTTCCAAGCCGTTGCGCGTGCGTTTTCGCGGCTGCATTGTCGGGGCGGTTGTCAATATGGCCTGCAAGCCTCAGGAAGTCTTTTTTGAGAGAGCCGTAAGTTGGAACCCGCGGGCCACCCTCGAGAGTGTGCCGTCCAGAGTTGTCAAGACGCCGGCCAAACGTATAGGTGCATTCGTGATATTGGGCCGGGATTGCAAGTTGGTCCTGTTTCTCCAGGATAAATTCGACCTCGGCGACCGTGATATGTCGGGGATCAGCTTTTTTCGTAGTGATGTCGTTGTAGAGAGCGCGAGGATAATCACGGAGCACGTCGAAGGAGCGGACGCCGCTCGGACGATTAATTTGCTGGAGGGCCTGCAGTAGAACAGTTTTTCCGGCCTCATTAGGTCCAACTAAAATGGTCTTGGAAAACTCTATTTCGAACGATCCAGAGTCTTTGACGCTCCGATAAGAACGAACACGTGCTTTGGATAGTCGCATTGACGCCTCGCAGATGAAGTTGTACTTGATTTGTTCTCTCAAGTAAAGGGCGGCCTTGCGGCCGCCCACAACTTTTTAGCTACACCCCGTCGTGGACCCGCACGTATCGCATTTCAAACACGTGCCGTTGCGCACCAGCGTGAAATTTCCGCACGTTCCGCAGGCTTCGCCTTCGTAGCCTTTGGCCTTGGCTTCGGCGCGGCGTTCGGCGGCGAGCGCCTTGGCGTGGGTGCGCGGGTCGGCGACGACTTGCTGCTCCAGCGCCTGGGCGGGCGACAGTCTCGGCTCGGGCGCGGCTTTGAGCGCCGTTGAGCCGGCGATTTCGCCGCGCGGGGCGAGCGCGGTGACGTTGGACGACCCCTCACCCCGGCCCTCTCCCGCAAGGGGAGAGGGAGCAGAGGTGCCGCCGTGATCGGCGCCACCGGACATCACCTTGAGCCGGTCGGTGCGCGAGCGGGTCAGGCCCTTGGAGACGTAGCGCGCGTCGGGCGAGGGTTTGCCTTCTTCGACGCCCTTGCCGAGCGCATCGAAGCCTTCGCCGGTCGGGTCGACGTGAGCGAGGTCGAAGCGCTCCATGTAGGACACCGCCAGTTCGCGAAACACGTAATCGATGATCGAGGTGGCGTATTTGATCGAGTCGTTGCCCTGCACCGGGCCTTGCGGCTCGAAGCGGGTGAAGGTGAAGGCATCGACATATTCGTCGAGCGGCACGCCGTATTGCAGGCCGAGCGACACCGCGATGGCGAAGTTGTTCAAGAGCGAGCGGAGCGCCGCGCCCTCTTTGTGCATGTCGATGAAGATTTCGCCGAGCCGGCCGTCGTCGTATTCGCCGGTGCGCAGATAGACCTTGTGGCCGCCCACCACCGCTTTCTGGGTGTAGCCCTTGCGGCGGTCGGGCATGCGCTCGCGCTCGCGCATTACCACGATACGCTCGACGACCTTTTCCACCACCTTCTCGGCAAGACCTGCCACGCGCGCCGCCGCGGGCTTGTCCAGGAACGCCGAGAGTACGTTGTCTTGGACGTCGTCGTCGTCCGTCTCGTCGGCGATGAGCTGGCTCTGCAGCGGCTGCGACAGCTTCGAGCCATCGCGGTAGAGCGCATTGGCTTTCAGCGCCAACCGCCAGGAGAGCAGATAGGCCTGTTTGCAATCCTCGACCGTGGCCTCGTTCGGCATGTTGATGGTCTTGGAGATGGCGCCGGAGATGAACGGCTGCGCCGCCGCCAGCATGCGGATGTGGCTGTCGACCGAGAGGTAGCGCTTGCCGGTGCGGCCGCACGGATTGGCGCAGTCGAACACGGCGTAGTGCTCGGGCTTCAGATGCGGTGCGCCTTCGACCGTCATGGCGCCGCAGACGTGAATATTGGCCGCCTCGATTTCGCGCTTGGTGAAGCCCAAGTGCGACAGCAAGTCGAATGTAGGAGAGACGAGTTCGGCGGCGTCGACGCCGAGCGCATCGCGCAGGAAGTCGGCGCCGAGCGTCCATTTGTTGAACACGAACTTGATGTCGAAAGCGGTCGGCAGCGCCTTTTCCACTTTGGCGATCGTTTCCTCGTCAAAGCCCTTGGCCTTCAGGGTACCGTGATTGATCGCCGGCGCCTGGCCGAGCGAGCCGTGACCGACCGCGTAGACTTCGATCTCGGCGATCTCGGCCTCGCGGTAGCCGAGCACGCGCAGCGCCTCCGGCACCGCACGGTTGATGATCTTCCAGTAACCGCCACCGGCGAGCTTCTTGAATTTCACCAGCGCGAAGTCGGGCTCGATGCCGGTGGTGTCGCAATCCATGACGAGGCCGATGGTGCCGGTCGGCGCCACGACGGTGGCCTGTGCATTGCGGTAGCCATGCTGTTCGCCGAGGGCAACGGCGCGGTCCCAGGCGAGCTTGGCGTGTTCGGCTAGTCTTTGGTCCGGGTTGGCCTTGTGGTCGAGCGGCACCGGTGGCGTGGTCATGTGCTCGTAGCCGGTGCGCACGCCATGCGCGGCGCGGCGATGGTTGCGCATGACGCGCAGCATCACGTCCTTGTTCTCCTCGTAGCGCGGGAACGCGCCAAGCTCGGACGCCATTTCGGCCGAGGTGGCGTAGGAGATACCCGTCATGATCGCCGACAGCGAACCGCAGATGGCGCGGCCGGCCTCGGAGTCATAGGGGATGCCCGACGACATCAGGAGGCCGCCGACATTGGCGTAGCCGAGGCCCAACGTGCGGAAATCGTAGGAGCGCTGCGCGATTTCCTTCGACGGGAACTGCGCCATCAGCACCGAAATTTCGAGCACGACGGTCCACAGCCGCACAGCGTGTTCGTAACCATCGACGTCGTAGAGCTCGCGCTGCAGCTTTTCGCCGTTCGCGGCGGCGGCAAGAGCGCGATTGTGGAAGGCAAGCAGATTGATCGAGGCGAGATTGCACGCCGTGTCGTCGAGGAACATGTATTCCGAACACGGATTGGAGGCGATGATCGGCCCCGATGCCGCGCAGGTGTGCCAGTCGTTGATGGTGGAGTGGAATTGCAGGCCCGGATCGGCGCTGGCCCAGGCCGAGTAGCCGATCTTCTCCCACAGCTCGCGGGCCTTCAGCGTCTTGGCAACCTTGCCTGGCTTGGTGCGCCAGAACAGGTCCCAGTCGCGGTCGGCTTCGACGGCTTTCAAGAACTCGTCCGTCACCCGCACGGTGTTGTTGGAGTTCTGGCCGGAAACCGTGAGGTAGGCGTCCGAATCCCAATCGGTGTCGTAGATCGGGAAATCGATATCCTTGTAGCCCTGCTTGGCGAACTGGATGACGCGGCGGATGTAATTGTCCGGCACGTGATTGCGCCGCGCCGCCTTGATCTCGCGGCGGAGCACCGGGTTTTTCTCCGCATCGAAGCAATCGTCGCCGGAGCCCTCGCAGTTCACACAGGCCTTCAATATGGCACGTAAATGCTTCTGGTTGATCTTGGAGCCGGTGACGAGGTTCGCCACCTTCTGTTCCTCGATCACCTTCCAGTCGACGAACTGCTCGATATCGGGATGGTCGGCGTCGAGGATCACCATCTTGGCGGCGCGGCGCGTGGTGCCGCCCGACTTGATGGCGCCCGCGGCGCGGTCGCCGATTTTCAGGAAGCTCATCAGGCCGGAGGAGCGGCCGCCGCCCGACAGGTTTTCGTTTTCACCGCGCAGCTTGGAGAAATTCGAGCCGGTGCCGGAGCCGTATTTGAACAGGCGCGCCTCGCGCACCCACAGGTCCAT
>JBAQJL010000130.1:0-17597 GCA_049300295.1 Xanthobacteraceae bacterium
TCGGGCGGCGCCTGCGCCACGTATTGCGTGCCGATCTCGGTCGCTGCGCCCGGATGGCTTTCCACCACCACCGACGGACCGCCGCCTTCGCCGATGTGCTGCGCAACGATGCGCGCCATCGCATCAGCCGGGCCGCCAGGCGGAAACGGCAGGATCAGCCGGATCGGCCGGTTCTCCTGCGCCGATGCGCGCGAACCAAAGGCGCCGGCCAAAGCCAGTGCCCCGAGCGCGACGGCGAGGCAAATGCGTCTATGCCATTGCATGCGGTTGCTCCCCAAAGCTCCGATGCAGATGAAGTCGCAGTCACACCCTACACCAGCGCGCGGTCGCCGGGAATGGGCGGTAACGCCCCGGAAGCGGCTGCGTTACCGCTGGATCGTCGTCTCCAACGCCGCGGCTCGGTCGATTCGGCCCGTTTTCGATTGACTAGTCTTGATGGTCCAACCATATAGCCCGCGCGGGCCGGGGCGCCGGTTCTGGCACCCGCAATTCGGTGCGGGGGAGTGTCCCGAGTGGCAAAGGGGGCGGACTGTAAATCCGCTGGCTTACGCCTTCGTAGGTTCGAGTCCTACCTCCCCCACCACGCTTCGCCTGCCCGACCTTGTCCCGATTAGTACAAAGCACTCAAATTCGAGAAATATCTGAGGTCGCACTCGGGTACGTCTTTGCAACGAACAGGCTGCATTAAAATTATCATACCCCTTGGATCAATCGGGAATACAACTAGCGATGCGCGAACGCGACTGGCGAACGAAACCGCGCTCCCGCGGCCCCCGCGGCTCCCACCAAAACCTGCCACGCGAGCGGGCGACGGATGTGGTGCTGTACGGCTGGCACAGTGTCACGGCGGCGCTGGCTAACCCGGCGCGTCATATTCGCCGCCTGCTGGTGACCGAGAATGCGCTGCGGCGTCTCAACGACGACGGTGTTGCACTGCCGGAGGCGCTCGAAGTAGTGCGGCCCGACGCCATCGCGGCTCGGCTCACGCCCGATGCCGTGCATCAGGGCCTTTACGCCGAAACCGATCCCCTGCCCTCGCCCGACATTGAAACCCTGCCCGTCGCCGGAATCGTGCTGGTGCTTGATCAGATAACGGACCCGCACAATGTCGGCGCCATTCTGCGCACAGCCGCCGCTTTCGCTGTTGCCGCCATTGTCACCACCGCGCGACACAGCCCGGAGGCGACCGGCGTGCTGGCCAAATCCGCGTCCGGCGCGCTTGAACTGGTGCCGATCATCAGCGTGCAGAATCTGGCGCGCGGCATCGCGGCGTTGCGCGAGCGCGGCTTCTCCGTGGTCGGGCTCGACAGCGAAGCCGACGACGAGCTTGACGCGCTGCCGCTCAAAGCGCCGCTCGCGCTTGCGCTCGGCGCCGAGGGCAAGGGATTGCGCCAGGGAACGCGCGCGGTATGCGAGCGGCTGGCGCGGCTCGGCCTGCCCGGCGCCATCAAGAGTCTCAACGTCTCGAACGCTGCCGCGCTGGCGCTCTACATCGCCAGCCGGGCCACTGCATGAAACAACAAAGGCCCGCGCCTGGCGGGCCTTTGCAGTATTTCTTTGCGCAAGCACGCCGCGGCTTAGCGATAGACGCGGCGCATCGCCGGACGGCCGTACATGTTGCCGCGGTAGACGGCGTGACGAGCGCCGACGTAGCCCCGGCGCATGCCATAGCCGTAGCGGACGCCGTAGCCGACGCGGGCCCCATAGCCATAGCGGACGCCGTAGCCGAGGCGAGCCCCGTATCCGTAACGGACACCGTAGCCGTAGCGGTGCCCATAGACCGGGCGATGGGCGTAGCCGTAGCGGTGGTATCCGTAGCCGTAGGGATAACTGCCGGGCACGACGTATGAAGCCGACGGCGTCCACGTGTGATACGGCACCATGATGCCGGGACCGGTATAGTCCGGTCCCTGATTGACAACGTAGAGCGGCGCCGGCGCGACGGCGATCGCCTCGACCGCCGGTGCGTAGGTAACGAGGCCGCCGCCACAATGGCCGCAGCCGCTCCACGCGCCGTAGACGACCGGCGCGGGCGCGACCGGCTGTGCGTAAACCACAGCCGCAGTCGGCGTGCCGCAGCCGCCGCAGCCGGCGTATGCGTAAGTGACAGGCGCATAGGCGACAGGAGCCGCGGCGCCCCAGCCGCAGCAATTTGCTGATGCCGCCGAGCTGATCCCGGCGGTAAAGAGCGTAGCAAAAACAGCAAGCACGGCGCGATGGTGAGACATGATACTCCCTTACGAAGCAGCCTCCGTGTGGGAGGCGGATGGAGACAGGCCGCTTGCTGCGGACTGCCGGACAAGAACTAACGAGGCTTTGGATTGCCCCCCGGATAGTTGCCGCCGCCACGCTGGCGGCCGACGTTCACGTTGGGCTCGACGATCATCGGCATCGACTGGATCGACTGGGGATCCGTCGCCGGAGTCGGTGCCGATTCACTCGACCAGTAGCGGTAGAAGGACGGCGCGGGCGGCGGCAGCCGGCGATTGGCTGGCGGCGTAATTTCGAGGCGGCCATAGCCGGGACGGCGGCCGTCTGCCGGGTAGTAGCCGGGCACGCCGTACGGCGCCGGAATCAAAGCGGGCCTCCAGATGACGGTGGGCGAGACCTGGTTCGGCCGATCAAGCCCGAACTCGCCCTCGACAATCCCCCAAGAGGCATCGATGCCGTTGATGTAAACTGGGACGCCCGGCTTTCCAGGTACGACGATCTGCGGCTCGCGCTGGGCAAACGCCGCAGTCGCGGATACGGCCAACAGCACCGCCGCAAAGAGCAAACGCATACGCAACCCGTGAAAAGCAAAAGCCGTTCACGGCTATTGTAGGGAAGTGCCGGGCCGAATTCGTTTATATCGGCGCCATCAGGCCGCGGAATTATTTGGTAACATTAATCGCTTCCTACCTCCTTCGGCGCGCGGGGCTATCGGTCGTCGTGCCAAATAAGACGCCGGGCGAGAAAATTGCGCAAACCCGCTGCCGCGGCGCACAACAATGCGAAGCCGAGCGCCGCGAGAGCGACGTCCGTGAGGTGATTTGTTAAGTTTTCGGTGGGCGCCGGGCGAAACGGATTCAAGGTCTTTAACAGACCGGCAAACAGCCCAATACCGGCGCCGCAAAGCGCCGCGTAGATGACTTTCCACGGGCGAGCCGGGTCCTGCGATCGAAAAAGCGACGGCAGCGGCATGACTACATGCTGACAGTTAGCGATCCGCCGCCTGCCCAAGCCGGCGACAATCGTCGGGTTATTCGGCGGCCACGGCGTGCGCCGCGCGGTGCTCCTTCATCCCGGTCAGATCCGGCAAAACCAGACGGACCAGCTCGGTGTCGTCGCGTGCCACGATATCGACGTGCTCGCCGTCCTCGACATGCAATGCCGTCAGCGGCCGATAGGCCTCGTGCTCAGCAATGCCCGAACCGGACAGCACGAGGTAAATGCTGCGGCCCTCGGCGCGATAGATCGTGCCGCGCTTGAAGCGCACAAGCTCGGCGCCGCATTGGCGCTCGGTGAATAGGCCGAGCGTCTTGTGCATCACGTCGGGCATGCCGGCGACGGGAAGCCACTCGTAATTCGACGGATCGACCATGATCGGATCGCGATAGCGCGGCTTCGGATATTCCATGTGTTCGCCATGCACGTGCTCCCAGATCGCCTGGTAGCCGTCGGTGTTGCGCCGCCCTTCGGCATCGTCGTTGCGGCGAAAAATGCCGCCCTCGAAAGTGCCGTACTTTT
Organism: Xanthobacteraceae bacterium; assembly: GCA_049300295.1. GTDB lineage: Bacteria > Pseudomonadota > Alphaproteobacteria > Rhizobiales > Xanthobacteraceae > BOG-931. The sequence continues at coordinate 3,730 of JBAQJL010000130.1, forward strand.
TCAGCTCCTCGGTGCCGGCATAGACTTCCTCACGCGACAGATACCCGCTGCCGCTGGCGCTGCCGAATTGCAGCACTGCGGTGGTCGAGCGGCCGTCGGAGCTTTGCGGACCGTAAGCAGCGCCTTCAGGGAAATAGCCGAAGCCGCCGGCGGTCATTTTGCCGTTGCGGTCGAAATTCATCGTGCCTTCGATCTGAAAACGGAACTGATCGAAATTGTGCCGGTGGCGCGGCGAGGAAAAATCGCCCTCAAGTTGTCCGATGTTGAACTGAAAATTGCCGGGCGAGCCGGGCTCGCCATTGAGCAGGTGACGGTAGTGGAACGTTCCGCCGCGATGCTGCAAGCCGCGCTTCCATTCGACTGTGTCGGCATGAACGATGTTCATGGTGGTGTCCCTTGAATTGTGTTTTTGCCCGCCGAAATGGGGCCGAACGCCGGGATTTTAGTGCTTCTTCCCGCCAATGTCAGCCCGATCGCAATACCCGCTGGGGACGACGCTGGTTCCCCGCCTTATCGCACCGCGGCGCCGGCACGGCGATATGTCGCAACACGCTGCCATTTCCCGATATATCCTGCGCGAACGGGCGGCGCTTCACCCCGCTCCTTCGGATGCGAGCCGTGGTCTACCTTTGCGAGCAGGCGCCGTGCTGGCCGGCACGAGAATTGTCCTCTAACATCCGCCCCGTCGTGTGGGGCGATCATGAATTCAGCGGGCGGATCGCCGACGTGCGGGATCGCGGAGCGAAACCGGCGTCAGGTGTAGCCTTGCGCGTATGAGCATAATCAATGGATCCGAGCGTACTGCATTCCATCGGTGGCGCGTTCCACACCTACCTGCACGATTTCTCCAACGGCGCGGGGGTAGCGCTGCATTCGGCGCACACTGCGCTGTTCATTATCCTCAACCCGACGCGCATGCTTTATCTGTTCGCCGGCGTGTGCATGGGGCTGGCGCTCGGCATCCTGCCTGGCATCGGCGGCATTGCCGGCACGGCGCTGCTCCTGCCTTTCACCTATGACCTCGATCCGCCGACCGCCTTCGCATTGCTGCTCGGGCTTGGCGCGACGACCACCACCGCAGACCCCATAGCGGCGATTCTGTTCGGCGCCCCGGGTCACGCCGCGTCGGCGGCGACGACGCTCGACGGCTATCCGATGACACGGCGCGGCGAGGCCGGTCGCGCGCTCGGCGCGTCCTACATGGCGGCCTTGATCGGCGGTCTGTTCGGCGCGTTGCTGATGGCAATCGCGCTGCCGATCATGCGGCCGATTATTCTCTATATCGGATCGCCCGAACTACTCAGCATCGCCGTGTTCGGTATTTCCATGGTCGCGGTCTTGTCGGGCAATGCGCCGCTGCGCGGGCTGACCTTCGCGTGCTTCGGCATGATGCTGCGCATGATCGGCACCGACCCGCAGTCGGGCACGCTGCGCTGGACCATGGGCACATTGTATCTGTGGGACGGCCTGCCGCTGGTGCCGCTGACGCTCGGCATTTTCGCTCTGCCGGAACTGTGCGATCTCGCGATCGGCCGCATGGCGGTCGTGCAGGCGGGGCAGACACTCGACACTAAGACCGGCATGATGCTTGGCATCAAGGATTGCCTCGATAACTGGTTCTTGATTCTGCGCTGCTCCTGGATCGGCTCGGCGATGGGCGCCATTCCGGGCATCGGCGCCTCGGTGATCGATTGGATTTCCTACGGCCACGCGCTCAAGACGGAAAAAGACGCGGCAAAAACCTTCGGCACCGGTGACGTGCGCGGCGTGATCGCCGCCGAGAGCGCCACCAACGCGCGCGAAGGCGGTGCGCTGGTCCCCACCGTCGCCTTCGGCGTGCCGGCCAGCGCCGGCATGGCGATCCTGCTCGGCGCGTTTCTCATTCACGGCCTGGTGCCTGGGCCGGACATGCTCACCAAACACCTCGACCTCACGTATTCGATGGTGTGGAGCATCGCCATCGCCAACATCCTGGGCTCCGGCCTGTGTTTTGCCTTCAGCGGACAGCTCGCGAAGATCGCGACGCTGCGCTACACGCTGTTCATGCCGTGCGTGCTCAGCCTCGTCTTTATCGGGGCGTTCGAGGCGACGCGGAACTGGGGCGACCTGTTCTCGCTGATGTTCTTCGGCGTTCTCGGCTGGGCGATGAAGCACTTCCGCTGGCCGCGGCCGCCGTTTGTGCTCGGCTTCATTCTCGGCGAACCGATCGAACGCTACATGTTCATCTCGATCGAGCGCTACGGCGTCAGCTGGATGATCAAGCCGTTCGTCCTGGTCATGTTCGGGCTGGCAGCCTTTTCGCTGTTGGGCCCGCTTATTCAGGACATCCGCGGCCATGGCGGCCCGAGAAAGATGCTGTCGCAATGGGGCCATCCGGTGTTCTCCACCGACAACCTGTTCCCTGCGGCGCTGCTCATCCTGTTCATTGTGATGTTATCGCAATCGTTCGACTGGGCCTTCGCCGCCCGCATCGTGCCCACGATCGTCGGCATCGGCGCCATCCTGTTCTGCGGCTTGGGTCTCGCCAACGACATCCTGGGCGTTCATGCGCGCAACGCCGCCGCGGCTGCCGGAGGCGCGGGATCGGAGAGTACAGGACCAAAGCGAATTCACATGGATATCGTGTCGAAGACCGCGCATCTGCCCGGCGCGACGGTCGTCGGCCGCGGCTTTCAGTTCTTCGGCTGGATGGCCGGAATCATGCTGCTGATGTGGATCATCGGGTTGATCCCTGCGGTACCTATTTTCATCATTTCCTACATGCGGCTCGAAGGGCGCGAGAAGTGGAAGATCGTGATCCCGATGGCGGTGTGCGTCGTAGCCTTAATCTACATCGTGTTCGATCAATTGCTGGCGATCCCGTGGCCGCCAACGTTGCTCGGCACTTTTTTTCCAATGCTCAAGGTGATTCCGAGCGTGTGAACGCGGTGTGCCGCGCAACGCCGGAACCACGTCTGGATTGCATGATGCCGGCCGGCGCGTGCTAACGTTCCGGCCGGACTGCACCGGAAGCCGCGATGAATTCGACAGAAGCGCGAACGGAAGCTGCCGCGGCTCGTCCGACAGAATTGCGCGGGGCATTCGGGCTTTCCGGCCACCAGGACGACCACCGGCTAGTCAGCCGTCTGCTCCTGTTCTTTGGGTTGGTCTATGTGGTCGAGGGCCTCGGCCAGGTCGTCGGGCTGATTTCGCAGCCGTTGACGTATTATCTCAAAGAAGTGCACGGCTGGACCGCGCTGCAGGTCACTGCTTTTGTCACCGTCTTTAGCCTGCCGTGGGTGATCAAGCCGGTTTTTGGCCTGATTTCCGATTTCCTGCCACTGTTCGGCTATCGGCGTAAGAGTTATCTGCTCATCGCCAACGTGGGCGCGATCGGCGGCTATTTTTGGATCACCCAGATCAATACACCCCACCTGCTGCTGATCGCGCTGATGCTGACTGCCTTCGCGATGGCGATTTCGAGCACGCTGTGCGGCGCGGTGCTGGTGGAAAACGGCCAGCGGCTTCACGAGAGCGGAACCTTCGTCAATCAACAATGGCTGTGGTTCAACGCGGCCACCGTGGCTGCCGCGATCGTCGGCGGCCAACTGGTCCAGCATCTGCCTCCGACACGGGCCTTGCACGTCGCCGCGGGCATCGTCGCCGTCGCGCCGTTCGCTGTCATTGTCGGGACTCTATGGCTCATTCCCGAGCAAAAAACCTCGATCAACCTGCAGGGCATGAAAGACACGCTCCATGGACTGACCGCGACTTTCAAACGCCGCGAGCTGTGGGTGATCGCAATCTTTATTTTTCTATATTATTTCAGCCCGGGCTTCGCCACGCCGCTCTATTTTCACATGACCGACAATTTGAAATTCTCGCAAGCTTACATCGGCATCCTGGGCTCGATCGCGTCCGCCGGCTGGGTAACCGGCGCCCTGCTCTATCGGCGGTTCTTCGGCGGCTTGACGCTCAAAAATCTGCTCAATGTCAGCATCGCTTTCGGCACGGTGACCACCATGGCGTTTTTGCTTCTTGGAAGCGAGACGTCTGCCGCCATCTTGAACTTTTGCAGCGGCTTTGCGGCCATGCTCGCCACCGTCGCAACACTGACGCTCGCCGCCGATTATTGTCCGCCGCGCGCCGAGGGCTTTGCATTTGCAGTTTTGATGTCGATCATCAACCTGGCAACGGCAAGCGCCGATAATGTCGGCTCGTTTCTCTATATCCACGTCTTCGACAAGAGCCTGACGCCGCTCGTGCTGGTCTCTGCGGCCTTTACGGCATTCGCGTTCGTGCTGGTGCCGCTCTTACGGCTCGGCGACAAGCGGCAAGGCCAGCCGGCGACGGCTGCCGCCGCCATGGAACCTGGCGCCTTGGAACCCGGCGCATTGGAACCCGACGCATCGGAACCCAGCGCATTGGAACCGGAGACTCCAGCGCCGCGTTGATATAAGCGGTTGTCGGGGCGGAGCCGCTTGAGTGCCAGATCAGGAGCGATACCGTGGCGCACGACAGCAAACGTGAACCAGACCGCCCGACCGAAGACGACATTGCGCGCCAAAAACTTGGGCCGCGCGGTGTTCCGGGAGACGAAGACAACGGGAAGATGACGCCGCAGGCCGAGAAGAATATGCCGAAGTCAGGAAAGTTCGACGGGCATACCGCGTGATTTTCACCGCTCAGTTCTGAAAGAACTTATTCTTCGGCCGCGGCAAACCTAAATTCTCGCGCAAAGTTGCGCCTTCGTATTCAGTGCGGAACAGACCGCGCCGTTGCAATTCGGGCACCACGCGCGTGCAGAAATCTTCCAAGCCGCCCGGCAAGTACGGAAACATCACGGTAAAACCGTCGGAGCCTTCGGTCTCCAGCCATTCCTCCATCTCGTCGGCGACGCTTTGCGCCGTTCCGACCATGGCGAGGCCGGAATAACCGCCGAGCCGCTGCGCCAGCTGGCGCACCGTCAGATTCTCCCGCCGGCCGAGTGCAATCGCGCGCTCGCGGCCGCTCTTTGAGGCATTGCTTTCCGGGATGTCGCCGGGCAACGGCTTGTCAGGATCGAACTTTGCGGCATCGTGCCCAAGCGCGATCGAAAGCGAGGCGATGGCATTGGCGTAATCGACAAGACTATCGAGCTTCGCACGCTTGGCTTTTGCTTCGTCGACCGTGTCGCCGACAATCACGAAACAGGCCGGCAGAATCTTCATGTCGTCACGGGCGCGCCCGGCCTTTTCCATGCGCCCCTTCACATCGGCATAAAATTTCTGGCCGACGGCAAGATCGCTCTGTGCGGTGAACACGGCTTCCGCGGTTTCGGCGGCGAGCTGCCGGCCGGACTCCGAGGCGCCAGCCTGTACGATCACCGGCCAGCCCTGCACCGGCCGCGCAATATTGAGCGGGCCACGGACCGACAGATATTTGCCCTTGTGATCGAGCACATGCATTTTTGACGGTTCGAAGAAAATGCCCTCCTCCACGTCGCGCACGAACGCATCGTCGGCCCAGCTGTCCCATAAGCCGGTGACGACATCATAGAACTCGCGCGCGCGGCGATAGCGTTCGCCGTGCTCCATGTGCTCGTCCAAGCCGAAATTAAGCGCGGCGTCTGGATTGGAGGTGGTGACGATATTCCAGCCGGCGCGGCCGTTGCTCAGCCAATCGAGCGAGGCGAAGCGGCGGGCAATGTGGTACGGCGCGTCGAACGTGGTCGAGCCAGTGGCAACCAGACCGATGCGGTCGGTCGCCTGCGAGAGCGCCGAAAGCAGCGTGAAGGGCTCGAACGATGTCGACGTATGGCTGCGCTTGAGCGCATCCATCGGCATATTGAGCACGGCCATGTGATCGGCCATGAAAAACGCATCGAACTTGGCGCGTTCCAGCGCCTGGATCGATTGCTTGATGTGGGCGAAGTTGAAATTCATATCCGGCCAGGCGCCCGGATAGCGCCAAGCGCCGGTATGGATGCTGGCCGGGCGCATGAACGCGCCGAGATGCAGTTGGCGTCGCGGAGACATTTGGAAATCCTTTGGCGGCAGTCGCTCGCTCTAATGTAGAGCGGCAGCGATGGCAACAAAAGCCACGGGTGTTTAATGCCAAGCTACCGCCGTCTGAGATGCAATCCGAGCAGTCGCGCTTATGCAGCCATTAACCCGTTCGCCGCGCGAATCTGCATGGCGCGGAACCCTACGTACCCTTGCAAATCGCACCACCGCGCGCCAGCTTGGGCGGCAAGACACTGTGCAAATAGGATTTGGAGCATTTCTAAAATGTCCAGCACCGCCGCGACCGTCGATACGACTGCACCGGCCGCCGATCCACGCGCTCCGCGCCGCGTTCGCCATCAACCGCGCCGCCGTTCGCTGACGATCAAAGCAATCGACAAGATTTCCGCACACATGGTCCGCGTGACACTCACCGGGGACCTTGAGGGTTTTCTCAGCCTCGGCTTCGACGATCATATCAAGCTGTTTTTTACCGACGGCACGCTCGACGCCACCGGCGCTCCCAACACGATCAACCGCGATTTCACGCCGCGCCGGCACGACGCCGCCGCGAATATTCTGGAGATCGACTTTGCACTGCACGACGCCGGTCCGGCGACGCGCTGGGCCGCCCAGGCAAAGTCCGGCGACGCGCTCAACGTCGGCGGGCCGCGTGGCTCGTTTATTATTCCAACGGATTTCGACTGGCATCTCCTGGTCGGCGATGAAACCGCACTGCCCGCGATCTCGCGCCGGCTCGCCGAACTTCCGGCGGGCGTGCGGGCGCTCGTCATCGGCGAGATCGATGGCCCCGCCGATGAAATTGCGTTTGCGACGAAAGCGGATGCGACCGTGATCTGGGCGCACCGCAACGGCACCGCGGCTGGCGTGAGCGATGTGCTCGCCAAAAAACTCGCGACGTTGAAATTTCCTGCGGGCGACTACTATACGTGGGTCGCCTGCGAGTCGCTGATCGCCAAGGCGCTGCGCCAGCAATTGATCGCCGAGCATGGCGCCAATTCCAAATGGATGCGCGCCGCAGGCTATTGGCGTCGTGGCGCCGTAGCGATCCACGACGTGTTCGAAAACTGAACGGCGCCCGCACGTTCGCGTCGGCGCCCGGTTACAGCGTGTCCAGCACCAGTTGGGTTGCGGATTTGACCCAGTCCAGCGCCGGTCCAAGCTGGCCCGGGAACACCAGGAAGTAGATCACAAACCCCAGTGGGGCAACGACCAAGAGCCATTCTCGCATGGGCACCCCCAGCGCGTTTAGCCCTTCCCCGCCATCGGGGATTGTGCGTACGACTCTTCTACCAATTCGTGACCGTTATCGATAAATTTGTACGCATCTCATGGTCGAATCCTCGCTTCAGCGGACGCCTCAGCCGTTGACTCTCCCATCCGCGTGGTGGTGACGCCGTGATGCTGAACGTGGCGTTCACCGTCGTCGTCGTGGCCGTGCTGCTGGGCACCGCGCTCGCCGTACAGTATCTACGCGGCGGCATCGAGCATCCGACACCCTGGGCACTCGCTGCCTTGCACGGCGTTATCGGCATTGGCGGACTATGCTGCCTGGTACTTGCGCTGCGCGGGCCGCCGCGTGGCCTCGGCCAGGGAACCGCTTCGTTCGGCGTCATCGCGGCTACGCTTCTTGCGCTGGCCGCGCTCGCCGGCCTTGGCATTCTGCTGATACGCCGCGGCAAGAAACGGCGAGCCGGGACGCTGATCGGATTGCATGCCACGCTCGCTATCAGCGGCTTTGTCGTGCTCGCCGCCTATCTTTTTGCGTAAGCCGCTGCACCGTCTCAGACTTGGTGGCTCGTCGTATTGCCGCTCACAAGCATTGCCGGCGTGACCGACTGCACCGTTGCCGGGCCGAGTGGCGAAGACGTGTCGAAGCCGCCATTGGCCGGTGCGAAACCAGCCATCGCCTGGGTGAGCTGGCTCAGCGAGGCCGGAGCGATACCGCCGACCTGCCATTCCAACCCCACCTGCCCCATCGGCGCGTCCGAGGTGATCGTGTTGTGGCTGATGTCGAAGACTTCGAACGCACCGGTATTTGAGTTGCGCATCAGCATGTCGGTCTCGTTGGCATTGCCGGAGAAATCGCCAAAGCCCGCGACCTGCCATTCCAGGCCGACCTGCCGCATCGGCACAGCCGAGGTGATGGTGTTGTTGGCGATATCGAAGACTTCGAACGTGCCGGTATTCGAATTGCGCATCAGCATGTCAGTCTCGTTGGGTCGCGCCGCAAAATCCCCGAAGCCCGCCACCTGCCATTCCAATCCCACTTGGCCCATCGGCGCGGCCGAAGTGATGGTGTTGTTGGCAATGTCGAAGACCTCGAATGCTCCGGTATTCGAGTTGCGCATCAGCATGTCGGTCTCGTTGGAATTGCCGGAGAAATCGCCGAAGCCTGCAACCTGCCATTCCAGGCCCACCTGCCCCAGCGCCGCGGCCGAGGCGATATTGTTGTTGCTGATGTCGTAGACCTCGAACTGGCCGGTCGCGCCATTGCGCACGATCATGTCGGAGGCGTCGCCGCCGAAATCCCCAAAGCCTGCGACCTGCCACTCCAGGCCAACCTGGCCAAGGTAACCGGCGCCGAGGATCGTGTTGCGGCCGACATCGTAGATCTCGAAATCTCCATCAATGCCGTTGCGCGTGATCATGTCGGCGCTGGTGCCCGACGCCGGCGGCGCATTGGGCGGCTGCGGCACGATGTCGATCAGCGTGCCGCCGCTCCCGTCGCTCAGTGCGGTGAACTGCTGCGGGGCGAAATTCCCAGTGAGATTGAGCGAGGCGAGCGTTGCCCCGTTCGCGCTGTCAAGCGACAGCCCGCCGCCGCCAGCGCCCTGCGACCATACCGCCCGCTCGCCAGCGGCGAACGACGCAAAGCGCAAATCGATGGCATCGCCGACGGCGGCGCCGGTGATCTCGCCGCCGCCGATCTGGTTGGCGCCGCTGTCGAGCCGCAGGGTGGCGGCATTGCCCGCGAAGGTGACGCTGCCGACAACAGTGCTGCCGCTGCCGATCTCCAAGGTACCGGCATCGATGACCGTGCCGCCGGTATAATTGTCGGGCAAGGATTGATCGCCCAGCACCAGGGTGCCGGCGCCGATCTTGATGAGTTCGCCCGCAGTAACGCCGTCGAAGACAGGGGACGTAAGCGTCACCGTCTGTCCTGCGGCGACAGCGAAATCGACCGCGCCCGCGATTGTGACCGGGCCCTGGTAGCTGAAGCTCGAGTCAAATTCGAGCGTCGCGCTGGCATACAGTGTGACCGCTCCGGCGACATTGCTGCCGGTGGAGAGCACCAGCGTGCCGGTGTTATCCACGATGGCTCCAATGGACAGAGTGCCGTCTTCGATCAGCGTGCCGCCCTCAACGGTCCACGGCGCGAACGGCGCGAAGGTGCCGGTCACCGTCCAGGTGCCGCTCACCACGTCGAACGTGGAGAAGCCGGTGTATTGCGTGCCGAGAGTATTGAGATTGAAGCTACCGTCGCCGGCGCCGCCGAGCTGGAAGGTGTCACTGCCGGAGCCGAGCACGTTGCCGGTGATGCCGTAACCGGCGCCGAGCGTCAGCGCGTTGCCGCCCGCGTTCTGCGACAGATCGATCGCAGTACCGTCGGTGCCGTCGATCGTGCCGGAATCAAATATGCTGATCGCGCCGGAAGCGGTTGCAGCAATTCCCACTCTGCCAGTGATGAACCCCATATTGCTGATGGTGCCGGCTACCGTAGCGACTTGATTGAGAGCGATCCCTTCGTTGCTGGATATGATCGATCCACTATTCACGACCCCACCACCAAAGGAGGCCACATCGTCCACCGAAATGCCAAAAGCGTTCGAAGGCATCACAGAGGTTCCTGCAACACTGATCGTGCCGCTGTTGTTCACTCCGCCGCTAAAGGTCGAAACGGGCCCGACAAGGATACCAAAATTGCCGGCGTCGATGGTGCCACTGTTGCTGACTCCGCCGCCGAAGGTCGAACCGGAGACAAGAATGCCGCCGACGGCGTTAATCACGCCGCTGTTGCTGACGCCGCCGGTAAGAATTCCCTGGCCGCTAAGTGTGATGCCAAAATCGCCGGCTTGGATGCTGCCGCTGTTGCTGATGCCGCCGCCGAAGGTCGAAGTGGCTACCGCTTCGATACCAACAACGCCCGCTTGGATGCTGCCGCTGTTGCTGATGCCGCCGCCAAAAGACGCCACACCGACCGCAATGCCAGCCGTTTTGGTCGATTGAAGGGTCCCGTTGTTGATGATGCCGCCCAGAAAGGACGAACCTTCGACAAAGATGGCGCCGACGCCGACGCTACCGGCTTGGATTTTGCTGGCGGCATCGACGCTGATACCGCCCGCGACAAAGCCGGTGTCAACGATTTCGCCGTTGATCGTGCTGCTGACGACGGTGATACCGCCGGCGATGAAGCCGGTGTCCAGGATTTCGCCATTGATCGTGCTGTCGACAACGTTGATGGCGCCGGGAGTGATCACACCGGCGTTGGTGATCCCGCCCGAGAAGGTCGTGTCGGTCACGGAGACCGAATTGACCGTACCGTTGTTGGTGAACGGGAATGGTCCGGTGTAAGCGGCCATGATCAACCTCCATCCTGCTTGTCGTGGGCTTTGATTTGCCCTGTCGTGACAGGGATGGCGGAGGACCGTTGTGGGAAAACTCACACGCCGGTCGAACAGGTTGGAAGCGTCTCTTCGTCCGCCTCATGGCAACGCCACCGGACAAGAAACCGCTTGCCAACCAGTCAGTTGTGCCGAAAGAACCGTTTTCTGATATATCCCGCTGCAGCTTATGTTCGTTCCCGGGGGCGCCCTGGACGAACCCTAACATCAAGGTAAGGGGCGTGGCGGTGCTGCCGGTCAAGCTCCCGTCCGAACGGTCAATCAGGCTGACGGCCGGATTGATCATGTTCACCTATGCGACCTGTCACCTGATCAGCCACGCCACCGGCTTATTCCTCCTCGATTCCATTGAGCGCATCGGCCACGACATCATCCTGGCGCCATGGCGCACCCCGTTCGGACTTTCGCTCCTGCTGGCGGCGTTTCTCACGCACCTCGGCCTTGGCCTTTGGGCGCTTTATCGGCGCCGCCACCTGCGCATGCCGGCCATCGAAGCGTGGCAGCTCGGCCTTGGCCTGACGATCCCGCTGCTGCTCGCGCCGCACGTCACCGATGCGCGGCTCGGCGTGCTGTTCTACGGCCTGGAGGATTCCTATTTCCGCGTGCTCTACGTGTTCTGGGTGCTCGACCCGCTAACTAACCTTTCGCGCCAGCTTGCACTGCTGATTGCGGTGTGGACCCACGGCTGCATCGGCATCCACATGTGGCTGCGCTACCGGCCGTGGTATCGCCGCCACGTCCGCTGGTTCGCGGCCGCGGCGATCGCCGTGCCGGTCCTCGCGATCCTCGGCGTAATCAATGCGGGCTGGGATACGGTGTTACGCTCCGCCGTGGTGCCCGGCTTTTCGGCGGCGCACAGTCCAAGTCCGGCGCAAGGCGTCGCGGTCGCCTGGCTGACATTTCGCCTGCAGCTCGTCTATCTGGCGCTTCTCGCCGGCGTCCTCGTGCTGCGCGCGCTGCGCAATGCACACGAGCGGCACACCAAGGGTGTCGAGATCGATTATCGCGCCGTCCGCCGGGTCACGGTGCCGCGCGGCTTTTCGATCCTGGAGGCAAGCCGCTGGGCCGCCATTCCGCATGCATCGGTCTGCGGCGGCCGTGGACGTTGCACCACGTGCCGCGTGCGCGTTTGGCGCGGCCTGGAGCACCTGGCTCCGCCGGCTCCGTTCGAACTTGCCGCACTCAAGAGGGTCGGTGCTTCAAGCGGCATCCGGCTGGCCTGTCAGGTTCGGCCGACGGCTGACGTTTCGGTCACGCCTCTCCTGCCGGCGATACAGCCGGCCGGGGGATGGCAACTCGAGATCGACGCTGCCCGCGAGCAGACCATCACGGCATTGCACATCGACCTGCGCGACTCGGTACGGCTTGCCGCTGGGCGCCTGCCATTCGACGCGCTGTTCATCGTCGATCGCTACGTGCAGGCGACCAGTTCCGCCATTCTGACCAATGGTGGCCACATTATAAGCGTCGCCGGCGACGGTATTATGAGCGTGTTCGGCGCGCATACAAACGCAACGGCCGCTGCCCAGCAGGCGCTCGCGGCGGCGGCGGACATATGGCGCAACATCGATCAGATCAGTACCGAACTCGCAGGCGACATCCAATCGCCGCTGCGTTTCGGCATCGGCGTCCACAGTGGGCCCGCCGTGCTCGGCGCGCTCGGACCGCGCGATCGGCCGTCGCTTCAGTTTCTCGGTGAGACCGGAAATATTGCCGCACGGCTGCAAGGCCTCACCAAGGAAATGAACTGCGCCATGATAGTCTCGGCCGTAACGGTGGCGTCGGCCGGCTTGAGTCATCCGCCGTGGCGCGGCGCCGAAGTCGATATCCGTGGTGGCGATATCAGAATGTCCGTCTTCCTGATCGATCGTTGCGACGATCTGCGGCGACCAGCCGCGTGATGCACGGTCGAACCAAGTCATGAGCCCACAGACGAGTTCACAGACGCTGGCGCATATTCCACTGTTCAAGTCGCTCAGCGACGAAGCCATCCGCCGGCTCGACACGCAATGCATTTGGCGCCGCGCCAGCGCCGGCGATTACATTCTGCAATACAAGGATGGCGGCAGCGATCTCTATTTCGTGGTGCAGGGCCACGTCCGGGTTTTGATCCAGGCGATTTCCGGCAAGGAGTCGATCCTGCGCGACATAGTGGACGGCGAATATTTCGGCGAACTCGCTGCCCTCGATGACCAGCCGCGCTCGGCCGCGATCGTGGCCGTCACCAATGCCGTCATCGCCAAGATGCCGTCCGCGGTTTTCCGCCAAGCCGTGCACGAGCACCCGGATGTGTGCGATCAGCTCCTGATGCTGCTGGCGTCGCAGGTGCGCATGCTTGCCAATCGCGTCAACGAATACTCTACCCTCAATGTCCCCCGTCGCATCTATGCCGAACTGCTGCGGCTTGCCCGTCCGGCGGGCAAGGGCGCCGCCGGCGAATCCGTCATTTCGCCGCCGCCGACCCACGCCGAACTCGCGGCGCGGGTCAGCAGCCATCGCGAGGCGGTCACCCGAGAACTCAAGAAGCTGGAGTCGGCCGGGCTGTTGCAACGCCGGCGCGGCGCCATCGTCATCGTCGACGCAAAGAGGCTTGCAAAACTGATCGAGGAGGACGCCGAGTAGGCGCGGCCCGAACGGCCGGCGATTGGGATGATTGGGGGTCGCGATTTCATCCAGAGTGCGCTGCACTCGCGACTTGGCGATCCGCCGGCGCATACCCACTTTCACGCGGCAGGCAAGCTTTGCTAGAAAGCGCACGTTGCGTACCCCCACAGCACCCAAGGGCCTCTTGCGCCGCCGCGGGGGCCACTGGAACGCCGGGTTAGCTCAGCGGTAGAGCAGCGGTTTTGTAAACCGTTGGTCGGGAGTTCAATCCTCTCACCCGGCACCAATCCGTCAGTCCTCGGCTCGGCGCTCAGGCCATCGCTGAAGGTTTCTGACTTGCTGCCGCAAAAAGGTTGGACGTTTCCGCGACCGGTGATGACTGCCCGAGTGGCGAGGATGTCGCGGCCGCACCAGCGCTCGGCGCGAATGACGCCATCGCCTGGGTGAGTTGCGCGGTTGCGCTGCTCGGCGCGGCTCCCGCTGGATCGGCGGCAACGCCGCTAAGCTGCGTGCTCGGTGGCGCGCTCGCCGGAGTGGCCGATACGCCGCTGATCGACCATTCCAGGCCGACCTGGCCGAACTGGGTGGTCATCGGCGTGATGGTGTTGTTATTGATGTCGAACAGCTCGAACACGCCGGTGTTGCTGTTGCGCAT
>JBAQJL010000131.1:0-2217 GCA_049300295.1 Xanthobacteraceae bacterium
GCATCGCTTTATACCGGCATCCCGGTAACGAACATCAACACGATGGGAGATCCGGTACAGGCGATTGCCGACGCAATCCAGGCACACGACAGCCGGCGATTTTCCAGAGCATTTGGCCAAATGACGAATGGCTGCAATAGCTGCCATCAATCGATGGAAAGAGGCTTCGTCACTATACGGATTCCGGACTCCTCGCCCTTTGCCGACCAGGTCTTCACCCCGCAAAAGCGACCCTAGATGTGAGCTTTCAAGAGGTTGTCCATTCGGCCCTGACCGGGAACTCTGAAGTCGCCAAACACCAGCGATTCGCGGAGAACCGAATGGACACCCACAAGAATGCCCCTCTAACGCCCAAAGGTCGAGAGGCCATGGTGCGCAGTGTGATCGAGGAAGGGTTGAGCAACGCCGCGGCGGCCCGCCAGTTCAACACGACGGCCAAAACGGTCGCCAAATGGGTCGCGCGCTTCCGCGCTGAAGGTGCCGATGGTTTGCGCGATCGCTCCTCAAGGCCTCTTTCATTGCCAAGCCAAACAGCGCCTGCCACATGCGCGGCCATCGAGGCTTTGCGCCGTCAGCGCCACACCGGCAAGCACATCGCGGTGGCAGTCGGCGTTTCACCGGCCACCGTCAGCCGCATCCTGCGGCGGCTGGGACTGAACCGGGTACGCGACCTGGAGCCGGCCGAGCCGGTGCGCCGTTATGAGCGCGCCGCCCCCGGCGAGATGATCCACATCGATATCAAGAAGCTCGGACGCTTCGAGCAGATCGGCCATCGCATCACCGGGGATCGAACCCGTCAAAGTAGCCGGCGAGGCAAAGGCTGGGGCGCAGGCTGGGAGTACGTCCATGTCTGCATCGACGACCATTCCCGCATCGCCTTCTCCCAGATCAAGCCCAACGAGAAGGCCGATAGCGCCGTGCCTTTCCTTGAGGCGGCCGTGGCTTACTACAAAAGTCTCGGCATCAAGGTCGAGCGGGTCATGACCGACAACGGGCCTTGCTACAAATCCTTCGCCTTTCGCGACGCTTGCCGCGACCTGGGCATCAAACACATCCGCACCAAGCCCTATACGCCCAAAACCAACGGCAAGGCGGAGCGCTTCATCCAGACCGCGCTCAGGGAGTGGGCTTATGCCCAAGCCTACCCCACATCCAACCGCCGTGCCGAGGAGCTTCCGATCTGGCTGCACCGATACAATTGGCATCGGCCGCACGGCGGCATACAATCTCAAACACCCATCAGCAGACTCGGTCTAACCGAGGACAACCTGTTGAGGCTCCACAGCTAGAGCCTGTCCTCAATTAGGCGATTCCCAAGATAGTAGCGGCGTGATTCATGGGATGTCAGCTGATTCGGAGCTGACAGATGCGCCGTTACGCCCTTCGAGACGATCAATGGGACAGGATCAAAGATATTTTGCCGGGACGTGAGGGCCACGTCGGAGCTACAGCCAAGGACAACCGGCTGTTTGTGGAAGCGGTTCTCTATCGTTATCGGGCCGGCATTCCCTGGCGGGACCTGCCGGAACGGTTTGGCGACCCGATCAAGGTCCACACCCGATTTTCGCGCTGGGCCAAGCGCGGCGTATGGAAGAAGCTCTTCGAAATGCTGGCCGCCGACGCGGACAACGAATACGCCATGATCGACAGCACTATCGTGCGTGCGCACCAGCACAGTGCCGGTGCTCAAAAAAAGACGGCGACGACCAGGCGATCGGGCGCAGCAAAGGCGGACTGAGCACCAAAATCCATGCCATGGTCGATGCGCTTGGCAATCCACTGGCCTTCTTCCTGACTGCGGGGCAAGCCCATGATCTGCAAGGTGCCGACGCGTTGCTGCCTCAGATGCAGGCCGACACCTTGTTGGCAGACAAGGCTTTCGATGCCGACGAGCGCGTCATCGAGCCGCTGCTCGCGGCAGGAAAAATGCCCGTCATTCCGCCCAAAAGTAATCGAAAAAGCCCGCGCCCTTACGACAAGGAAATCTACAAAGCGCGTCATCTCATGGAAAACTTCTACTGCAAGCTCAAACAGTACCGAGCCATTGCGACCCGCTATGACAAGACCGCCCGAAACTTCCTCGCCAGCATCCATTTGGCCGCCGCTGTCATCTGGCTTAATTGAGGACAGGCCCTAGTATTAGCTGCTTTCTGGGCCGGTGATCGGTACCTTTACAGTGGGCGCTACTTCAGAGAGATTTCAGCCAGTGTTGAGTAA
>JBAQJL010000132.1:0-24995 GCA_049300295.1 Xanthobacteraceae bacterium
GCGTCGAACACCCCCACGATACGTCGCCTTACCCCTTCATGCCGTCACCAACTTCCGCTCATAGCTCATCCAAAATGCTGGAAGCTGCATTGCTGTTGGACAACCGACAGCATGCGTTTTCCATCTAATGCGCGCAATGGAACTAGCCGTCCGGCAACTGGCTCGACGCCCACACATGAATATAACGATTATGCCGAAGACTACTTGGCGGCAAATTACGGGGGCTATGGACCAGAAAATAGCGGCGATGGCTCACTCTACTGTGAAAGAAAAAAATAGACAGGAAAACTGGGAAGAATGTCGCGCAAATTTACATCATGTTGGATCGGTATGGCGCAACAAAACTATGCATCCCGCAAAAATCTATACGCCCTCACAGGCGCGAGACATACACGATGCTTGTCGAGTGTTCATGAACAGTCTTTGCGCCCTTTAGTAGTCTTGGGAACGATCCTCTTGAACGCACGCTCCAAAGTCTCCGCTTCATCCGCCTCGACTTCCTTGGCGGTTTCGATGAATCGTTTTGATTGCTCGGGATCGTCGGGCCTTGGTGCGGGTTTGCGTGGCATAGCATCACCGATACGGGTTAGCGGTGTTCGGAGGGCAATACATGGCAATTATGCCATCTGCACCTTTACGCAAGCTGTCGAGTTGCTGCTGATCGGGAGGATCGGCTGGCCGAAAATCTATCTGGGCTGGATATTGCGGCCGTTGCCCGGTGCGATGCACCAGGAAAGTGATGTCAGGATAGCCGTTATTGCGCTCTTCCTTTGCAATCTCATCGAAGTGCGTTTGATAGGGGAAGCTTCCCATGGGCGTGCCAGGCCGAATACGGTTGAAAAATTCCGTATAGGTCACGAATTGTCCCGCCGCGGCACAGCGGAAAAGTTCGCCGCGAACCTTTGCTTTAAGAGCCCGGTCTACCATCCTTCCCCTCCATCAAACGGCAGCCACAACTGCCGCCTATCGACCCATTGCCAATGTCGCTTACGGTATCGCATGTATCGTTCACCTTTGGCGTTTCGCTCAACGAGTTGTTTCGTAAGTCAGGCGACGGCCCTTAGCGCCTTTGAGCGCAATCGAGGCGCGGGCAGTATCGTTCACGCCAAGCCGCTCTCGATTACTGTAGCGGAAATCAAATTCGTGCAGATACCTCTGCAGATGCGCCTCGCTGACGTGCTGATAGACACCGTACACGCCACGCTTAAGGATCGGAAAGAACCCTTCGACGGTGTTGGTGTAAGCATCGCCACGCACGTATTCATCTTGCTTGTGCGCAACGGTTTCGTGCCCAGCGAAGCGATAGCCGAGAAGCGTGAACACAGGCGCTTCGTCCGTCATCAGGCGGCTCTTGGACGAAGCATGTTGCATGGCCTCATTGAGGTTGTCGGCACGGACGTTCGGCGCATGGATGTGGCCGACGCCCTTACGGACTTTCATGCCGGGCTTGCGGCCAACGTAGGTCCAATCCGCTTCGACCGGCTTGCCTTCCCCGCCCATCGGCGAGTCGGGCGCGTCTGCGGGCTTCATCGTCTCGCGAATGCGGTGCATCAAAAACCAAGAGGTTTTCATGCTGCAATTGAACGTCCGCTGAATTTGCCGCGTAGAAAGGCCTTTCTTGCTGCCGCAAATAAGCTGGATCGCTTGCAGCCACAGATGCAACGGAAAGTGGCTGTCCTCAAAAATCGAGCCGATGCGCACCGTAAAGGTTTTGCGGCACGCATAGCATTTGCGCAGGCCGGGGCGGCTGGTCTTGCCAGTCAGGCGGCCAATCCGCGTCTGATCGGGATTGTGGCAGTGCGGGCAGACCGGCCCGTTCGGCCAAAGGTGCGCCTCGACGTAAGCGAAAGCGGCTTCCTCGTTGTGAAAATGCGGGACGGACAAAACGGGCTTGGCCATTGGAAATCTCTTATGGCTACAATCATATCCCCAGCGGTTGGGGTTGCCAAGTGTAACGCGGCCGTTGCAATTTAAACACAACGCGGGGTGGCATGAAAGCGCGGTGCGGCAGACCCTGTTGTGGATAGCGCACCTGATTTCACCGCTGCGCCAACCGCGCTACGGTTGGGCCGGACGCTGCGGATCGGAGCGATGAATAAGCGGTTGTGGTGGTTCCCGGCGGCGCGGCTTAGCGCAGTGTTGATGGCGGCGTGCGTCGCGCATGGTGCCGCGGCGCAGCCGCTGCCGCTGCGCTATGGCCAGGACTGGTCTTCGGCCCACAGTATCTATTCGCTGCCGATCTCCGTGGCGCAGCGCGAGGGCTTGTTCCGGCGCGAAGGCCTGAACGTGCAGGTCATCATCCCGGTGCCCGGCGGCTCCGACAAGATGGTTTTCGACGGCCTCAACAAGGGCTGGATCGACGTCACTCATATCGCCACGCCGTTTCTGATCCGCGCGGCGTTGAAGGGCGCGGATGCGGTCGCGATCAATGCGGAGTTCAGAAGCGCGATTTATAGTCTGGTGGCGAAGCCCAACATCAGATCCTACGCGGACCTGAAAGGAAAACTCATCGGGCTGGCGGACGAACAGGGCACGATCACGCTCTCCATGCGCCGGCTGCTGGCGAAGCATGGATTGGAGCGCGGCAGCTTCGCTGTGAAGACCGAGGAGGGGACCCCGCAGCGCTTTTACTGTTTGCTGCACAGCGATTGCGATGCGACGGTGCTCGGCCAGCCGCAGGATTTGCAGGCGCTCGCGCAGGGCTATTCACTGCTTGGGCGTTCCGACGAGGTGGTGGCGGACTTCCTCTATACGGTTACGGCGGCGCGGCGGTCATGGGCGCAGGCGCATCGCGAGGCCCTGGTGCGTTACGTCCGCGCCATGGCGGACGCGTTCGGTTTCATCCGCGACCCCGCCAACCGGAGCGAGGTCGTTGCGGTTATTGTGGCGACCATCGGCTGCTCGGATGCGATCGCCGGCCAGACGCTCGACTTGTTCAACGAACCCGACCGCGATGTGCTGCCCAAGCGCGGCGAGATTGATGTGAAGGGATTGCAGCAGGTGATCGCGATGATGGCAGAGGCGGGGCTGCTCAAGCCGCCGTTGCCGCAGGCCGCGCGTTTTATCGACTTGCAGTATCTGCAAGCCGCGGGCGTTCAGTAGCGACCAGCGTGCGCGTACCCAACTGACGGATTGCGAATACAGCTGTCACCGTCAGGCGCACCCTCATTGCCGGGCGGGCAGCGCGGCTCGGCGCGCACCGCGCTCCGGGAGACTATGGCCGGCAATACGCCGCCGTTGATGAATGTGAGGCATTCCGCGCTGTAAGGAGCGTCGTCAGTCTTGGGGCACACCGAAGTAGCCGGCGCCGTTGCCTCGGCGGCGGCCAGAGGCCCGATGACGACGCGATGATTGTGCTCGATCCAGATCAAGCTGGCCGCCGCGATCGCGACCAGCGCCAGATCAAGTTTCGACAGCGCCATCTCGCCGCCTCATCCCCGCATGGCGAGACGCCACCAGAACATGAGCGAATAGACCACGTAGGGGATGGTCAGGATCGGGACCAGCCAGACCAGGAAAAGCGGGATTTTGTTGGTCACGCGTTCGGGCAGCATCATCGCGATGATGCCGAGGCCGCCCGCGATCAGGATGGTCGTCACGGTCCAGCCATACCAAAGCATATTCGGCCCTGTGCCAGACTGCACGCCTTCGAGACCCCAGGCGAAGCGGCCGATCGCCGGGAAATAGGTAAAGACCGGCCAGTTAAAATACACACAGAGGCAGTAGGCGATCGGACCGGTGATGGAAAACGTCGTGGCGAAGGCCTTGAATTTGATCGACGCCGCCAGCGCCGCTCCGGTGGCCGAGGTTGGGGCGGTTGCCGCACTAGTTGTTATGGACGTGCTCATGCTCCAAACCCCCTGGCGTTATTGAGAACGTGGCCGACGATGAAGAGGAACCAGACCATGATGGCCAGCACCAGCGTCACGCCTTTGCGCGCGTTATCGTATTCGGGGTTCTGGGCGTTTTTCCAGAAGTACCAGTAGGCCGGCAGCAGCACTAGCCCGAGCGTGGCGACATGCTCCTTGAAGTCGAAGAAGCCGCCCGTCTTGAAATAATGGCCCTGCTCGAGCGGGATGCGGATGTTGACGCGGTAGCTGGTGTAGATAAACGATCCGACCAGGAAGACGAGCACATACAGCAGGCAGACTGCCGTGGCATAGCCGGGAGCCGAGACGGCACGGAAGCGGGTCACGATGCCGCCAGCCGCTTGGCGCACAGGAAACGCGGTGGCCATCGCCTGGTGAGTCAACGCTCCCAGAAGGCCGAGCGCCATAATCAAATGGACGAAGAGCCATATCGTCCAGAAGACCGCGCTCGTTGATATTGGACTGGTCATGATCCTCCCCTTTTTTCTCGCCCCGCGAGTTATTTTGACGAGAGTTTAGTCCAACACGGACGGTTGTCGAGCGCCGGAAGCGGAAGGCGCCAATGCACTTTCGCAACGGCCGCACGCGCCGCGATGCTAACTTGGCGCAATCGTGTCCCTTGTCTTGGCCGCGCACGCTCGCCTATCCTCGGTGCGAGTGAACGCACTCGGTCCTGCCGTAGGCGCATGCGGCAGGATGGGGCGACGTCGGGACGAAACGCTTGGGAACATTGGCATGACTTGGCTCCGATCCGCCGTCATTCTCGCCATAGCGATTGCCGCTCCAATCGTTGCGCATGCCGGCGGCGTTGACATGACCGACGAGGACCTCAACGGCGGTGCTGACGGGCCGTCGTTTTTTGGTTTCGTGCGGATTGTCGGCGGGCCCGGGATCGACGACGCCAAGGTCACCGCGGAACTCAAGGGTGGCGCACTGGTGACGGCGACGGATTTATTGGGTCTCTACAAAATTCCGGGCTTCGGGACGGACGTCAATCCGGACGACGTCCAGATTTCGTGCGCCAAGGATGGCTACAAGCAGGCCAATGTGATGCGGCGTCCGCACACAGCGGGCGACATGAAGGATCCGATCGAGGTCGACTGTTTCCTGCAGAAGCAGTGAGCGCGCGTCTTGCGTCCGCATCATCCAACTCCGGGATTGGTTCCATGATCACACCTCGCGCGTTTCGCGGCTTACTGGCGTTGCTCTTGGCCGCCCCGGCTGCTGGCTCGGCGCTCGCGCAGTCAGCGCCGGCGGCGGCACCCGCACCTGCCGCTCCCTACGCCATGACACTCGGCGATATGATGAACACGCTGATCCAGCCGCGCCACGCCAAACTTGGCCTGGCCGGTAAGGCGCAGAATTGGCCGCTGGCACAATATGCGATGATTGTCATTCGCCAGTCATTCGCCGGCATCGTCAAGGCGCAGCCCAAGTTTCGCGGACTGCCGGTGGGCGAACTTGTAACAGCGGCACTCAGTCAACCGATGGATGCGGTTGATGCGGCCATTAAGGCGCAGAATCCGCAGCAATTCGCCACGGCCTACGCCCAGCTCACCGCGGGCTGCAACGCCTGTCACGTGGCGGCCGATCATCCCTACGTGGTGATCAAGATGCCCGACGCGACGGCGTTTCCCAACCAGGACTTCAATCCGAAGCACTGAATGGCAGGCCGGCGGATAAAAAAATCCCTCCCCGCAAGGGGGAGGGACTGTTTTAGGCTAAGTGCAATGATGAGCTGACGAGCGTGTCAGTCGAGGGGCTCGACCTTCACCAGCGCGTGGTCGTGGTTGCTTCCGACCCAGAAGCTTACGGGGTCCGTCGTATTGTTGACCCAGACCGTGCGCATGTTGGTGTCAGACGGCATCAGATATTGATTGGTCTGGCCGGACTTCGGATCGAGCCGCACCACGCGGTCGGTGCTCATGGTCGACGCCCAGATATCGCCGTTCTTGTCGAAATTGGCGCGATACGGATAGGTGCCGGGCGGCAATGCATACTCGGTGAATTTTTCCGTTGTCGGATTGAACACCGCGACCTTGTTGCCGCGATACTCGGTGACGACGATGTTGCCGTCCTTGTCGAGTTCCATACGACGGAGCCGCGAATGCGGCGTCGGCGGCGTGTACCACGTCACCTTCAGCGTCTTGGCGTCGATCTTGCCGAGATAGCCTTCGCTGAACTCGGCCAACCACAGATTGTTCTGGGCGTCTGAAATGACCTGATAGATGCCGTAATGATGGTGGGCCGCATCCGGCAGCGAGTCGGTCGGATGGAAGCGCTGCCAGTCGCCGGTCTTCAAATCGACGCGGTAGACGTAGCCGGTGCCGACATCCTTGGTCCACACCCTGTCATCGACCTCGTGGCGCAGGCCGACGAAGTTGAGCTGCACGCGATTGTCGTTCCACTTTGGCGGTACCGGATAATATTTGATCTCGCCGGTCTTTGGATCCAGTACGCCCAGGGAAGCCTGATACATGGTGTCAAACCAGATCATTCCTTCCTTATCGAAGGCGATGCTGAGCAGACCAGTCGGGGCGTCGGGTTTGAACTTCTTGATCGGGTATTCAATCAGCTTGAGCGTCTTCGGATCGAATTTGGAGATGAACTGCTCACCGAAATCCGTGTACCAGACATTGCCGTCCTTATCCTGGAGGATGTCATGCGGCTCGATCGTCGACCGCGGCATGGTGTACTCGGTAACGATGACATGGGTGGAATCGCCCCTGGGGCGCGGCAGCGTCTTGAGCTGATACGACCATTTGTCGGAGGCGCTCAGATTGACGGTGGCGAGGTATTCCGCGAGCTTGCTGTATTGTTGCGGCGTGCCAGCGCGCGATCTGTCAAGCATCGGCTGCGGTTTGACCGGCTGGCTGACGGCACCGTAGCCCATCATGCGCTGGACGACTTGCATCCACTCGTCGGCGTTATGCGTCGACAGCGCGACACGCTCGAGCGTGTGGCAGCTCGTGCAGTTGAGCAATGCAGCCTTTTGATCGTCGGTGCCGGGAAAACTCATCAGCCATTCGGCGTCGGTGAGCTGGCCGGGCAGATCCTTGGTCAGCTCAAGCTTGAGATCGACTTTCGCGGTCTGCTCGCTGCCCACGGTAGCGGTGGCGGGCACGGCAAGATCGTACCCGACGGCGCGGATCGCCAGTGAGTAGTGGCCTGGGTCCAACCGGGTTTCCGGGAATGCGTAATGCCCCTTGGCATCGGTGATCACGCTCACTGAGACAATCGATCCGTCCTTGTGCGCGGTAACGACCACGCCCTCCATGGCGCCTTCCGCCTTGGAGGTCACTTGCCCCGCGATTGCGGTCGCCTGGGCAGCGTGTGCGACCGGTGCCTGACCCAGCACCGCCGCGACCGCCGTGGTCACGCTCAGCAAGAGTGTTGATTTCATAGATGGCTCCCTACGGTGAATTCGCTTGTTTATTGCTTCCAGCAACCGGGTGCTTCCTGCGCCGAATCGCAGGCCCGGCGGCACCCTTAGCTTTGCGCTTATCCTGCCCTCATTCCGGCCAACCGACAAGACCGGTCCGGCGCACTGCCCGGCGGGCTGTCATGCGGGCACGCCGTAGCCGGCGTCACACAAACCATCCCAATGCGATGCCGCCGAGGATGACGGCACCGAGCAGAAACCGATAGGCGACGAACGGCCAGCTCGAGAAATTCTCCAAGATGCGCATCAGCCCCCAGATGGCGAAGAACGCAGAGACCGATGCGACCACGATGCCGACAAGCAGGACCAACCACGCGTGCGCGTCGATGTGAGCTTTGTGCAGTTCCCACAGCTCCTTGAGCCCCGCCAGTGCGATCGCCGGCAGACCAAGGAGAAAAGACAGGCGCGCCGCCTCGTCGCGCTTGAAACCGAGCATCAAGGCGGCGGTCAATGTCGAACCGGAACGCGAGACGCCGGGAATAAGCGCGCCGACCTGCGCGATGCCGATCAACAGCGCATCGAGCATGGTGGCCTGTTCGATGGTGCGCCGGTGCCGCGCCGCAAGCTCGGCGACGGCAAGCAGCGCCGCCATCGCCATGCACGACCAGCCGATCACGCTGATGGCGCGCAGCGGCGAATTGCAGGTGTTGAGGACTTTGGCCAGCGCCAGCCCCGCAATGCCGATCGGGATCGTAGCGACGACGAGCCACACCGCGAACTGGAAATAGCGGTCGCGAAAGTCGCGGCGCGCCGTGGCGGCGATGGCATTCACCGTGACGTCGCGCACGTCGGTCCAGAAATAGCTGACCACCGCGGCGAGCGCGGCAAGTTGCATCGCGGCGGAGAACGCCGATCCCGGATCCTGCCAGCCCAGCGCTGCCGGCACCAAGCGCATATGCGCCGTCGACGAGATCGGCATCAGCTCGGTGATGCCCTGCACAATTCCGAGAATTGCGACCTTGAAATATCCGAGCGCGGCAAAACCGGTGTCGATGCCGCTCGTGCAAGCATTGGCCATGTTCGCATCGCCTCACGTGCGCAGTTGAGATGCCTGGATGGGCCGACGTAACCGCCGTTCGGCTATAATGGTCCGAAACGGCACGGGTGAGACCCACAGCGTGGGTGAATATTGCGATTCCAGCAATGTTTTTTGTGGGATGCGCTGGATTTCGCAAACCTTAAGACATTCGCGACCCTTAGGACACGTGTCGCAGCGCGGCGTCGAGCAATAGCGCCGCGAACAGGATCAGACCGGCGTCGCGGTCCGTTTTGAACACCGCGAGGCAGTTGTCCGGATTGGCGATGTCAAGCCGGACGATCTGCCACATAAGGTGGGCGGCGAAGGCACAAAGCCCGAGCGCGAAGACGATGCCGCCGCCGGCGTCGAAGCCGGCGGCGCCGAGCAGGACGATAGCAAGCGCATAGAACGCAAACAGCATCGGCTTGGTGCGCTCGCCAAACAAAAGCGCGGTAGATTTGATGCCGATCAGAGCGTCGTCCTCGCGATCCTGATGGGCGTAGATCGTATCGTAGCCGATCACCCAGGCGATCGATCCGGCGTAGAGCAGAAGCGGGGCCAGCGCGAGGCTGCCGAATGCCGCGGCCCAGCCCATCAACGCACCCCACGAAAACGCCAGTCCAAGCACGATCTGCGGCCAGTAGGTGATACGTTTCATGAACGGGTAGACGGTGACGATTGCGAGCGACGCAATGCCGAGCGCGATGGTGAAACCGTTGAAGGAAATCAGCACGGCCAATCCGATCAGCGCCAGCAGCACCAGAAACAGTGCCGCCTGAAGGACGCTGACCTGGCCGGAGGGGATCGGTCGCGAGCGCGTGCGCTCGACCGCGGCATCGAGATTGCGATCGACGATGTCGTTCCAGGTACAGCCGGCGCCGCGCATGGCGAATGCACCGACGAAGAACAACACGATGTGAACGAGACTTGGTGCTCGCGCATGAGCGGCGACCGCGGCGAGCGCAGACGACCACCAACATGGAATGAGCAAAAGCCAGGAACCGATCGGACGATCGAGCCGCGCCAGCCGAAGATACGGCCGCAACCAGCCCGGCGCGAACGTATCGACCCAATTGCCGGTCGAGTCGGCAACCGAGCCGGCTGCGCCGCTCATTTGTCCAGCGGATTGCCGGTGAGCGTGTTGAAGGTTCCGGTATTGGCCTTGGTGTTTTTAGCGGTATCGAGCGTCGGCGTACCGATCGCGTCGCTCAGAGTAGGCAGATGCGGTTCCGGCGCCGGTGCACAGGCGGCCTCGCGAAACTTCACCGTCTTGAGATGGGCATCCTTCGCTGCGGTTATCGCCTGCTGTGGAACGCCGCACCACACCATATTGGCCTGGAGGAATTTCAGCGCCTTCTCCTCGGCAGTCGAGAAAGCCGTCACGAGCTTGCACACCTGCTTGCGGTCGGCATGCTGTTTTTCCGCCATTCCGATGGCCATTCCCCTTTTTTGCGCTTCATTGCGCAAAGGCAGAAAGCCATTGCATGGCGAGGCGCCAGGTGGCGCCTGCGGAGCCTGTGCGGAGGCGGTTGCGATCTCACCGGCGCTGAATGCCAACGTCAGCGCCGCTGCAAGACCCAGCTTTGCGATGCCCGGCTTCATATAGCGTCCTTTCCCGTTCCCCAAAAAAGCACCATCACGATAGCCCGCTTCCATCCCATCATAAGCGCGTCGAATTCGGCGACACAGGGGCAAAATACCGAAAACAAGGCCGTTTTCGGCGCCCACGCTCGCGTGCGTGAGCACCTCCTGGCGTCTTGCCTGCAAGCAGGTTAAGGCGAAATTAACGAAACCCGCCTGCCCAGCCCACGCCCGCGCCCATGCCGGAATACGACTTTCGCACGCCACGCCTTTACGTCGATGCACCGTTGGACGAAGCGGCCACCGTGGCGCTCGACCGATCGCAGGCGCACTACCTGACTGCGGTGATGCGGCTCAAATCGGGCGCCGGCGTCCTGGTGTTCAATGGCCGCGACGGCGAGTGGCAAGCCGCGATTGCGGCCGAAAAGCGCGGCGCCGTTCTACAGATCGGTGCGCAGACACGGCCACAGACTGCAGCCGGCGACCTACATTATCTGTTCGCGCCGCTCAAATCCGCGCGGCTCGACTACATGGTGCAGAAGGCGGTCGAGATGGGCGTATCGCGGCTGCAGCCGGTACTCACCCGTCATGGCCAGATCGCACGCGTCAACACGGCGCGCATCCGGGCGAACGCCATCGAGGCGGCCGAACAATGCGGCATTCTCACGCTGCCCGACATTGCCGAGCCGGATGCCCTGACGCGGATCCTCGGCAGATTTGATCCGAAGCGATATCTGATCTTCTGCGATGAGGAGGCCGAGGTGGCAGATCCTGTCCTGGCCCTTACGAAGGTGCCTCGGCCTGCGCCGCTTGCGGTCCTGATCGGCCCAGAGGGCGGCTTTGCTACCGATGAGCGCGCGTCGCTGCTGAGGTTGCCGAACGTGGTGCGGCTCGCGCTTGGACCACGCATCCTGCGCGCCGACACCGCCGCAGTCGCCGCGCTCGCGCTGGTTCAGGCGGTCATTGGGGACTGGAAAACTGACGCCAGTTGATGGACACCAGGACGGATATTGTCCCGGTCAGTGAATAACCCACGGCTTGTCGATGCAGACGAAGCTGACATATTCGCCGTAGTGGCGGTTGACACTGGTGATGTGCGACAGGCGTCCCCAGCGCGCGCAATGGTCGGCCGCCATGTCCCTGTAAACGTGTTCGATCGCCGGTGAGTAGGGAATAATGCCGCCGGTGTCGTTGCCCCTTACCCAGGGATAGCGGTGGAAAAAGCCCGCATTGGCTGTCCCGCCGGCGCCTAGCGCAATCAAAGCCGCCATTATCGCAACCGCACAACGCATCGCAACGCCCTCCACCGCAATCGAGCAACAAAGCAAGCTTAGAGACTCCCGCTATGAAACGAAAGTGCGCCGGCCGTTGTGGACAAGGTCCGATCACGGGGTGGCGGCTAAATCGAGCAGGCGCTCGACACCATGCCAACTGGCGGTTTGTCGGCGCCGCGAGAATATTTTCCTCGGTCGTCAGCCTCACGACCCGCACCGCCGCAGAGCCGGGTGCCGTGGCAGGATTGTCACGATGACCGGCAACTCTATGTGTATGAAGCCCAGCGATCTTGACCGCCCGGCTGCGGCGCGGCACGGTTGCGTTACTGACGAGGGACGGGTCATGTTCGGTCGCGTTGCTTGCACTGCGCTGGTCTTGGCGCTCGGCGTCGCTGTACACACGCCGGCGCAAGCGGCGAATTGGTTTGAAAAGAATTTCTGGTTGTCGGGCCCGGAATACAGCCGGAATATGCCGCCTTGCGACTATCCGCCGGCGCTCCATGAGATCATGAATAATTTCCGGACCAAGGAAGCCCGCTTCTGGAATTCCGATTTGAAAATCGTGGGCATCGAAGACATGCGGGAAACCGCGTATCTGCCCCGGGCCGCCCAGTCTATTCCACGCCGTTTTTGCCGCGGCACTGCGCTGATCAATGATCGCACGGAGCACCCGATCTATTATTCGATCGCCTCGGGCACCGGCATGATCGGCATGGGCTGGGGGGTCAACTTCTGCGTCGTCGGGCTCGATCGCAACTGGGCGTACAATCCCGCCTGCCGCTCCGCGAAACCTTGATCACCAATGGCGCTTGGGGTCGGTGCGGCTAACGCACGCCATGCCACGCGTCGTACTGCTTGTTGGGCAATTGATCGAGCGCCGCCTTGTAGCCCTTTTCGTCGACTTTTGGCTTCGGCGTCGCAACCTTCTGTGATTTGCCGCGGCCGCGGTGCCCACCTAAGTCGCCGCCCGTTACGCCGGCTGTGCCTTGGCCTGGACTTTGCGCTTGGGCGCCCCCCGCCAATAGGGCGACGGCCGCAGCCACGAATATCAGTGTGGTGATCCTCATTGGCTTCCCCAATGCGCGACGCGCGTTACGAAAAGTCCCACCGCAAGCCTAGCGCCGCCCGGTAATCAAGCTGCTAAAATTCGGCAATCTTGCGTCGAACTGCCCAAACGACATCGAGTCCCGGCTCCATTGGCAATCGCGGAGGCCGGCTGACGCCGACCGATTGCGTCCGCACCGTTCGAAGCGTTCCCTCGCAGCGTGGAATTAATGCGGCAAAGGCGGGGCCGCTCCGAGGCGATCAGTCTCGGAGCGCCTGCAGCACATGGTCCCGAAGGCGCACTGGATCGCGATCGCCGCGCTGGGCAAATTCGATCACCTTCTTGGCGACGGCGTTGGCTTCGGGCCGGTTATCCTCGTCCAAGCCGAGTTTGCGGCACACGTCCGAATAGGCACGCGTCATCATCATGATCGCTTCCGGTTCGAATGGCTTATTCTTGTACAGGTGGTGGACGGTCATGCCGATGGACCTCACACAGCGCGATGCTCAGCCGATGGTGTAGGTAAAACCATACCAACCCTCTAATCTCACTATCGCAATTATGTGTGTTTTTGTGGTGGCGCTTCGCAAAGGTAGGGGCGAGGCGACGGTGTCGTCGCTTGGAACCAAGCCCACATCTTTTCCGCGCCAGACCTGCTAACCTCGCAAGGGACTCGCAAGGGCGCATTCTGAGGGGTGTCATGGCTGGAATTGTTCTTCGCGGGATTGTCTGCTTTTCGCTGTTGGCTGCGACGGTCGCACTTGCGGCGGGCCAGGGCCGGCGCGAAGGCGAGCCTGGGCAGTTCGATTTTTATGTACTGTCGTTGTCCTGGTCGCCGTCGTTCTGTGCGGCCGCGGCCGAGCGGGGCAGGGGGCGTGCACCGTCGCTGCAATGCGGCGCCCGGCCATTTTCGTTCGTGGTGCACGGGTTATGGCCGCAATACGAGCGTGGTTTTCCAGAGAATTGTCAGGTGCCGGCGCCGCGCCTCGATCACAGGATCGTCGACGCCATGCTCGATCTGATGCCGGCGCCGCGCCTTGTCTACAACGAGTGGGACAAGCACGGCACCTGCTCGGGACTTTCGGCACGAGACTATTTCGCGGCCATACGGAAAGCGCGCTCCGCGGTGACGATTCCGGCCGATTATGTCAGCCTGCAGAAGCCGCTCAGCGTCACCCCCGATGCTGTGGACGAGGCGTTCGTCAAAGCCAACCCGGGTCTTGCTAAAGGCGACGTCGCGGTATTGTGCGACCGGCGGCGCCTCACCGAGGTGCGCCTTTGTCTGTCGAAAGATCTGAAATTCCGTGCCTGTCCTCAGGTGGCCAAGCGCAGTTGCCGCAATGACAATATCCTAATGCCGCCGCTACGCGGTGGTGCGGGTTGACCCGGCGACGCGCACAGCCACAGTACGAGTTTTGTGAACTACCAGCACGCCTTTCATGCCGGCAATTTTGCCGACGTGCATAAGCACGCGGTTTTGGCGCGTGTGTTGATGCATCTGCGGCAGAAGCCGGCAGCGTTTCGGATTATCGACAGCCACGCGGGTGGCGGCCGCTATGACCTCCTTGCCGCCGAAGCCAGCCGCGGCGGCGAATGGCACGACGGCATTGCTCGGCTGTGGAGCGAAATCGCCAAGCAGCCGGAAGCGTGCCGGCAATTGCTGGCGCCCTACGTCGAGGCGGTTGCGGCGTGCAATACCGGGGGCAGCTTGCGGGTCTATCCGGGGTCGCCGCTGATTGTGCAGCACCTGCTGCGCTCGCAGGACCGGCTCATTGCCTGCGAGCTTGAGCCCAAATCTTTCGCCACGCTGGCGGCCGTGTTGCGCGGCGACCGCCGCGCCAAGGCGCTGGCGATCGACGGCTGGACCGCAATCGGAGCCTACGTGCCGCCCAAGGAGCGGCGCGGCCTTGTTCTGATCGACCCGCCGTTCGAGGAACGGGCGGATTTCGCCCGCTTGGCTGAGGCATTGGCGGTGGCGCACCGCAAATGGAGTACGGGGACATTCCTGCTGTGGTATCCGATCAAGACCCGCGAGGCGCCGGGCGACCTTTCGCGGCGTCTCGAGCGGCTTGGCGTCGGCAAAATCTTGCGCTGCGAACTCATAGTTGGCCCGGAGCGCGAGGATGCCGGCCTAGCCGGGTCTGGCCTGATCGTGGTCAATCCGCCGTTCACGCTGGAGCAGGATCTGGACATCTTGCTCCCGGCACTGAGCCGCATTCTGGCTCGGGATGGGCGGCCGTCCGGGCACCGCATCGACTGGCTTAGCCGGTAGTTTGCCCACTTTTCCACAGATTAAAAATAGTCTAATCTGAGTTCCGGGACTGTTGCTGGGTTAGACGTTCCGCCTCCTGTGGGGGGCCGGCGGAGTGACTGACGGCCGTCTCGGGCCGATGACTCTTTGCCCGTGTGAATGTCTAGCTGCGCCACCGCGCCGTGGGGGAGCGTGGCGAAGCAACCGGGGAAGGAGTCGCTCGATGGCGATGCAGGGGACGGTTAAGTTTTTCAATGGCGAGCGCGGCTATGGTTTCATCAAGCCCGACGATGGTGGTCGCGACGTATTTGTGCACATCACTGCCGTTGAACGCGCCGGACTGAAATCACTGGCCGAAGGTCAGCAAATCAGTTTCGACGTCGAGCCCGATAAAAAGGGCAAGGGACCGAAGGCGGTCAACCTCGTCATCACTGGTTGAGGTCGCTTTTCGGATTGAGAATTCACCGCGTCTTGACGCGGCGCGGTTACGTATTGCGAACATCACTCCACTCGCGCATGGTGAAACCGTCTGTTTAGTTTTCCAATTCCGCGTTCAGCGGAATCGCGTCTGAATCTTCCCTTCCACAATGCTACCCTCCCACAATGGTGCTGCGATGATGATTTTGCGTTTCTCGCCGTCGTCTCCGTTCGTTCGCAAGGTGCGGATCGGAGCCATGCTGCTCGGCCTCGACAACGAAATCACCATGGCGCGCGCTGATACCACCGATCCAAGCGATACGGTGCGCAAGATGAATCCACTCGGTAAGATTCCGGTGCTGATCCCTGAAGATGGCGGCGCGATCTATGATTCCCGTGTCATTCTCGACTATCTCGACGAGCGCGCCGGTGGCGGCAAAATCTTGCCGCGCGCCGGCAAAGAGCGGCTCGCCGCGTTGCGCCTGCAGGCGTTATGCGACGGCATTCTCGATGCCTCGATTCTAACGGTTTACGAGGGCCGCTACCGAAAGCCGGACATGCACGAGCCGAAATGGCTGGAGCTGCAAGCCGGCAAGGTGTCGCGATCGCTCGCAGTATTGGAGGCCGCGCCGCCGCCGATCGATGCGATGCCAAATGTTGGACAGATCACACTTGCCTGTGCGCTCGGCTACCGCGATTTCCGTTTCAACGGCAGCTGGCGAGGCGAACATCCACGGCTGGTCGCGTGGCTCGATAATTTTGCGGCGCGCGTGCCGGCATTTGGGGCGACTAAGCCCGAATGACGGTACAGTCTTGATGCCGCTTTGCTGATTTTGCTTTCGGGCGGCGACAAACAAAAAGCCCCAGGGCTCGCGCCCTGGGGCTTAAGTTTGGGAGGATTACAGGAACAATCAGAACCGATAGTTCAGACCAACACGGCCGATGTTGGCGTGCCAATTGACGTTCTCCACCGCCGCACCGCAGGCCGCGCCGCAGGAGACGTTGCCGAGGTTGACGTAAAGATATTCAGCCTTGGCGGTCCAGTGACCGGCAATGGCGAACTCGATGCCGCCGCCGAGCGTCCAGCCGGCGTTGGTCGTGTCGGTCCCGGTCAGCCCGGGTCCCGAAGCCTTGACGTCGCCGAACGCCGCGCCACCGGTGATGTAAGGCATGAAGCGGTCTGCCGCGTAGCCCAACCGGCCGCGCACCGTCGACAGCCAGTTGTCACCGGTCGTGCAGCTTGCCACCGGACAGCCGGTGCTCGTGCTGCCGTTGATGTTGGCCCAGTCGATGTCGCCTTCGACGCCGAGGACGACCTGGTTCATCTGGTAATTGTAGCCAATGGTGCCACCGACGAGACCACCGGACGTATCGAAGCTGTTGGTCGTGCTCCAGGTCGAACGGCCCCAGCCGCCGCCGCCGTTGATACCAAGATAGAACCCGCTCCAATTGTAAGCCGGAGCGTAGACCGGTGACTTATAGTACGGGGCTGGCGCCACCGGCAGGTCGGCTGCCGCGGCCGCTCCGCTCAGCGCCAGGACGCCGACGCACGCAAGGATAACTCTTTTCATTTGTGGACCTCCATAAAAGTGGCCGCATAGTATTCGCGGCCGCTGCTGCGTCTAGTGCAGAAAAGACACACGGCTTTTCTAATTCTGGGCGAGATTATGGCAGAAATAGACTTCGGAACGACCAACTTGTAGCTAATTATGTCTTAATATGGACGATAGGATGGTAAATTAATTACTAAAAGTTGTCAGCGATTACACAACGGAACCTGCCGGATCGCCACGCGATTGGATGATGATTTGGAACCGAATCGCCTGCGTGAGGCAGCCCGGATGGCGCTAAAAACGATAATTGACGCCCATGCGCAAGAGGTCTGCCGCAAGGCCATTGGACGTGCCGGTGACCGAGAAAGTGCGATCGGAGAGGTCGAGATAGAGCCATTCGGCCTTCGCCGACCAGCGCGGGGTTAAGCCGACCTCGACCCCGCCGCCCGCCACCCAGCCGATGCTGGTATGGGACTCCGACAGGAACGCGCTGTCGGCGCGAAGATCCCCGTAAGCAAGGCCCGCGGTCCCGAACAGCAGCACATTATTGAACGTAACGCCCGCACGGCCGCGCAGGGTGCCGAACCAGGGATTCGAGAACTCGAAGGGCGAGAGCGTGTCGTCCGCCCCTGATAGTTGAAGATCGGTTTCGCCACCGAACACGAACGCGCCGCGCTGCCAATTGTAGCCGGCCTCGATGCCGCCGGCGATACCCGATGGGTTGATCCGGCTGTTGTCGACACTGCCCCATTCAAAGCCGAGGGTAGCGCCCAGATAGGGGCCGGCCCAGCTATAGGCGGAAAGCGGCTCCGGTGTCGTGTAATATGGCGTAGCGGGAAAATCCGCCGCCGATGACGTGCCCGGCATCCCAACCGTCAGGGCAGCGCCGACTGCTACAGCAAGCACCGCATCTTGAAATGTCCGCATGGCAGGCCTCCACACAACAATGTCGCAGCGCACGCAAGTTGGCTGCCAGTAAAGCGTCGAAATCAGTCGTCCTCGTGGAAGATTTATCGTGAGCAAAACGTTAAGCGCTATTAAATGACTAAGTAATTCCAAGTTGTTAAAGTTAAGAAAATCTGTATTTGCCGGTAATCCTTTGAGGCGGGGTCGCGCAAAGCGGCGGGATCGCGTCCGTTCGATCGACCCTGGCCGGTTGTCGCGACAGCGCATAGTTTTGCCGACAGAGAGACCTTCACCGCCCGCCAAACATGAGCGCTACGAAAAACCCCGTCGAACCGGAAAACGAGCCCGTCCAGGCCGCGGAGGCCACCGAGGAGGACGAGGAGCAGTCGCTGCCCGAGCTCGATGCGCTCGAGGCGGCCCCAGACGACGCTGGCGCGGTCGCTGGATCGCTGGCTGAGGGGCGTGACGCCATTTTGCGTTACACCAAGCTCGCCCCGTCGCGGCCCGGCGTCTACCGCATGATCGATGGTCGCGGCGACGTGCTCTATGTCGGCAAAGCCAAAAACATCAAAAAGCGAGTCACCGCCTACGGCCGCCCGACCGGCCACGACACCCGCATCGAGCGCATGATCGCCGCGACCCGCACGCTCGAATTCGTCGTCACCCGCACCGAAACCGAAGCGCTGCTGCTGGAAGCGAACCTGATCAAGCGGCTGCGGCCGCGCTTCAACGTCGTGCTGCGCGACGACAAGTCGTTCCCCTATATCTTGATCACCACCGATCACTGGGCGCCGCAAATCTTCAAGCATCGCGGCGCGCACACTCGGCCAGGTCAATATTACGGGCCGTTCGCGTCGGTCTGGGCGGTCAACCGCACCATCAACGCGCTGCAGCGCGCGTTCCTGCTGCGCTCATGCAGCGATCCGTTTTTCGAGGCGCGCACCCGACCGTGCCTGCTTTACCAGATCAAGCGCTGCTCCGCGCCGTGTACACGTGAGATCGAATTCGAGGACTATTCGGCGCTGGTGCGTGAAGCCAACGCGTTCCTGTCCGGCCGCAGCAAGACGGTGAAGGACGAGCTTGCCGGCGAAATGGAAAAGGCGTCCGGCGCGCTCGATTTCGAGCGGGCCGCCGTCTATCGGGATCGACTCGCGGCGTTGTCCGCCATTCAATCGCACCAGGGTGTTAATCCGCGCGGCGTAGAGGAGGCGGACGTGTTTGCGGTGCATCAGCAGGGCGGTTTTTTTTGCGTCGAAGTGTTCTTCTTCCGCACCGGGCAGAACTGGGGCAACCGCGCGTATTTTCCGAAGGCCGACCGTTCGCACGGGCCGGGCGAGGTGCTGTCTGCGTTCCTCGCGCAGTTTTATGACGACCGGCCGCCACCGCGCCTCATCCTGATCTCGCACGCAATCGACGATGCCGCGCTGCTGGCCGAGGCGCTGTCCACCAAAAGCGGCCGCAAGGTCGAGGTTTCGCTGCCGCAGCGCGGCGAGAAGAAAGATTTGGTCGAGCACGCGCTTGCCAACGCCCGTGAAGCGCTCGGCCGCAAGCTCGCCGAGACGTCGTCGCAGCAAATTCTGCTGCGCCAACTTGCGGAAACCTTCGGGCTGCCGCAGGCGCCGCGGCGCATCGAGGTGTACGACAACAGCCACATCCAGGGTTCGAACGCGGTCGGTGCCATGATCGTCGCCGGCCGGGAGGGATTTCGCAAAAGCCAGTATCGCAAATTCAATATCCGTTCCGCTGAGCTCGTGCCCGGGGACGACTTCGGCATGATGCGCGAGGTGCTGGAGCGCCGTTTCAAGCGGCTGTTGGCGGAGGCCCCGCGCCAGGCAGACGCGGAGGAGGAAGCGCCGCTCGCTGTTTCGCCCCTTGAGGGGGAAGCCGGTTCGGCGTTGCCGGATCGGGAGGAGGGCATCGAGCCGGATGAACTTGCCGAGTCCCCGTGGCCGGACCTGGTGCTGATCGACGGTGGGCAGGGTCAGCTTTCGGCTGCGCGCGAAACGCTGGCTGGACTAGGGGTCGAGGTTCCGCTCGTCGCCATCGCCAAGGGGCCGGATCGGGATGCCGGACGCGAAACTTTCTTCCTTCCCGGCCGCGACTCATTCAAGCTGCCGCCGCGCGATCCGGTGCTCTATTTTGTCGAGCGGTTGCGCGATGAGGCGCACCGCTTCGCCATTGGATCGCACCGGGCGCGACGGAAGCGTGATTTGCGCGAGGCGGGCCTGCAGGAGATCGCCGGCATCGGTCCGAGCCGCAAGCGTGCGCTACTGCACCATTTCGGTACGCTGAAAGCCATCGAACGGGCCGCAGTCACGGATTTGATGCAGGTCGATGGTATCAGTGCGGAGACGGCGCGCCGTATTTATGCGTTCTTTCACGATGGTGCGACCTAGTGGTCCGATGCAGGGGAGGGGCGCCGCAAAGCTCTGTCGGTTGGCAAACCGCGACGCTATGTTAGGGTCATGAACTCGACCACAACCACGACGCCAGGCCCATTGCGCGTGCACCCGCTCGCGCTGCCGAACGTCCTGACCTACGGCCGTATCGTGGCCGTGCCGATCGTGGTCGGCTGCATGTTCTATCAGAACATCCTGCACGGCGGCCTGTGGTTGCGCTGGGTGGCGCTCGCGATCTTCATTGTGGCCGCTATCTCAGACTTTTTTGACGGCTATCTGGCCCGTGCCTGGGGTCAGCAATCCTCGCTCGGACGCATGCTCGATCCGATCGCCGACAAGCTTTTGGTCGCCTCGTGCCTGCTGATGCTGGCCGCCGAAAGCACCATCCATGGCTGGGCGCTGTTCGCCGCCGTCGTCATCCTGTGTCGTGAGATTCTGGTCTCGGGCCTGCGCGAGTATCTGGCCGAGCTGCGCGTATCCGTGCCGGTGACCCGGCTTGCGAAGTGGAAGACTACACTGCAACTCATCGCCGTCGGATTTCTTATTGCCGGGGAAGCCGGCGATGCTGTCGTGCCCGGCGTGACTAAGATCGGGATCACGCTGCTTTGGCTGTCGGCGCTGCTCACGCTCTATACCGGCTGGGATTATCTGCAGGCCGGGTTCAGTCACTTGACCGAGGAGAGCGAGTGAGTCTGAAGGTTCTGTATTTCGCCTGGGTTCGTGAACGCGTTGGCAAGGCGGAAGAAGAGATCGATCCGCCCGCTGGGGTCACGACCATCGGTGAGTTGATAACGTGGCTCGCCGGCCGGGGCGAGGAATACGCCCATGCATTTGAAAGCCCGAAAGTAATCCGCGCTGCCATCGACCGAAGCCATGTCCGCACCGACACGCCTATCGCAGGCGCTGGCGAGATCGCGTTCTTCCCGCCGATGACGGGCGGATGAGGTCCAGCGTGCGATGAGCGCGATCATCCGTCTGCAGCGCGAGCCGATCGATGTCGCCGGCGAAGTGAAGAAGCTGACCGGCGGACGCAAGGGAATCGGCGCTGTCGTGACTTTCACCGGCGTCTGCCGCGCCGATGAAAACGGTGCCCCGATTGCGGCGCTGACGCTGGAACACTATCCCGGCATGGCGGAGATGGAGATTGCCCGCCACGTCGAGGAGGCTCAGGCGCGCTGGCCGCTATTGGCCGCGCTTGTGATCCATCGTCACGGTCGCATCCTTCCCGGCGAGGACATCGTGCTGGTGGCGACCGCATCGAGCCATCGCCAGGCGGCGTTCGCGGCGGCTGAATTCTTGATGGACTATCTGAAGACCCGCGCGCCGTTCTGGAAGCAGGTGGAAGCAGCAGGCGGCACGGCCTGGGTCGAGGCGAAGTCGGTCGATGACGCCGCGGCGGAGCGCTGGTCGACGCCGCCGCCGCGAAGCGATGCCGCGAAGTAATTGAGCTTTGTCAAAGCGCTCTCGGTCTGTTCCGGGTAAGGGAAAAAGGGCAGCGCGAGGTGTTCCGGCGATTTGCAGCCGATCACGGCTCCGCGCGGAACTGCGCGGTCATAAAATCGACGAAGGCGCGCACCTTCGACGTCAGATGCCGGGTCGGTGGATAAACCAGCCAGATCGGATCGGGGCGCGGCTTGAGTTTGTCGAGCACGGTCACCAGCTTGCCGCGCGCGATCTCGTGATCGAGATAGTAATCGTGCATCTGCGCCAAGCCGTAGCCGGCGCAGGCCGCTTCGCACAGCGCGCCGCCGTCGCTGAAGCTCATGGCGCCGCGCGGCGTCAGCTTGGTCTCGTCGCCGCCGACCAAAAAGCGCCAATCTCTGGTGAGCCGCGTGTCGCGCGATGTGAAGGCGAGGCAGTTGTGTTTGGCGAGATCGTCAAGCGATCTGGGCCGTCCGTGTTCGCCGAAATAGCCAGGCGTGGCGACGAGCTTGAATTGCGCCGAGGTGAGGCGTCGGGCGATCAGGGTGGAATCCTGCAGCACGCCAAGGCGGGCCGCCACGTCGATGCCTTCCTCAATCAGGTCGACATAGCGGTCGGTGAAGGTGAGGCTGAGCCGGATGTCCGGATACTCGGCCTGAAAGGCTTGCAGCCGCGGCACGACCTTCAGCCGGCCGAACGCTACCGACATGTCCACGCGCAGATTGCCTGATGGCTTGAGCCGCGCCTCCTTGAGCACCAGCTCCGCTTCCTCGAGGTCGGTCAGCGCCTGGCGGCAACGTTCGAAAAACGCCGCGCCATCCTCGGTCAGGCTGACCCGTCGCGTCGTGCGCGCCAGGAGCCGGGTCCCGGTCTGCTCCTCCAGCCGCTTGATGGCGTTGCTTACGCCCGACTGGGTGATGCCGAGATCGATAGCGGCGCGCATGAAGCTCTTACGCTCCGCCACCTTCACGAAGATCGCCAATGTCCGCAGGTCGGCCATAGCTATATATATCACTAAGAATGATGAATGATATTATCATATGCCTGATTATTCGCCGACAGAAAAGCGCTACTTCGGTACTTGGCGCGAACGCCGGCTGTTTTGACGACAGTGTCGTCTTCCTCGGATGGCCGGCGCAGCCCGCGCGTTCGCGGAGGGATCAATGTCATTCCATCCATCGTCTTCGGCACTGCCGTTGCGCCGTCCCATGCGCGGCGCTGTGCAGACATCATCTGCCGATCCGCAATTTTTCACCGCGGTAACCCTGTTGCTGGCGGTGCTGATCGCCGATGCGCTGCTGATCTTGGCAGCTTCGCCAAGTCTCGCCGATCTCGCCTCGCTTTACGTCAGTACGACCTGAACCGAAGCATCGGCTTCATGGAAGGTCTTATTCTGAGCGAAATTTGCAGGAGAGAAATCATGACTCATGCTCAGTCCCTGTACCATGCGCGTTCAGGCCATCGGACATCGGTACGTCGGCTGCTCGTCGAGTGGCGCGGGGCGATCAAAGAATGGCGCCGCCGCGCGCGCAGCCGGCGCGAACTGGCGGCGCTCTGCGATAGATGCCTTCGGGACATGCGGATGACGCGTTACGATGCCGATCGCGAAGTGCGCAAGCCGTTCTGGCGCGCGTAACGCCGCCGCGCGCCGCTCTAAGCCGTCTCGGCTTCGTCGAACGCTTCGTCCAGCAGGAATATGTCTGTGAGCAGCGCGCGGATGTGAATCGAGGCGTTGAGATTGTCGATGATCTGCGAGCTGAGCGTGCGCTGGGCCAATACGAAACGGATGGCGGCGCGCGCCCTTGCGACATCCTGCCGGAGCACCGCAAGCATGTCGGCGGTCGCTTGCGCGACTGCGCCGCCGGGCGAGCCGAGGTCACCCGGCGTTGCCGCCGCCAGCACATCAAGCGCCGCGTCGGCACGCTGCAGCGCCGCGCGCACCCCGAGGGGATCGCCCTCTTCGCTTTGGCGGCCCTGCGCCGCGTAGGCGAGCATCAGTTCGTAGGTCGACTCGATCGCGTCGATCGCGGCGGCGACGCTCTGCGGCTTGTCCGGTTCGGGCGATGCCATGAAGGCTCCTCGTCTTGCAGTCGGCGCGGTGTGCTTGGCGGTTGTCTCTTCACGCCTTCCAGCGCGTGGCATCGTAATGCTTTGTGTATTCCTCGCGGCTGATCCAGCCGCGCACCATCGCGCGAAGCATGTACCAGCTGTGCGGCATAAGCGTGAAATAAAGATGGATGATCACGATGGCGACGATCGTCATCGCGGCCAGGCCGTGGATCACGTAGATGACGCCCCAGGTGTCGGCCGAGAATAGATAAGGATTACGGCGCCACAGCGGGGTATCGATCTTGAGCAGCATCAACAGGCCGCTGCATACCACCGACAGGACCACGACGGCGACGCCGAGATGGTAGAGCTTCTGCGATGCGTCATATTTGCCGGGTTTGGGCGGCGCTATGCGGCTTCCGAACAGGCGAGCAAGGTCACGCCCCATCTCACGCAGATCCTGGAGGCCGATCCACATCTTGCGCCAGTCCTGAAAGAACAGTGCACGGATGATGTGAATGACGATGAGGGCGGCGAGTACCACGCCGGTGATCCAATGAATGTCGAGCCATTCAAACTTAATGCCGAGGATCGGCAGGAATGCCGTCGCCATGAGGATCAAGACGCAGATGGCCATCAGCCAATGATAGAGCCGATCGAGTGCCGTGTGGCGGATGACCCGCTCCGCCCGTCCCGCCGCGGGCTGCGGTTTGTTCGAAGCGATCTGGTCCATGTCAGCGCTCGTTGTTCATGACGATTGGTTGACGCGGTGTTTGGCCAGCGCATTAAGGACGGCATGCAGCACGATGAAGACGACAGCGGCGCCGACAAACCACGGCAGCAGATCCCACGAGGCCCCGATCAGTTGATCGGAGCCGCCATAGATTGATCGCGAATAGCGGAAAAACTCCATGGCGCGTTCTTTCTCTCAGGTTGCCGCCCCGAATTCTATTCCCGCATTATCGGCCATCCAACGTGCGACGTCCAAGGCGCTGCCGGTCGCGTGGGGCGAATGAACGGCAGCGATCACGCCGGCCTGCAACAGCGCATGGAACGGCATTGGCGCGGCCGCCTGGCCGGCCGCGTCGAGCACGCGGCCGATGTCCTCCTGCAGCCGTTTGCTTGACTGGCTGCTTTCGTACCGGCCGCTGAGCACTTGTGCGCCGGCCGTTGCAGCGGCGTTTGCCGCGACGGGGGAGAGCAGGGCGAGCGCGCCAAGCAATCCAGCCGGGTCGAGCCCCGCCTTCTTGGCGGCGACGAGCATCTCGGTGTGGATGGCAATCGATAAGGCGCCCAACGCCGACGCCAGCGCCTTGGCGAGTGGACCGGTGCCGAGGTCGCCGAGACGAAGGATTTTTGCCGCGAACGCCGAGAGGACGGGCGTGACTCTTTCGAGCGTTTCGGCCGCACCGGCGGTCAACAGCGTCAGCTGGCCCGCGCGCGCATCTTTAGGGGTGCCGACAGGCGTTGCCTCGATCCATGCCACGCCCTTGGCGTAGAGCGCACGCGCCAGCGCCGGACCCGATTGCGGCGAGGTATCGCTCAGGTCGACGATGATGGTGCCGGGGCGGAGCGCATGAACCAGCCCGACCGGCCCGAGCACCGCCTCGCGCGCGGTCGCATCGCCGGTCTCCGCCAGCAGGATCAGGTCGCAGACCTGCGCCAGATCGTAAGGCGAGCCCGCAGGCGCGCTGCCGCCGCCGGCGAGGTGCGCCTGCAGGAGCCGGCTGTTGAGATCGGTGACCGTGTTGCCGATGCCCTGTTCGTCG
>JBAQJL010000133.1:0-8178 GCA_049300295.1 Xanthobacteraceae bacterium
CCAGCTTGATGACGTTAGTGTCGGTCACGGCGTATCACTCCTTTGGTGGAGAAGTGGAGGCGTCGAACACCCCCACGATACGTCGCCTTACCCCTTCATGCCGTCACCAACTTCCGCTCATAGCTCGACGAACGATGCCATAGCTTAGTCGGACATCAATTTTTTCCGATTCTTGGCCCGCAGTTGCGAAGGTCGGTTTCTTGCTCATGGGGATTGAATAGCAGATTCTTTTGCGCTGTTCTTGTTATTACTACGCGGCCGTTCGGTCGGCGAGCTCGCCGCGCGCTATTTATATTAATGCGCGCTCTTTCGCGTCGCCTTTGTCAGCCCATAAGCCACCATCAGCACCCCAACCACGCATCCCCACAGTGCGGTGTAGCCGCCGGTCAGGTCGTGGACGAGGCCGAGGAGCGGCGGTGCGGCGATGATGCCGAGCTGGTTGATCGCCATGGCGGCGCCGAGCGTGAGGCCTGTTTTGTCGGCGGGTGCGGTTTCGGCGAGGTAGGCGACCCACGGTCCGTACCAGCCGAGCCCGAAGAAGCCGAGCCAGGTGGCGAGCAGGACGAGCAGAGGTTCCGGCGTTTGCGGCGGTACAAACATCAGAACGACAACGCCGGCGGCGACCGCGATCATTGACAGCGTCAAGAAGCGAAAGCGCAGAGCCGGCGTGCGGTCGCTCCAGGCCGCGAGCGCGATGCGGCCGACGGCGCCAGCCGCCTGCGCCAGCGCCAGAAACAACGCGCCGCGGGTGAGCGCGATATGGGCGTGGTCGCGCAGGTCGAGCATCAGCCAGGTGAGAATGCCGTACTGCGCGCTCACCAGTGCGAGGCCGGCGACGAGGGCGTTGCGCATCCATGGCTGGCGCAGCAATCCGGCGACGGCGGCGGCCGTCAGTGGTTCGCGCCGTGCCGCCATGCCGGCGTCTTCGGGCGGCGGCCGGTAGATCAGCGCGAAGAACAATCCGCCGGCGAGCGCCGCCACGGCGCCGGCGACGAAGGCTGAGCGCCAGCTCCAGGCCGCCGCGACCGCGGGCAGGATCGCCGCCGCCACCGCGCCGCCGAGCGGCAATCCCGCTTGGCGGATGCCCATGGCAAGCCCGAGGCGGCCGCCGCGAAACCAGGCGGAGACCGATTTGCTGCCGCCGGGCTGCGTCGCGCTGTAGCCCAGCCCGGCGACAAACAGCCAGAACAGCAGCGCGGTGTAATGGCGGCTCGCCGCGGCGAACAGGAACGGCACGAACAGCACCACGGCGCCGACACCGATGATCAGCCGTTCGCTCTTGCGGTCGAGCAGATCACCAACGAACAGGAGCGAAAACAGCGGCGCGGCGTAGCTCGCGGTGATGAGCAGGCCGGTCTCGGCGGCGGTGAGGTTGAAGTCGCGCTGCAGGAAGCCGGCCAGCGCCGCGAGGCCCAGGAGCGCGAACGAGGCCGTGGCCTGCGCGGCCGTCGCCGCGGTCAGCACTAGCCAACGGTAGGCGGGTTTGTCTTGCAGGCCGGCGTGAGCGGTCATCGGTTTACGTTACGTCTGTACGCCGGGGGAGGTGAGGGCGTGGGACGAAGGGGCGGGACGAGGCGGCTTTCCCGATGCGCGATGATGTTAAATTCAATCAAATTACGCTGCAAATCCGGCATTAAAGGCCCTTCCGCCGCCCGATTCCGCCACCATATTAAGTGTTGCGGATCGCCTCCTCTGGGGTCCGCCCGGTGTCGGATTCTTTTAAGGGGCAACGCTTTGATCTCGATCAAGGAGTCCGCACCCGGATGAGTTCTCTAATCCCATAACCCAATGACGATGTTCTGGCTGCGCCGCTTTTGGGCACCCGAACAGGCCGAGGGAGTTTGGCAATGAACTTTGAAAAATTCACCGACCGCAGCCGCGGTTTCGTGCAGTCCGCCCAATCGCTGGCACAGCGTGAGGGCCACCAGCAGTTTTCGACCGAGCATCTGTTAAAAGTCCTGCTCGACGACCCCGAAGGGCTCGCCGCGGGGCTGATCGACCGCTCGGGCGGCAATTCCCGGCAGGCGCTCGCCGCCGTCGAGGCCGAGCTTAACAAGCGGCCGAAAGTTTCCGGCGCAGGCGCTGGCCAAGTCTATCTCGATCCGGCGCTGGCGCGCGTGTTCGACGCTGCCGAGAAGGCCGGCGAGAAGGCGGGCGATTCGTTTGTCACCGTGGAGCGGCTGCTGCTGGCGCTGTCGCTCGAACGCGGCAGCGAAGCCGGAAAGATTCTCGCCCAGGCCGGCGTCACGCCGCAGAATCTGAACGCCGCGATCGAGGCTTTGCGCAAGGGCCGCACGGCGGACAGCGCGTCGGCGGA
This sequence comes from Xanthobacteraceae bacterium, assembly GCA_049300295.1. Lineage (GTDB taxonomy): Bacteria > Pseudomonadota > Alphaproteobacteria > Rhizobiales > Xanthobacteraceae > BOG-931. Next base: position 2,318 of record JBAQJL010000133.1, read on the forward strand.
GAACGCCTATGACGCGCTGAAGAAATATTCCCGCGATCTCACGCAGGCCGCGCGCGACGGCAAGCTCGATCCCGTGATCGGGCGCGACGAGGAGATCCGCCGCACCATTCAGGTGCTGTCGCGGCGTACCAAGAACAATCCGGTGCTGATCGGCGAGCCGGGCGTCGGCAAGACGGCGATCGTCGAAGGCTTGGCGCTGCGCATCATCAACGGCGACGTGCCGGAAAGCCTGCAAGACAAGAAGCTGCTTGCGCTCGACATGGGCGCGATGATCGCCGGCGCGAAATATCGCGGCGAGTTCGAGGAGCGGCTCAAGGGCGTGCTGCAGGAAGTCACGTCCTCGGAGGGCGCCTACGTCATTTTCATCGACGAGATGCACACCATCATCGGCGCCGGCAAGGCCGACGGCGCGATGGACGCATCGAATCTGCTCAAGCCCGCACTGGCGCGCGGTGAGCTGCATTGCATCGGCGCCACCACGCTCGACGAATACAAGAAACACGTCGAGAAGGACGCCGCCTTGGCGCGGCGCTTCCAGCCGGTCTACGTCGAGGAGCCGAGCGTCGAGGATACGATTTCGATCCTGCGCGGTCTCAAAGACAGATACGAGCTGCACCACAAGGTGAAGATCACCGACGCCGCATTGGTCGCGGCGGCGACGTTGTCGAACCGCTACATCACCGACCGCTTCCTGCCCGACAAGGCGATCGACCTGGTCGACGAGGCGGCGGCGCGGCTGCGCATGCAGATCGATTCCAAGCCCGAAGAGCTCGACAACCTCGATCGCGAAATCGTGCGGCTCAAGATCGAGCAGCAAGCGCTGAAGAAGGAGCGTGACGCCGCGTCAAAAGACCGGCTCAAGCGTCTCGAGAAGGATCTTGCCGATCTCGAAGAGAGGGCGAACGCGCTCACCACGCAATGGAAGGCCGAGAAGGATAAGCTCAACTCGGCGGCGGAGCTGCAGAAAGAGCTCGACAAGGCCAAGAACGATCTCGCCGAAGCGGTTCGCCCCGGGCGCGGCGACTATCAGCGTGCCGGCGAATTGCAGTACAGCGTCATTCCCGAGCTTGAGCGCAAGCTGAAAGCGACCGAAGCGAAAACCAGCGGCGTTGTCGTCGCCTCGGAGGCGGTGACCGCCGACAACGTGGCGGCGGTGGTGTCGCGCTGGACCGGCATTCCGGTCGACCGCATGCTCGAAGGCGAGCGTGAGAAGCTGTTGCGCATGGAACAGCAGCTCGAGAAGCGCGTGGTCGGCCAGAACGAAGCCGTAACGGCGGTGTCGACGGCGGTGCGCCGTGCGCGCGCCGGCCTGCAGGATCCGAACCGGCCGATCGGCTCGTTCATGTTCTTGGGTCCGACGGGCGTCGGCAAAACCGAGCTGACGAAAGCGTTGGCGCAGTATCTGTTCGACGACGAGCACGCGCTTATTCGCATCGACATGTCGGAATACATGGAGAAACATTCGGTGGCCCGCCTCATCGGCGCGCCGCCCGGCTATGTCGGTTACGAGGAGGGTGGGGCGCTGACCGAAGCGGTGCGGCGTCGGCCCTACCAGGTCGTGCTGTTCGATGAGATCGAGAAGGCGCACCCGGACGTGTTCAACGTGCTCCTTCAGGTGCTCGATGACGGCCGCTTGACCGACGGTCAGGGCCGCACCGTCGATTTCCGCAACACGCTCCTGATCATGACCTCGAACATCGGCGCTGAATATCTGGTGGCGCAGCCCGATGGTGAAGACACCGAGAAGGTGCGCGACGTGGTGATGGCCGAGGTCAAGGTGCGGTTCCGGCCGGAATTTTTGAACCGGATCGACGAGATCATTCTGTTCCATAGGCTCAAGCGCGAGCATATGGGGCGCATCGTCGATATCCAGCTGCAGCGGCTGCAGCAGCTTCTGGACGAGCGCAAGATCAAGCTCGCGCTCGACACCAAGGCGCGCGAGTGGCTCGCCGAGAAGGGCTACGATCCGGCTTATGGGGCGCGGCCGCTCAAACGCGCCATTCAGAAGTCGGTGCAGGACCCGTTGTCCGAGCTCATTCTCTCCGGCCGCATCAAGGACGGCGAGAAGGTTTCGGTCTCGGCCGGCAAGGCCGGGCTGACCTTTAACGGCAACGCCGTCGCGCAAGCGGCGTAATTGTCATTGCGAGGAGCGATAGCGACGAAGCAATCCAAAGTCGGCACGGCTGGCTGGATTGCTTCGCTTCGCTCGCAAATGACAGAGGATTATCGCGGAGCTTGCCGCATCACCGTTACGCTCTCGTTGATCCGTTCGCGCACTTGCTCGACGAAATGACGTGCGCCGCCTTTCGGCAGGCCGTTCACTCGCAGCGGATTGAGCCCGCCCGAGCTTTCCACGCTGATGGCGTCCCAGAAGAAGCCGCGCGTGTGCGTGACCTCGGCGATGTGGGACAGCGGCAGATGTTCGTCGGTGCGTTCCCACGGCACATACCAGCGGCGCACGATGTTGGTCGAGACGCCGACGTGATCGGCGATGAGCCATGCCGGGAAGATCAGCCGCGTGAGGTTGAAATGCAGCGTCGCCCATAGCCGGCTCGAGCGGACAGCGATGTTGTCCTGCGAAATTGTCGTACTCATGCTGGCTTCCAATCCGTCATCCTGAGGTGCGAGCGGAGCGAGCCTCGAAGGATGAACGGCCGAGGCGCAAACGACGGCTTAGTGTCTAGCGCGCCTGCGCGACGCGCGGGCTCGACGAATTCGCCATCAGCGAATCGAGTTGCTGGCGGTCGCGCTCGAACTCGGCGAGCGTCGGGCCGTCCAGCACGCGGCCGCGCGGCAGCTTGACGGTCATCGGGTTGACGAAGCGGCCGTTGATGTGAATTTCAAAATGCACGTGAGAACCGGTCGACATTCCGGTCGAGCCGACGAAGCCGATCACCTGGCCTTGGCGGACACGGCTGCCGACTTCGAGGCCGCGGGCGAACGCGGTCATGTGGCCGTACGCCGACTCGTAGCCTTCGGCGTGGAGGATGCGCACGTATTTGCCGTAGCCGCCCTTCGGTCCGATCTCCTCGATCGTACCGTTGCCGGCGGCGAAAATCGGCGTGCCCACCGGCGCCGCCCAGTCGACGCCGGAATGGAATTCTTTGATGTGTGCGATGGGATGCACGCGCCAGCCGAACGGCGAGGTCTCGACGCCGGCTGCGACCGGCTTGCGCACCAAGAATTTTTTCGCGCTCTTGCCGGTCTCGTCGTAATAGTCGTACTGGCCGTCGTCGGTCGTGTGGAAGTGATAGTAGTTTTTGGTCTCGCCGCCGACCGTCAGCGCCGCAAAACGCACCTCGTGGGTGCCGTCGCCGTTGGTGTCCTCGGCGTAGAGCACGTCGAATGAATCGCCGGGCTGCACCTTGCGCTGGAAGTCGACGTCGTAGGCATAGATGCCGACCATCTCGTCGACCACCGCCTGCGGAATGTTGTTGCGCAGCGCCGTTTCGTAGAGGCTCTGATAAAGCGTGGCGCCGCCGTCCGGCACGTCGGCATTCTTGCCCTGGCTCTGGTCGGCGACTTCGGTATCGACGTTGTGGACGTCGACCGGCACATAGTCGCCGGTGTCGGACAAGGCCGCCGCGGTTGCGATCGCCGCGTTGTCTTCGATGATGACACGCAGCGGCAGCACGCGGCCGAGGCTCGGCGGCGCCAGCAGGATGCGCAGCCGCTGTCCTTCCTTGAGGGGGCCGCTGGCTTGAGGCCCGAGCACGGCGAGGATTTGTTGGATCTGGTCGGGCGCGGCGCCGAGGTCATGCAGGATCGAGCCGACTGTGTCGTTCTTCTTGGCGACGACGACATGCTCGTTGTCCTCGCGCGCGGCGCTTGCCTGCGTCTTGCCCAACAGCGTGACGTTCATCGGTACGATGCGCGCCTCGAAGCCGAGATAGGGATCGGGCTGATTGTCAGGCGCATAGCCGAGCCGCAGCGAGCCGGTGCGGTCGGCACTGGCCAGCGCCGGAGTGGCCAAGCCCGCGCTGTTGGCGACGTCGCGCACACGCTCCAGGATTTCGTCGACCGGCAGGAGTGTCGAGCGCCGCACTTTCGGCAGCAGCGAACTCAGCTCGCACGCGCCCGGTGCGGCCTTGCCGCGCGGCGCCGACGCCGCGAAGTCGCAGGTCGAGAACGATACTTCGGCGTCCGGCTGCGGCGTTGCGGCCTGATCGTCATCGGAAACCGCCGCGGCCAGAAGCTTTTGCGGATTGAAGGGTGGAATCTTTGCGGAAATATCCGAGACCGTCAGCGACAGATTGCCGAATACGCGCTCGTAAGGCCGCACGCGCACCATCTCGCGCTCATGGCTGCGGGTGACGGTCGGAACGCGCAACACTTCGTGCCCGACCGCGGCCTCGGTGAAGGTCGGCAGCCGGTCTGTCTTGCGCAGACCCGCAATATGGTCGCCGATGTTCGACACCGCGCCGCGCAATGCCGTGCCAACCCATTCGGGCGCCGCCGCGAAAGTAGTCTCGCCGTCCAGCGAAGCGAAAACGGCGCCTCCCATCAGGGCGGCGCCGCAAAGTCCGGTCAGAATCGTCCCGCTGAACCACTGTACCGATACGCGGCGCCGGTCGAGGCCGCCATGGCCGTCGACCGATAGCGGAGGCTCGTGGCCGAGATCGATGGTCTCGGCTATTGCCTTGCGACCGCTGGCGCGCAGCCTACCTTGGTCCAAATCCCCGTCCCCCAAACTTGCGCTCGCCCCCGGCACAAGAGTTCTTCCGGACCACCCGGAAGAACGGGGCGGAACGGCAGAAAGGCTTGCGACGGCGCGTTAGTCCACCCGAACGGCTCTTTGGACCGAGCCGAAATCAAGTGGCAATACAAGGCATTCGCCGGTTCCGGACCGTCATTGCGACAGGCAAAACAGCCGAACCGTCGAGCGCCCAAAGCCTAGTTGACGACGTCGCGACCCCACATTGCGACAGACCCGACACGATTGGATAAAGGACGGCGGAGGAATGTGGCCGTTGTGCGGCGTTTGCCGCGGGAATGAGCGCAAAACCGACGCGGCCGTTGCCGGTCCGAGAGAAATTCGGCCGCTCGATTCCCTGTGCATTTTCGCGCGCATTTTGTGCGACAGGGCGTTGACAATGACAAACCCCGAAGACTATATAACTCCTCTTGGCGCGCCGCCGCTTGACGCGATGGCGTGCTTCGAGAAGCCCCTCACTGTTTGCGCGGTGAATCATCCGGCCAGCCCATGGCCACGTCGGATGTGCGGGCTTCGGCGGTTTCTCCTTCGCTTCTCGCGCCCCAGTCGGGGTGTAGGCGTGAGGGAAAGGCGCAAAGCTAAAGACTTAAGACTGCGACGGGGCCGTAGGTTCCGGGCTGTTTGACAAGTGAATCGGAAGAAAGAGAAACGTGGACGGCGGAGTCCTGCGCGCCGTGTCCCGGCAGTCGAGGCTTGTCTTCGATGAAAGGGTACGGCCGAAGAGACTTCGGCGGTCTTACGTTTCAAGGTTTTCTACACTGTTGACCGTGCAAACGGTCAGACGTGTAGGGACCTCGTCAAACGTTGTGATCAGCCGAGATCAAATCTCTTCAACTTGAGAGTTTGATCCTGGCTCAGAGCGAACGCTGGCGGCAGGCCTAACACATGCAAGTCGAGCGCCCCGCAAGGGGAGCGGCAGACGGGAGAGTAACACGTGGGAACGTGCCCTTTGGTTCGGAACAACACAGGGAAACTTGTGCTAATACCGGATAAGCCCTTACGGGGAAAGATTTATTGCCAAAGGAGCGGCCCGCGTCTGATTAGCTTGTTGGTGAGGTAACGGCTCACCAAGGCTACGATCAGTAGCTGGTCTGAGAGGATGATCAGCCTCACTGGGACTGAGACACGGCCCAGACTCCTACGGGAG
>JBAQJL010000134.1:0-4620 GCA_049300295.1 Xanthobacteraceae bacterium
CAGCTTGATGACGTTAGTGTCGGTCACGGCGTATCACTCCTTTGGTCGAGAAGTGGAGGCGTCGAACACCCCCACGATACGTCGCCTTACCCCTTCATGCCGTCACCAACTTCCGCTCATAGCTCTCCGAAGCGCCTCCGCCAGTCCAATCGCCGCGCGCCCAACACAATTCGCCAGAATACAAAACTCCTCGCCGCCAAGTCTGCCAACAATTCCGTTTGTCCCGGCTTTCGCAGCAGTGCCGACGCCGGCTAACACAACGTCTCCGGCTTCATGACCGTACATGTCATTGATGGTCTTGAAATGATCGATGTCGAAAAGAATTGCCGAAAGCGATCCGTCGATGCAGGCCATTTGACACGCTTCCGTGCCATCTTCGAAGAAACTGCGGCGATTGAGCAGCCCCGTCAGAAAATCGGTTGTTGCGTACCTGATTAACTCACTTTGCATTGTTGTGAGCCGATCAGCGGCGCGCAACCGGGCACGTAATTCTTCAGCAATCGGTGGTTTATGAATGAAATCGTCTGCACCATTATCGAGTGCTCCTACCACTTGCTCAAAGTCCTTCGACGAGGACATTACAATAATAAACAAGGCGCGCCTTGAACCGGCCAGTTTCCGGGCCGCCACGCACAATTCAAGCCCCGAAATGTCCGGCAACTGTATGCTCGTGACGAGAGCCCGGACGCCTACATCGGCCTTCAGGTGTTCGAGGGCTTTTAGCCCTTCGCAGAAAGCGACGACCTCGTGCCCGCCCTCGGCGATGAGGCTTGTCATCGCGTGCTGGATCGCTCGGCTCGGATCGACCAGGACGATACGCATAGCTCTCCTGCATTTTGTCACGCTTATGCGCCTCCGGAATTAACGATGCTTTAACCCGTCCTCTGAGGTCTTTTTGGACAATATAGCCCGTTCAAATCGCGTCTCTCGGTCCTGTGGACAATCCCTCGCTTCCTTGCCACGTCGCCACATCGGATGACACCCCATCCCCATTTCCTAGCGAGCGTGTATCATTCCGGCGGCGACTCAACTGGCGTGGAGCGCAACATGGCAAACCTGCTCTTGTTGCTTGCCGTCGTACTTGCCGGTGCCAGCGTCCTTTTCACTAACACCGTTACCGCGGCTCTTGGCTACCCCGGCTGGATAAGCAATACGTGCGACAGCATGCCGTTTCTTTGCAACAACCCGCAGCAGCTCGCTATTGCTGCGGCGGCATTTGGAGCGCTCTGGATCATCGCAAAGCTTTTGTCCGCCCTGCGTGGCTAAGGTGGCCGAGCGATCTGACTGGCCCAGGTTGCTGATCCGGACGCAATCGTTGCGCGCCAGTCGCAGCAGCAACGCCGGTCGTTCGGCGCAGTCTAATGGTGTCAGCGAGAATGAGCGTTCTCGCCTCTTGATGGATTGGCACGATCCCGAGCGCGCCGACATCGCCATCGCAGCGGACAAGATCGCCGGCATTCAGGGCGCACCTGGTCGACGCTGATACTGGCGACACATCGCTGTTCCTCGCGATGGAAGATAAAAAGACCGGCCGCCTTCTGGTCCCGGTCAGCTCGTATGAGGGCAGCATCGCGTCGGGAGCCCTCTATGCGTCGGACCAGTTGATCAAGACCGACCCTGCTGCGGTCCGCGCGTTCGTCGCGGCCTAGATCGAGACCGTCGGTTATATGCGCAAGCACAAGGCCGAGACGATGAAAATAGAATCCGAGGTGACCGGATTTTCGGAGGACGTGATGGCGAAGGACTATGATCTCACGATCGGCATGTTCACCAAGGACTGCAAGTTCGACGGCGAATCGATTGCCACGCTCGAACGGTCGTTTGCTGATCTGCATCTGCTGCCGACGACGCCGAACATGTCCGCACTTTATACGAACGAGTTCACGCCACAGTAATACCTATCGTCATTGAATTCTGAACGTAGCAAAGGCGGCGTCGAAGGACGTCTAATTCGTTGAGTGCGCGGTTTGGTCGGTGGCGACGCGGTCGATGGTGTTGATTGCGAGGTCAGTTTCGCCAAAATGCAAATCAGAGACGTCGTATAAAAATCCCCCGGAAGTTATTCCGGGGGCATGGTTCAAGTTCAACGCAAACTATCGTTGATTATGTTTCTCATCGTTCTGCTGGCCGCCTCGGCGATTCGGATCCTGGTTCTGCTGGTTCTGCTGACCGGGGCGCTGACCGCCTCCGCCCTGCTGGCCACCTTGGTGTTGGACACCTTGACCGCCCTGCTGGCCTCCCTGATTTTGATTTTGATTCTGCGCCATTATATTTCTCCTCGATACGGGGTGTATTCCCGGCACTAGCGGAACGGCGCACTTCGCCGTTCACTGTTGTTGATGTAAAGCTTCCCGGAATATTATCCAGCGCTTGCCGATAATTTGCGCGTGCCCAAAAGTGAGCCGACAAGGGAACTGCGGCAGCCACCCCCGCGGCGGATGGAAAAAACAACATCGTCCTACTTGTAATGTATCTATGATTGAGATGGGCGCCCGGGTAGTCGCCAAGCTCCAACGGAATGTCCGGCGCTGCCCCGAACGGCAGCGCCGGGAGTTCTTCGTTCTGCACGTAGCGGCGGCGGTTAGCTCGTGATGACTTCGGCGATTGTGCGGCTGTTCGGGTTCACGATCAGGAGCTTATGGTTCACGACGGTGAAGGAGTACGGTTTGAGCGCGGGAACCGCCTTCGCGGCTTTATTTGAAACCGCCATGATCATGACGCTGCCTGGGACGGGTGTCCCCACTTTGGCCTGGAAGCCCGCCGGAGCAACCTGTCGGGTCGCCAAACCATGCAAATCGTTCCACGCCGTTTTCTGCTGGGCGCTCGTGAGAGTTAGCGTATCGCGCACCGGCTGCGGTCCAGTGGGGTTCGATTGGGCCATGCCCGCTGCCGACGCAACCGTTGCGCCCGAGAGCAGCGCCGCGGCCACCAATACGATGAATGTTCGTGTTTTCATGTTGGATATCTTTCTTGAGGAATCAAACAACCCCCGTAGGGGAAACCTGCGGTAGTGGACTGTGTTCCATTACATCCCATTCATGTGGCGCGGCGCGTGGTTGCGGGGCCGCAACGAAGGCCGTTCTTGTTCGGTGGCGGCGCAGTCGATGGTATACGCGTTACGGAGATGGGGTGAGCTAGCCGAGGCGTTGCGGATTGAGATGTAGGTGAGGCCGTCGAAACGAGCCGATCGGTCATTGGGCTGTGGTCGTGGCATCGTCCGTTGAGGTTGCATCATTGGAAGATGCGTCGTCGGACGGGACGATCGAGGGGGCATCGATGATGACGGTGCAGGTCGTCGTGGACGTGAGGACGTGTTGGTCGGTGGCGACGTAGTCGATCGTGTCTGTGGCCGTGCTGCTGGTGTTGAGCTGCGCCGGGCTCATTTGCGTGCCGTTGACGATCGTCCTGTTTCCGATTTCGACGCCTCGGCGTTCCGCAGTTCCACGGTCTGGCGAACCTCGAACCCCTCGAATTGTGGGTGCCCGAGATAGAGGGATTTGTTGTCGCCAGCGCGATGATGTGCGGCCCGAAACGCTTCGGACTTGGTCCACGCCTCGAAGGCGGAGTGATTCTCCCACACCGTGTGGGATGCATAAAGCGTATGATCCTCCGCCTCGGGACCTTTAAGCAGATGGAATTCGACGAAGCCGGGCACCTGATCGAGATGCGTGTCGCGCGACAGCCAGACTTCCTCGAAGGCTGCTTCTGAGCCTTTAGGTGACGCGGAACCTGTTCATAGCGATAAACATTCGGACGATCTCCCGATCTTGCTGGCTTCGATATGCGGCAAGCAATGCGACAAATCAGAGGCTTCGCCAAGGAGGCAGTTACTAGCTCACGCTCGGAATCTTCGGCAACATGCTAGCGAGCCCCACTCGCCGTAGTGGAGACCGCGCGGACGCGCCTCGAACGCCGCGTCGAAGGCCGCTTGGGCGAACCAATTGAGTACACGGTTGTTAAAAAAATATCCCGACTGGGGCACAGTTGGGGCCAATGAAAGGAAAGCCGGATGGACTTTCCGCACAAGTAGGGCCGAGTTCGAAATGCCGCATCACTACCGGCAATCGGATTCGAATCGTTATGTAATCGCCCGATTATTTCGGCGCGTGCTCTCCAGTAATTTGAATTTCATGGTGCTCGTAATTACGTTTTGACCTGATGCAAACGCGCGCTGAATGCTTCCGAGTAGAGGTGGAGAGATGCCGAGCCCAGGCAAAAAAGGCCGTCACCGCGACGGCCATATTCATCCTCCCGGACCTTGCGGAACAAATGCTCGAAATGCACATCAGGCCGGATTGGAAGATCAGGCACCAAAGATATAAGGCCGTTCATCATTCGCCGTTTCGGTCCCGGCAGCATTCTTGCTAAAGGCAAGTGTCAGCATCGCTCGCGCCTTCAGGCTCGTCGCCATGGCAAGAATGCGCTTGACCTCCTCAGGGCTCAGCACCGGCGGCAGCTTTTGCGGCTCCTTGAGGTGCCAGACCTCGGCCGCTAGATCGTGCCGACGCAGCGTGACGCGGAACAGAAAGCGCACGCCGGTCATGATCCGATTGCGGTTACAGATGCTCGCACCGCTCTCGATGAGATACAGCTGAAATCGCCGTACCTCGTCGGGCGTTG
>JBAQJL010000135.1:0-4947 GCA_049300295.1 Xanthobacteraceae bacterium
CCGTCGGCGATGCCGGCCGAGGTTTAGGAGCCGCCATGCCCATGGCTGGACACCATCGCCATCACCGCGTCCAGGTTGAACGAAGCCGGCTTCTGGCGGGGCGGGAACTTGACGAAGTTCTCGATCTGCTCCGCCACAAGCCCTTGCATGAGGTAGAGTTGGGGAGCGTGATCAACCATCCAATCCCAGTAAGTATTGGAATTGAAGTCGGCGCGTTCGAACGGGTCACGACGTAGATTGTAGATCAGAGGCACCCTCAGCTTCACCAAAGGCTCCGCCCACGCCATCATCCTCTCCGCACGCTGTATCATCAAGTTGAACTTATAGTCACCCACTCGAACAGCCATGACGTCGCCGTCGTCGCTCATGTAGAAGAAAAACTTTCTCGGACTCTCTTTTGCTTCACCGGTCAGGTAAGGCACCATGTTGAGCCCATCGATGTGGACCTTGTAGGTCATGCTCCCGATCTTGTAACCGGCCAGGAGCTTCTGGCTGACGTCCGGATCGCCTGCGGCCGCCAGAACCGTCGGCAGCATGTCCTGGTGCGAGACGATGCCGTTGAGAACCGATCCCGCTTTAATTTTGCCAGGCCAGCGCAGAAACGCCGGAACGCGCCAGGCGCCCTCCCAGTTGGTGTCCTTCTGGCCGCGGAACGGCGTGTTGGCGCCGTCCGGCCAAGTGTCATTCTCCGGTCCATTGTCGGTTGAATACATGACAATGGTGTTATCGGCGATACCCAGTTCATCAAGTTTGTCGAGCATCTGACCGATCTGCTCGTCATGAGTGACCATGCGGTCGCTGTAGTCGTCCTGCCCGCTCTTGCCGCGGTTCTTGGTCGCGAGATGCGTTCTGAAATGCATTGCGGTCGAGTTGTACCAAAGAAAGAATGGCTTCTCTGCTTTGGCTTGCTTCTCCATCCAAGCGAGTGCGGCAGACGTGATCTCCTCGTCGATAGTTTCCATGCGCTTCTTGGTCAGTGGACCAGTATCCTTGATCGTTTGTCCGCCTTTGCCATCAGCCACACAATGAAGCACGCCGCGAGGACCGAACTTCTTTTTGAATTCCGGGTCCTTGGGGTAGTCGGGAAGCTCCGGCTCCTCTTCGGCATTCAAGTGATAGAGATTGCCGAAAAATTCGTCGAAGCCATGCACAGTCGGTAGATACTCGTCGCGGTCGCCGAGATGGTTCTTACCGAACTGACCGGTGGCATAGCCGAGCGGCTTGAGCAGTTCGGCAATAGTTGGGTCTTCCTTGTGAAGACCGACAGTGGCGCCGGGCATTCCGACCTTGGTCAGGCCGGTGCGGATCGGGTTTTGGCCGCAGATGAAAGCGGCCCGGCCGGCCGTGCAGCTCTGCTGGCCGTAGAAATCGGTGAAAGTCACGCCTTCTTGCGCAACGCGGTCGATATTGGGGGTCCGGTAGCCCATCATGCCTCGACTGAAGTGGCTGATGTTCCAGATACCGATATCGTCGCCCCAAAGGATGAGGATGTTCGGTTTGTCCGATTTAGCCATTTCACGCTCCGTTGGTTGAGTTAGAAGTTTTAGGCCGAGTTTTCAGTCGGTATTCCAGCGTTTGCGCGGCTAGGCGAGCGGCAGCAGAAAAACTAAAGTGCTGGGCCCGGATGCACTGCATGCGCGTCCGACCGCCGTCGTTTGCTGACCCAGTGCCACGCCATCGCGATGCGGACCGCCTCCTCCGGCGAAACCAGATGGTCCGAGCCCTCGACGGCTTCGGCGACAGCGAGCTGGGCGCCCTTGACGACGCCGTTAAAGAGGTTGCCGCGCGCGCCATAGTCCTCCGACACCGGCGCTCCGGTAACCTCGCCGATGCCGCAGCCTTCATCGGCGGAGAACACCATTCGGCCGCCAGTTTTTCGGCATTCGGCGTCTGGCAGGGCCCGCCGAAGGCGCTCGACGCGCCGAACCACACATCGTCGAGAAGGAGCGCCTTTGGGCGGACGCTGCGGTTCAATCTTCGGATAACTCGCGCCCGCATCCTTCGCGTCGAACGTGATCAAGGCTTTGTATCGCTGGCTTGGAATCGGAAGCACCGCACGTTCAATCATTGCTTTTACGCTCATGGCAAGGATTCCTGTCGTTGGATTTCTGTTTGGTGCTTCGCCGGCGCGTGCAATTCAGTTACGTCGGAACGCTCTGTGGACGCGTGGCCGATTCCCCAGAGCGCTGTTCGCCGCCGGCCTGCTCCGTCAGCGGCAAATACTTGACCTCAACCTTCTCGATCGTCCCGTTGAATTTGAAAGGCGCCTTGTCGCAATAATCGAGCGACACAGGCGATCCGAGCGCGATGCCGATGTCGAGGCAGTCATTGGCGGTGAAAATCAGCGGCGCGCTGATTGGGACGGTGCCTTCGGCGACGACTTTGCCGGACGCCTTCATGGTCACCTTCAGCGGACCGCCGGGCCTCGGCTGAACATAGCGTGTCTCGATCTCGATCTTTACCTTGCCGGTCGGCAGCTTTTCCTTGGCGCGGATCTTTGTGCGCTGAATGATGAAGAGGTTATACTCGTAGCAAAGAACTCCGTCTTCGACGAAGCAGGTCAGACCGCCCGAATTGGCGCCCAATTTGTAGAGCACCCCGTTGGCGCTGGCCGGGATCACGGCGTCGATGGTGACAATGTTGGGCTTGTTGCCGAGCGCCGGGGCGCTGAATTCCGGCATGCGGACCATGTCGCCAAAGAAGGTCCATTGCGTATAGGGCGGGGTGATGCGCAACTCGGGATGCAGAACCGGGACCCAAAGGCCGCCGCCGATCGGCAGCGCTTTGTTTTTCGCCGCTTCGATGAGGAACATCTCCTTCATCTGCGCCACCTTTTCCGGCATCTTCGAAGCAAGGTCATCGGCCTGGCTCCAGTCCTCCTCCAGGTTGTAAAGCTCCCAGATGTCGTTATCCGGGGTCCATTCTCGGATGCCGGGCGGCAGCCCTGGAACCCACGGGATGCGCGGTCCGAAGGCGCTGGCGATCCAGCCGTCGTGATAGATGGCGCGGCTGCCCATGACTTCGAAATACTGGGTGAGCAATCGGCCCTTGGCTTTCGCATCGCCGAAGGAATAGGCGAAGCTCACCCCATCGATCGGGTCCTGCTCGACGCCGTTGACCGTGCGCGGCGGGGTGATGCCGACCACATCGTAGATCGTCGGGACGATATCGTTGCAATGGTGAAACTGCGTCCGCGCCGTCGCATCGTGTTTGATTCTCGCCGGCCAACGGACGGCCAATGGATTGCGTGTGCCGCCGAAATGCGAGGCCAGGAGCTTTGTGCCCTTGTAGGGTGTGCTGCCGGCCCAGGCCCACCCCGCGTGGTACATGTTATCGGCCTTCGGCGAACCGAGGGCATCGAGACCGCCCAGTTCTTGGAGCGCTGCGATATGCTGCTCGACGCTGGTGGGAATGCCGTTCTGCGCCAGCAATTCGCTGATGGTGCCGTCCTGGCCTTCCGCCGAGGAGCCGTTGTCGCCCCAGATGTAAAAGATCAACGTGTTGTCGCCATAGTCCAGCCTGCCGATCTCGTCGACGACGCGGCCGACCTGGACATCGACATGCTCGGCAAACCCGGCAGCCACTTCCATCAGGCGGCGCTGGAACGGCCGCTCGTCCTCAGGGATGCTGTCCCACGACGGCATCGTGTCATGCCGCGGCGTGAGCTGCGCATTGGCGGGAATCCAATCCTTTTCCTTGGCGCGCTTGAAAACGCGCTCGCGATAGGCGTCCCAGCCATCATCGAACTTGCCCTTATACTTGTCCGCCCACTCCTTTGCGACATGATGCGGGCCGTGAATCGCGCCGCTCGCCCAGTACATGAAAAAGGGCTTTTCCGGCTGGAAGGATTTGTGCTTGCGTAGCCAGCCGATCGCATCGTCCGCTAGGTCCTCGCTCAGATGGTAGCCTTCTTGCGGCGTTTTTGGCGGGTGGACATAGGTCGTGTTGCGAACGAGGTTGGGCTCGTATTGCGAGGCCTCGCCGGCGAGGAAACCGTAAAAATATTCGAAGCCGAGGCCCGTCGGCCAGTTCTCGAACGGACCGGTCGCGGTGGTCTCCTCGGCGGGCGTGTTGTGCCACTTGCCCCACGCAGCCGTAGCGTAGCCGTAGTCTTTCAATACCTCCGCGGCCAGCGCACTGCTCTTTGGAATGTGCCCTGAATAGCCGTCCCAATCGTTCGCCAATTCCGCGATCTGACCATTTCCGACCCGGTGGTGATTGCGGCCGGTCAGCAGCGAGGCGCGTGTCGGCGAGCACATCGCCGTGGTGTGAAATCGGTTGTACCCGATCCCTTCCTTGACGATCCGATCCATCGTTGGGGTGTTAACTTCACCGCCGAACGTCGCCGGCAGTGCGGGGCCGGCGTCGTCGATCAACACGATCAGAATGTTCGGCGTGTCAGCCGGAAGCCGTCGCGGCTTCGGTTGCGGCTTGTAGATTGACTCCTGCATCGTGCGCCCGGCGATGCTCGCCGAAGGCGTCGGCGGGAACGGGAGAGATTCTTGCTTTTCCGGTTTGTCCTTCATGTCAGACATTTGTTTTCTCCATTCGACTGTTTGGTCGATATTGCGGTTGGCGCTCCCGCCCGCTAGGCGAGACGGAACAGCACGGCAAAAAAAATGGCCACGCCAACGAACGTGAGCACGATTGTCACCGCGATCATCGGTGTTTGCTTTCCCTCCCTGGTCACGCCTGCGATTGCCGCAAAATCTCCTCCCCACAGGTAACGCAGTATCCAGCGGTACTCCCAAAGCGAAACGATGAGTGTCAGGACGCCGCAGAAGATCAGTGCCAGCCCGACATACTACGGCGCATCCGGTAAGCGTGGGGCCCTTGCCCCGGGCGTCTGTTGTAAGCGCTCGAAAAACTGAACGATGGCGAAACCGAATCCGATCAGCGAGACCGCCGTGCGCACCACCGACATCAGTGTACGCTCGACGCTCAGTC
>JBAQJL010000136.1:0-1578 GCA_049300295.1 Xanthobacteraceae bacterium
CCCCAGATGCGCATCGCGCAGCAGCCGCGCGGTGGCGAATTCCTCGATGTAGCCGATGCCGCCACGCATCTCCAGCGCATCGCCGCAGACTTTGCGGGCATCGCGGGTAGCGCGGAATTTCAAGGTCGGGGTCAGGATGCGCAGCAGCGCGGCGGCATCCTGGCTGCCGGCCTCGGCGCGGTCGAGCGCATCCGCGGTGAGGAAACTCATCGACAGCGCCTGCTCGGTGGCGAGCCCGATCTTCATCAATTGCCGCCGCGCCAGCGGCAAATCGATGATGCGCTGTCCGAACACCACGCGATTGCGCGCCACCGTCATCGCGTCGTGATGCGCGCGGCGCATCAAGGCGGTGGATTTGACGCCGTTGGACAGCCGCGACGAGTTGACCATCTCGGCCATCTGGACAAAGCCGCGATCGAGCTTGCCGACCGCATAGGCAATCGCGCCTTCCAGCTTGATCTCGCCCGACGCCATCGAGCGGGTGCCCAATTTGTCCTTCAGACGAATGATCCGGTAGTGGTTTTGCGAACCGTCCTCGAGCCGCCGCGGCATCAAAAACAGCCCGACGCCGCGGGTGCCCGGCCCCGCGCCCTCGGGGCGCGCCAGCAGCATCACCACTTCGGCGTCGGCATTGGAGCAGAACCATTTTTCGCCATAGAGCCGCCAGTGATCGCCATCCTGCACCGCGGTCGTGGTCAGCGTGCCGACGTCGGAGCCGCCTTCCTTCTCGGTCATGAACTGGCCGCCTTGCGTCAGCTTGTTCATGTCGGTCTGGGTCAGGCCATCGAGGTAGCGCGCCTTCAACGCCTCACTGCCGAAATTATTGAGCAGCTTGGCGCAGCCGTCGGTGACGTTGATCGGACAACCGAGGCCGAACTCGGCCTGGTTGAACAGGAACGTAAAGGCGTGCTTTGCAACCACCGGATATTTGTCCGGCCAGCCCAGGATGCCCTTGCGCACCGACATCGCGTGGATGCCGAACTCGCCGAACGCCGCCTTTTCCAGTTCGCGATAGGCCGGGTGATACTCGATACGTTGGGTGTCGCGGCCAAAGCGGTCGCGCTGATGCAGCACCGGCGGATGGCGATCGGCCAGCCGCGCGCATTCGTCAAGATGGCCGCCGGCCAGCGCACCGAGCCGGTCGAGATGCGGCTCGATGTGGCGAAACAGCGCATCGGACAAATGCAGCCGCAGCAGGTCGGTCAACGCGGGATCGGCGCGATAGAAGTTCATCCCCGAGGTATCGGGTGCGAGCAATCCGGGCTGGCCGGCCGAGGCGGCCTGGCGATCCTGCTTCATTGGCTGCATTTTTTAGCTCTGCTTCGTTCCGCCCGGCCCTGCCGGTGCTATAGATCGTCTACCGATAAAGCAGGCGATCAAGCCGTCAACCAACTTAATTGGAGGACCACCCCATGGCGGACGAATATCGCATCATCGGCGCCGAGATGTCGCCCTACTCGGTCAAGATACGCTCCTATTTTCGCTACAAAGCCATCCAGCATCAATGGATTTTGCGAAATGCGGGCAGCCAGGCGGAATACGA
This sequence comes from Xanthobacteraceae bacterium, assembly GCA_049300295.1. Taxonomy (GTDB): domain Bacteria; phylum Pseudomonadota; class Alphaproteobacteria; order Rhizobiales; family Xanthobacteraceae; genus BOG-931. Next base: position 1,544 of record JBAQJL010000136.1, read on the forward strand.
AAAATACGCCAAGATGCCGATCATCCCTCTCGTCG